>JAFWDM010000088.1 GCA_017513005.1 Lachnospiraceae bacterium
ATGCCGCAGACGCGGTTTGTCCTCTCCAAGGCCATGGCGCTTGATCTTGCCATCATCGTCTGTATCAACAAGATCGACCGTCCCGGCGCGCGTCCGACCCAGGTCATCGACGAGGTTCTGGAGCTCCTCATGGACCTGGGCGCAAGCGATGAGCAGATCGACTGCCCCTTTGTCTTTGCCTCCGCGAAATCCGGGATCGCGACGATGGATCTGGGAAGTCCCGGCGCCAGCATGAAGCCGCTCTTTGAGACCATCATCGACTATATTCCCGCACCGGAGGGAGACCCGGATGCCGGGACGCAGATGCTGATCAGCACCATCGATTACAACGAATATGTCGGCAGGATCGGCGTCGGTAAGGTGGACAACGGGACCATCCGGACAGGCCAGGAGTGTGTGATCGTGAACCACCACGATCCCGAAAAGCACCGCAAGGTCAAAGTGAGCAAGCTCTATGAATTCGAGGGTCTGCGCCGCGTGGAGGTACAGGAGGCCGGGATCGGCTCGATCGTCGCTGTCTCGGGCATCGATGACCTGCATATCGGCGATACCCTGTGCGCACCGGAGAATCCGCAGGCGATCCCCTTCCAGAAGATCTCCGAGCCCACCATCTCGATGACCTTCAATGTCAATGATTCGCCTCTCGCCGGAAAGGACGGTAAATATGTGACCAGCCGCCATATCCGGGACCGTCTCTACCGCGAACTCAATACAGACGTCTCTCTGCGGGTCGAGGACACAGACACGACGGAATCCTTCAAGGTATCCGGCCGCGGCGAGCTGCACCTTTCTGTCCTCATCGAGACCATGCGGCGCGAGGGCTATGAGTTCTCGGTCAGCAAGGCGGAGGTCATCTACCGCTATGACGAGAAGGGGCACCGTCTGGAGCCCATCGAGGAATGCATCATCGATGTCCCCGAGGAATTTGCCGGCAATGTCATCCAGAAGCTGGGAGAGCGCAAGGGCGAACTGGTCAATATGACGGCGATCCAGGGAGATTATACCCGTCTGACCTTTATGATCCCTTCGCGCGGCCTGATCGGCTACCGGGGTGATTTTATGACCGATACCAAGGGCAACGGCATCATGAATACCGTCTTCAGCGGCTATGCTCCCTACAAGGGGGATATCAGCTACCGCAAGACCGGTTCCCTCATCGCCTTTGAGGCCGGCACAGCCGTGGCGTACGGACTGTTCGGCGCCCAGGAAAGGGGCCAGATGTTCATCAGCCCCGGCGAGGAGGTCTACACAGGCATGATCGTCGGCCAGAGCAGCAAAGCCGTGGATATCGACGTCAATGTCTGCAAGACCAAGCACCTGACCAACACCCGGTCCTCCAGCGCGGACGAGGCGCTGCGGCTGGTACCGCCCAGGATCATGAGCCTCGAGCAGGCGATCGAATATGTCGACACGGACGAACTGCTCGAAGTCACGCCGCACCACCTGCGCCTGCGCAAAAAGATCCTGGATTCGCGCCTGCGCAAGCGTGCATCGCAGAAAAACAGCTGATAAAAAACGTTTTTCCCGCAGTCCGATGCGGCTTGTCAGTTTACACACATCAATGCTATACTTGATAGCAGACAGGGAGGAATGACCTAATGAGCAGAATCATCCTGAAGCTCTCCGGCGAGGCACTGGCGGGAGAAATGGACGGCAGCATGCGCAATGCAAAGGGCGCCGTCAAGCTGTATGACGAAGAGACGATCGCCGGCATCGCGGCACAGGTGAAGGAGCTTTGCGAAGCCGGACATCAGGTCGGCGTCGTGACGGGCGGCGGCAATATCTGGCGCGGCCGCACCGGCGACGAGATCGACCGCGTAAAATCCGACCAGATCGGCATGCTGGCGACTGTCATGAACTGCCTGTATGTCTCCGAGATCTTTAGGCGGGCAGGCCTGAAGACCCGTGTCATGACACCTTTTATCTGCGGCACCTTCACCGAGCAGTTTTCAAAAGATGCGGCAGTGCGGTATCTGGAAGAGGGCATCGTCGTGTTTTTTGCCGGCGGGACCGGCCATCCGTATTTTTCCACCGATACCGGCATCGTTCTGCGCGCCGTCGAGGTCGGGGCGGATATGATCCTCATGGCCAAAAATGTGGACGGTGTGTACGACAGTGATCCGGCGAAAAATCCCGGCGCAAAGCGTTTTGACCGCCTGACCTACGAAGAGGTCGTGGAAAAGGACCTGCAGGCCGTGGATATGACCTCCTCCGTCCTGGCAAAGGAAAACGGGATGGAGATGCGGGTCTTTGCCCTGCAGGCACCGCAGAGCATCATCCGCGCCGCCTCCGGCGATTTTGACGGGACGACGATCACCGCATAATATAGTAAACATGTTTTTTCAACACAGTGAGAAAGGGGTACAACCATGAGCAGTGAGAGAGTGCAGCCGTATGAACAGAAAATGGAAAAAACATTATCTCATCTGGAGAGTGATCTGCAGGCAGTCCGCGCAGGCCGTGCCAACCCGCATGTCCTTGACAAGATCCGCGTAGACTACTATGGTGCCCCGACTCCGATCCAGCAGCTGGCCAATGTCTCCGTGCCCGAGGCCAGGATCATCCAGATCGCTCCCTGGGAGAAAAAAATGCTCAAGGAGATCAGCCGTGCGATCTCCGCGTCCGATATCGGCATCAATCCCACCAATGACGGCACTATGATCCGTCTCGTGTTCCCTGAGCTGACCGGCGAGCGCCGCAAACAGCTCTCCAAGGACGTCAAGAAGATGGGGGAAGAGGCCAAGGTGGCCCTGCGCAATATCCGCCGCGACGGAAACGAAGTCTTTAAGAAGCTCAAAAAGAGCGAGGATGTTTCCGAGGATGTCGTGGCTGAGCTGCAGGATGAGCTGGGCAAGGTGACGGAAAAATTCGTAAAGAAGATCGACAAGGCAATCGAAGAGAAGACGACGGAGATCATGACTGTCTGATCCGGGCGCTTCCTCTGTGTATCCTGAAGATGACCCGCAGGAGGGAACTGCCGGCGTATGACGCAGGCGGGGACCTGCTGCGGGTTCTTGTGCAGAAAGAAGAAGGCAGAACAGACGATGGAAGATAGAAAGATACCGGTCCATGTGGCCATCATCATGGATGGCAACGGCAGATGGGCAAAAAAGCGCGGCATGCCGCGGACCTTCGGCCATTCCCAGGGCGCGAAAACCGTGGAACAGATCCTCGAGGATGCGGATGAACTCGGAATCCGCTATCTGACTGTCTATGCTTTTTCGACTGAGAACTGGGCTCGTCCTGCGGCAGAGGTGAAGGCGCTGATGAACCTCCTGCGCAGATATATGAAGACTGCTCTCGTCAAATGTACAAAGAACAATGTGCGTGTTCGCGTGATCGGGGACAAGTCCCGCCTCGCGCCTGACCTGCAGGAGGCGATCGCCGCGCTGGAGCAGGAGACTGCTTCCAACACGGGGATCGGGTTTCAGATCGCGATCAATTACGGAGGCCGGGACGAGATCGTACGCGCGGTCCGCAGGGCCTGTGAAAAAGGGCTTCTGTCGGATCCGGACGCTATAGACGGCGACATCCTGGACAGCTGCCTGGATACTGCCGGGATCCCGGATCCCGACCTTTTGATCCGCACCTGCGGGGAACAGCGCATTTCAAACTTCCTGCTGTGGCAGCTCGCCTATTCCGAACTCTATTTTACGGACAAGGCCTGGCCTGATTTTGACCGGAAGGAACTGGAAAAGGCGATCGACGCCTACAATCACCGCGAGCGCCGTTACGGGGGTCTTTTATGAAAAGCAGGATTATCAGCGGAGTGATCATGGCCATCCTGATTCTGGGACTGGGGGCGCTTGGATCTTACCCGCTTTACGCGATGATTATGCTGTGCAGCGTGATCGGATATATGGAACTGACGGCGATCCTGTGCCCGCCTCCGGGCGCAAGAAAAAGAAAAGAAATCAGGAACTGGAATTCGGTTCCGGACCTGCTCGCCATGCCGGGCCTCATTCTGTCTGTGGTCTATTATGCCGGGCTCATGTATATCGAATGGAACTACGGCGCAGTCAATCTGCCTGCCCTGGTGAATAAGGCGGATTTCTGGGCGATGATGCTTCTCGCCCTGGATTTTCTGCTGACCATGGCTGTTTACGTCTACACTTTTCCCCGCAGGCGGTCTGCCCAGGCGACCGGCGCAGTCACCGCTTTTCTGTACGGACCGGTCCTGCTGTCCTATGTGTGCAGGACCAGGGCCCTTCCATACGGGATCTTCCTCTATCTGCTGATCTATGTCTGCTCGTCAGTCAGCGATGTCTGTGCTCTGGCGGCCGGCATGGCGATCGGACGTCACAAACTCGCCCCTGTGCTGAGTCCCAAAAAGACGGTCGAAGGCGCAGTCGGGGGTGTTCTGGGTTCCACAGCCGTCAGCTGCCTGGTCGCCCTGCTTCTGCGCAGGTTCTACCCCGGGCTGGACGCTCTGGTCCTTTTCGGCATGATCGGCGTCTTCGGGAGCATCATCAGCCAGACCGGTGATCTGGCCGCCTCCGCCATCAAGCGCAACCACGGCATCAAGGACTACGGAAACCTGATTCCCGGCCACGGCGGCATCATGGACCGCTTCGACAGCGTGATCTTCACCGCTCCCGTGATCTACTACCTGTCCTTTCTGCTGATGAACAGGCTGTAGGAATTTTTTTAAAACTAAGGATACAAACATGATCGTCAGTATTCTGATCTTTCTGATCATTTTCAGCGTGATCGTGGTTTCGCACGAGTTCGGGCATTTTGCCATCGCCAGACGAAACGGGATCCGCGTAAAAGAGTTTGATATCGGCATGGGTCCGGTTCTGTACCGCAAAGAGGGAAAGGAGACAGACCTGTGCATCCGGATGCTTCCCATCGGCGGGGCCTGTGTCTTTGACGGACTCGATGTCATGGATGACGAGGACCTGCAGGAGCTCGACGAGCATGCCTTTCCCAATGCCCCCGTGGGCAGCAGGATCGCGGCGGTGCTGGCGGGCCCTATGGCGAATTTCATCCTGGGATTTGTGCTGTCCCTCATCGTGGTCGCGTTTTCCGGGACGGACCTTCCTGTCATCCAGGAGGTACTTCCGGATTCGGCCGCCATGGAGGCTGGCCTGCAGGCAGGAGATCTTGTCACCCGGATCAACGGGGAAAAGATCCATATCTACCGGGAAGTCTCACTTGTCTCTGCAATGAATTACGGAGAGCCGCTGCACATCACAGTGGAACGGGAGGGAGAGAAAAAGACCATCGATCTCGTCCCGCAGTATGATGAAAAGGATGACAGATACTATATCGGGATCCGCGGCGCCGGCAAGCTGATGAAATGCAATCCCGTGCAGGTATTTCAGTACGGTTTCTACGAGACTGTCTACTGGCTCAAGGCCACCTATAAATCCCTGGGACTGATCTTCCGCGGACATTTCTCAAAGGACGACGTCTCCGGACCGGTCGGTGTCGTGAAAGTCGTCGACGACACCTATACGGAGACCGCTCCCTACGGGCCGGCAGCCGTGATCCTGACATTCCTGAGCCTGGCGACCCTGCTCACGGTCAACCTCGGCGCCATCAACCTCCTGCCCCTGCCCGCCCTGGACGGAGGCAGGCTCCTGTTCCTTTTTCTGGAAGCGGTGCGCGGCAAGCCGATCCCTCCGGAAAAGGAGGGCATGGTACATCTGGCCGGCTTCGCGGTCCTGATGTTTATCATGGTGCTGGTACTCTTTAACGACATCGCGAAATTTTTTGCCTGACATAAGCCGGGGAGGATCCCCGGAAGGAGACAGAACAGAATGACCTATCGTGACCACACGAAAAAGATCCGGATCGGAGACCGGGTCATCGGCGGCGGCAGCCCCGTCCTGATCCAGTCCATGACCAATACCCCTACTGAGGATGTCGCGGCGACCGTGGCGCAGATCCTGCGCCTGGAGGAAGCCGGCTGCGAGATCATCCGCTGCACCTGTCCCACCGCGGAAGCTGCGGCGGCGATCGGAAAGATCAGAAAACAGATCCATATTCCGCTGGTGGCGGACATCCATTTTGATTACAGGATGGCGATCCTCGCCATGGAGAACGGGGCAGACAAGATCCGGATCAATCCCGGCAACATCGGCGGACAGGAAAAGATCAGGGAGGTCGTGCGCTGTGCCAAAGAGCGGCAGATCCCGATCCGGGTGGGGGTCAACAGCGGTTCTATGGAAAAAGAGATCCTCGCGAAATACGGCGGCGTGACCCCGGAGGGACTGGTGGAGAGCGCCCTTGACAAGGTACGTATGGTCGAGAATGCGGCTATGACCAGATCGTCATCAGCATCAAATCCTCCGATGTCCTGACCTGTGCCCGCGCCCATGAACTTTTGGCGGATGAGACACTCTACCCCCTGCATGTGGGGATCACGGAAGCCGGGTCACTCTACAGCGGCAATATAAAGTCCGCTGTCGGCCTCGGGATCATTCTTTACAGAGGGATCGGCGATACGATCAGGGTCTCTCTCACGGGCGATCCCGTGGAGGAGATCAAATCCGCAAAAATGATCCTCCGCACACTGGGACTGCGGGAGGGCGGCATCGATGTCGTCTCCTGCCCGACCTGCGGCAGGACAAAGATCGACCTGGTCAGCCTGGCCAATCAGGTCGAGACCATGGTGCAGGGCTATGACCTCAATATCAAGGTCGCTGTCATGGGCTGTGCGGTCAACGGCCCCGGCGAGGCAAAGGAGGCGGATATCGGGATCGCCGGAGGAAACGGCGATGGCCTCCTGATCAAAAAGGGGCAGATCGTCCGCAAGATGCGTGAAGAGCAGCTCCTCGATGCCCTGCGCCAGGAACTTGATCAGTGGAAGAAATAAGGACATGTCGTTAAAGAACACAGGAATATCTGCATGTCTTTTCTTCCGATCACCTGATCAAAAAGCCTCAGTGATGTAATGCGTTTTCGGGGAGTTTTATGTCCAAAGCTTTTTTTGATGTCTTTCCGAAGCTGAAGGTCCGGAAGGAACTGCATAATTATTTTGAAGATACGCAGGTCGAGCGGCTCGCCGCCAACCGGGAGCGCACCCGCCTCAAGGTATGCCTGCATTCAGAGCACCTGATCCACAAGGATCAGGTGTTTCGTATGCAAAAGGAAATGCAGCAACAGCTCTTCGAGGGCCGAAGGGTCGAGGTCTATGTCGAGGAACACTACAGCCTGTCGGGATTTTACACCCCGCAGAGGCTGATGGAAGAGTACAGCGATTCGATCCGGTCGGAGATCGCTTCCTTCTCTCCGGTCATGGGCATCATCTTCCGAGACGCCAGGATCACCTATGAGGACGGGGACAGGATCAATGTATGTATGCGGGATACCTGCATCAGCCGGCGTCTGCAGGACCGCCTGGAGGAGTCCCTGAACAGGATCTTCCGGGACAGATGCGGCGTGCAGGCGACACTGACCGTGACCCTGGACCCCGGGATGGAAGGCTCCGAACCTGTATCCACTGCCACCGATGCCTATACTTCTTTCCCGGGACCAGGATATGGCGTTTCATCCGCGCACGATGGTCCTGGCGGTCTGCCGGAAAATGCCGGACCCGCGCATGATGTCAGGATACAGCTGACACAAGCGGCGGGAGCAGGATCCGGCCCCCGGGACAAAGTGTCCGGAGCAGGCAGCAGTTCCGGAGGTTCAGGTACCGGCGGCAGTTCCGGCAATGCCGGCAGTGCGGGCAGCCGCAGCAGTTCCGCCGGAGCAGGCAGCCGCAGACAGGCGGCAAAGGATTCCTTCCGACGGGGCGCAAACAGCCGCACGAAAAAGGGAAACCGGGAATATTCCCTAAAGCGGTCTTCCCACCCGGATGTCATTTTCGGGCGGGAGGTCACGGCGGAGGCGATCCGGATCGCGGATATCGTCGGAGAGATCGGAGAGGTCGTGATCCGGGGACGGATCCTGGCCAACGACCGGCGCGACATCCGCAACGACAAGACGATCGTAAAGTTTTCCCTCACGGATTATACAGACTCGATCTACTGCAAGCTCTTTGTACCGACCAGTCAGGCGGACGCGCTTTTAAAGGACGTCGGGAAAGGGGCCTTTGTCAAGGTGCGCGGCGCTGCCGTCATGGACACCTTCGACAGGGAAGTCATCGTCTCCTCCATCCAGGGCATCATGAAGATCCCCTCCTTCGTACAGACCCGCACCGATGACGCCCCCGTAAAGCGGGTCGAGCTTCATCTGCACACGAAAATGAGCGACATGGACGGGGTCTCGGAGTGCAAGGACCTCGTCAAACGCGCCTACAGCTGGGGAATGCCCGCGATCGCGGTCACGGACCACGGCAATATCCAGGCTTTCCCGGATGCCGGCCACGTGCGCGAGGACCTTTTGAAGGCAGAGAACAAGAGAAGGAAAGAGGCGGGCGAGCCGCCGGTGGACGACCAGGACTTTTTCAAGGTCCTCTACGGGGTGGAGTGCTACCTGGTGGACGATCTGGCCCGGTCTGTGGTTCCTGTCCCGGGAGAGGATCTGGATCTGCCTGTCACCGACCGTCCTGTAGTCGTATTCGACCTGGAGACGACCGGCTTTTCTCCGGAGAAAAACCGGATCATCGAATTCGGCGCAGTCAAGATCAGGGACGGGAAAATCACCGACCGCTTCTCCCAGTTTGTCAATCCCGAAGTGCCGATCCCCTTCAAGATCCAGAAACTGACGGGGATCAGCGACAGCATGGTCATAGGGGCCAAGACCATCGATCTCGTGCTGCCCTTTTTCCTGCGCTTCTGCGAGGGCTGTATCCTTGTCGGCCACAATGTCGCCTTTGATATCGGCTTCGTGAAGGCAAATGCGGACCGCCTGGGGCTGCCCTGCAGCTTTACGACCCTGGATACCCTGGGGCTCTCCCGGGCGCTTCTGCCCGGACACGCGAAATACACCCTGGACGCCGTCGCAAAGCTTTTGAACGTCTCGCTGGAGAACCACCACCGCGCTGTGGACGATGCCGCCTGCACCGCTGACATCTACCTGAAAATGCTCCCCATGCTGCTGCAGCAGGGAGCCCTTTCCCTTCGTCAGATCGACGCCTTCTGCGCGCCGACGCCGGAGACCGTCAAGCGTCTGCGCACCCACCACTGCATCCTGCTGGCCAAGAACACCACCGGCAGGACCAACCTCTATACCATGGTGACCGAATCCCACCTGACCTATTTCTTCAAAAAACCCCGCATTCCCAAAAGCCTTCTGATGAAGTACCGGGAGGGGATCCTGGTCGGGAG
Source organism: Lachnospiraceae bacterium (assembly GCA_017513005.1). Taxonomy (GTDB): domain Bacteria; phylum Bacillota; class Clostridia; order Lachnospirales; family Lachnospiraceae; genus CAG-791. The sequence continues at coordinate 9,222 of JAFWDM010000088.1, forward strand.
CGCCTGCGTCATGGGAGAGCTCATGGAGGCTGTCCTGGAGGAGCGCTCGGACGAAGTCCTGGCCGGGATCGTGGACTTCTACGACTATCTGGAGATCCAGCCCCGGGACAACAACCGCTTCCTTCTGGAATCTCCGAAGATGCAGGACAAGTACCCGCAGATCCGGACAGAGGAGGACCTCCTGAACCTGAACCGGACGATCGTCCGCCTGGGCGAGCAGGCGGGAAAGCCGGTCGTCGCCACCGGGGATGTCCATTTCATGGATCCGGAGGACGAGATCTACAGGACGATCATCCAGGAGGGCATGGGGATGGCGGACGAGGATCCGGCACCCCTTTACCTCCGCACGACGAATGAAATGCTGGACGAATTCGCCTACCTGGGTGCGAAAAAGGCCCGGGAGGTGGTCATAGACAACCCCCGCCGGATCGCGGATATGGTGGACGCCATCTCCCCGGTCCGCCCGGACAAGTGCCCGCCGGTCATCCCGCACAGCGACGAGATGCTGCGCAGGATCTGCTACGACAAAGCCCACAGCATGTACGGCGATCCCCTGCCGGAGATCGTGGAAGAACGGCTCGAGAGAGAGCTGCGGTCCATTATTTCCAATGGATACTCAGTCATGTATATCATCGCCCAGAAGCTGGTCTGGAAATCCGTCGAAGACGGCTACCTGGTGGGATCCCGCGGCTCGGTCGGCTCCTCCTTTGCCGCGACCATGTCGGGCATCACGGAGGTCAATCCCCTGCCGCCGCACTACTACTGCCCCAACTGTCACTATTCGGACTTCGATTCCGACCTGGTCCGCCAGTATCAGGGCAAAAGCGGGATCGACCTGCCCCGTATGAAATGCCCCCACTGCGGACAGGAGCTGAAAAAGGACGGCTTCGACATCCCCTTCGAGACCTTCCTGGGATTCAAGGGAGACAAGGAGCCGGATATCGACCTGAACTTCTCCGGCGAATACCAGTCCAAGGCCCACGCCTACACGAAGGTCATTTTCGGCCACGAGCAGACCTTCAAGGCCGGCACGATCGCGACGGTCGCGGATAAGACCGCCTACGGTTATGTGAAGCACTATTTTGAAAACAAGGGCATCGCCAAGAGAAACTGTGAGATCGAACGTCTCCTCGCCGGCTGCACCGGGATCCGCCGCAGTACCGGCCAGCACCCGGGCGGCATCGTCGTCCTGCCGATGGGAGAGAACATCAATACCTTTACACCCGTCCAGCACCCCGCCAACGACATGACGACCGATATCGTCACGACCCACTTTGACTACCACTCGATCGACCACAACCTCCTCAAGCTCGACATCCTGGGACACGACGATCCGACCATGATCCGCATGCTGCAGGACCTGACCGGTCTGGATCCCGTGGAGATCCCCCTGGACGACCCGGAGACCATGAAGCTGTTCTCCAGCACCGAATCCCTGGGGATCACCACGGAGCAGAACGGCGGCATCGACGTCGGTTCCCTGGGCATCCCGGAATTCGGGACCAAGTTCGTCATCGGCATGCTCGATGACACGCGGCCGACCACCATGTCGGAGCTGGTCCGCATATCCGGCCTCTCCCACGGCACGGATGTGTGGCTGGGCAACGCCCAGACCCTGATCCAGGAGGGAAAGGCCGTCCTGTCCACTGCGATCTGCACACGCGATGACATCATGTCCTATCTGATCGCGCAGGGAATGGACAAGTCCCTCTCCTTCAAGACCATGGAATCCGTGCGAAAGGGCAAGGGTCTTACCCCGGAAATGATGGAGGCCATGCGGGCCGCGGGCGTCCCCGAGTGGTACATCGACTCCTGCCTGAAGATCAAGTACATGTTTCCCCGCGCCCACGCGGCAGCCTACGTCATGATGGCCCTGCGCATCGCCTACTGCAAGGTACACTACCCGCTGGCCTACTACGCCGCCTACTTCAGCATCCGCGCCTCGGCCTTCTCCTACGAGATCATGTGCCAGGGGCAGGAACACCTGCTGGAGGTCATGGCGGACTACCAGCGCAGAAAGGACGAACTCACTCCCAAGGAGCAGACCACACTCGACGACTGCCTGGTCGTCCGCGAGATGTATGCCAGGGGATTTGATTTTCTCCCGATCGACATCTACACGGCCCAGTCCCGCCTGTGCTCCGTCGTGGACGGAAAGATCATGCCTTCTTTGAAGAGCATCGACGGCATGGGTGAAAAAGCCGCCGACGCCGTCGTAGAGGCCAGAAAGGACGGTCCCTTTATCTCCAGAGACGATTTCTGGAACAGGACCAAGGTCCCCAAGACCGTCATCGAGAAGATGCACGACCTGGGGCTTTTAGGTGACCTGCCGGAGACCAACCAGATCTCCCTGTTTGATATGTTTGAGTAATTGTACCCGCGATGAAGCTGGTTTCCCGGTTTTACGCGCTGTCCTATGACTGAAGACACGGGTATTGTGCGATAAAGAAGAAAAATATGTTTCGTTGAGGAGGAATCTTATATGAAATTTGGAAAATGGGTATTCATCCTTGTGGCTTTCTGCCTGCTGTCTGCTTTGACCCCCGCTATGGCATCTGCCGGGGAGACAGGCTCACAGAACGCAGACCAGGTACAGGAAGAGACCGTTACGGAAGAGGAGACTGCAGACCAGGTCCAGGAAGGAACCGTTACGGAAGAGGAGACTGCAGACCGTGTCCAGGAAGGAACCGTTACGGAAGATAAGACCGCAGACCGTGTCCAGGAAGAGACTGCTGCGGAAGAGGTAGCAGGTGCTCCTGCACAGGCGGAGGAAACGGCACAGCAGGATGCACGCAGCATCCTGCTCCACATCCCCTTTGTCTGTCTGATCATGGCCATCGTGCTCACAGGCTTCATTCTCTGGGGTAAAAATCAGGAGAAAAAGGAAAAACAATGAAGATCACGCATATATTCCACAGCGGGTTCATGGTCGAGATGGAAAAGAGCGTCCTGCTTTTCGACTGGTACAGGGGGAAGCTTCCGCAGATCCCTTCGGGGAAGAGACTCTATGTTTTCTGCTCCCATGCACACGAAGACCACTACAGCCCGATGATCTGGAGCCTGCAAAAGATAGTTCCCGAAGTGACCTATATCCTGGACGCCGGGATCCCGGACGCGGCGAGACATCCGGAGGCGGAAGTAATCACCGTGGAGCCCCGTCAGGCCTATGCGGCCGGCCCGCTCCGGATCCGGACGCTGACCTCCACGGATATGGGGGTCGCCTTCTATATCGAGACGGAAGGAAAACGGATCTATCACGCCGGCGACCTGAATGTCTGGTACTGGTTCGACGAACATCTTGCGGACAATATCTCCTCGGAAAAGCGATGCCGCGCCGAAATGCAGTACCTCTCTGACATTCTCCGCGGGGAAAAAGGACCCCGAAAGGAACAGAAGGCAGAAGAAAACAGCGGGGAGACCCGGTGCCGGAAAGGATCCCGCACGGAAGAAGCCTGCCTGCCCCTCCTGGACCTCGCCTTCGTCCCCCTGGATCCCAGACTCAGAGAGGAAGCCCCCCGCTGTATGGCAGCCTTTGCGGAGATCCTCGATGCCTCTTACATTTTTCCCATGCATTACTGGGAACGGGAGGAGGAGACCAGACGGTATCTGTCGGACAGGCGCCTTATGCCTGTCCGGGACAGGATCTGTTTTGCGCCTTTCATGGAAATCTGAGACGCAGGGTGACAAAGGGGACGGTTCTTTTTGTCACCCGGGCATTTGTGAAATCCCGGCAAATTAAAGTGTGAGACTATTGTTTTTTCCCCGTGAACGAATTATAATCATGGTGAATTCACCGAGGAAGCAAAAAGTTTTAAAGGAGGTCTTGAAAGGCCTGTTGAATTCGTTTACGGGTTAGTAAAGGTTTCGACAGGGGTCTTGCAGGTGGAGAAGCGATCCGGAGCCGAGCGTTAAACGGCACAATTAAAAATAAACGCTAACGATAGAGTAGCACTCGCAGCTTAATTGCTGCGTGTCGCCCGGAGGACACCCGCATCCTCCGGATACGGCATCATGAAAGCGGGAAACGACATGGTCTAAGCTTTGCGGCCATGGGCGTATGATGAAGCTACCAAACCGGCCAGGTTGACTGTTCCCTCGCCGGATGCGGGAAAAGGATTCGTCCGCAAGAACAGGATATGATCGTAGAAGTACGCTGAATGGGCTCTTGGACGCGGGTTCGATTCCCGCCTAATCCACGCGCAAAAACCGGGTAACAGGTTCTGCTGTTCCCCGGCTTTTTTCATTTCTTTGCTGTGCAGAGGAACTGACACAAATAGGAATATGTGATAAACTATCTTTATGTACAATCGAATTTTGTAATTCGTTTCATGCAGTTTTTGTAAATATGGCAGTTTCAAAACGGGAGGAAGCAGATCATGTCTGTTTTTAAAGGATCCGGCGTCGCCCTGGTGACACCGATGAAGGATAATGAAGAGATCGATTTTGATGCTCTTGAGGAACTGATCGAGGACCAGATCAAAAACGGGACCGATGCTCTGGTAGTCTGCGGGACTTCCGGGGAGGCCCCCACGCTTGACGATCCGGAGCACCTGGAAGCCATTCGTTTTGCCGTACAGGTGACAAAAGGCCGGATCCCCGTGGTCGCGGGGACAGGCTCCAACAATACCGCACACGCGGTGATGATGTCCGAAGAATCCGAAAAGCTCGGAGCGGATGCCCTGCTTCTGGTCACGCCCTATTATAATAAAGCGACCCAGGACGGTCTCTATCAGCACTACAGGAAGATCGCATCCGCGACAAAGCTTCCCTGTATCGTCTATAATGTCCCTTCCAGGACCGGCACAAACATCCTGCCGGTGACGATGGCCAGGCTGGCTGCAGACCAGCCGAACATCGCCGCGATCAAGGAGGCCACCGGCAATATCAGCCAGGTCGCAAAGCTGGCCAGGCTCCTCGACGGGAAGATCGATATCTACTCCGGCAATGACGACCAGATCGTCCCGCTCTGTTCCCTGGGCGGCGTCGGTGTGATCTCCGTACTCGCAAACGTGGCGCCCCGGCAGACCCACGACCTCGTCATGCACTGCCTGGAGGGACGTTACGAGGAAGCCAGAGCAATACAGCTCAGGGCACTTCCCCTGATCGAACAGCTCTTTATCGAAGTCAATCCGATCCCCGTCAAGGCGGCGCTGAATATGCAGGGGTTCCGGGTCGGAAAGCCCCGGCTTCCTCTGACCGAACTGACTCCGGCACACAAGGAGAGCCTGCGCAGGGCGATGGAGGAATTCGGCTGCCTGTAAGAGACTGCGGGGACAGCCCTTTCCCGATTGAACGATCAAAAAAGGGCGGCTGTCCTGTTATCCAGGTCACGCCATCCCTTTTTTGATTGTCCCTTCTCCATACCGCCCATTGATCCTGGCTTCCATCTCACTTAAGCGCCTGGCCCGGGATAGAGTGCTCATGTCGGCTGCCTCTTTCGGTTTTGATTCAGATCCTGATTGATTTCCGTTTTTTTTCTCTGCATCCATGCTGGATACGGCCTGGCTTCCAACTGGCCTCCAGGGTTTATCTGTCAGAGGATCTGCTGCAGGTTCCTCCTCAGGCTCCCAGTCCAGGAGGCTCATCTGCCGGAAGTCTCCATGATCCAGATCCGTGACACCTGCGCCCACGAGCCGGATCCCGGTACCGTCCGCAAAGAGCCCCTTTTCCCCTAAAAGCAGTTTATCTGACAGAGAGACCGCTGTCTCATAGAGTAGTTCAGACCGGTTGGTGGCATCCCGGAGCCTGCACTGGGCAGATCTGCGGCGGAAATCGTCGGTCTTGACCGTGACCACGACCGTCTTTCCGAAAATTCCGTCGCGCTGCAGACGCCCTGCGACCTTGTCGCATAAATGCTGCAGAAGGGGGAGATACTCTGCCTCATAGGTCTCCTGTGTGATGTCGCTGGAAGTGGTATATTCGTTCGAGTAGCTCTTTGCATCCTCCCGCACCAGCGTGATCCCCGCGTGGCCGAGCCCGTTTGCGGCCCGGTGGATATACTTTCCCGATTTTTCCCCCAGATTGTCGATCAGGATCACTACCGGCGTTTTAGCCGCGTCTCCGATCGTCTGGATCCCCAGGGTCCGCAGCCGGGCACTGGTCCTGCCTCCGCAGCCATAGAGGTCCCCGATCGGCAGCGGCCACATCTTTTCCTCCACCTCTTCCGGAAACAGTGTATGCGTCCTGTCCGGTTTTTCAAAATCACTCGCCATCTTTGCCAGAAGACGATTCGTCGAGATCCCCACATTCACAGTGAAGCCCAGTTCCTCCCGGATCCTCTGCCGGATCCCAGCGGCGAGTTCCAATGCCGCTTTTTTCTGGCAGAGTTCCGTCGCGTCCATGTAGGCCTCATCGATCGAAGCCTGCTCCACCAGAGGCGTATAGCTTCTGAGGATATCCAG
>JAFWDM010000089.1 GCA_017513005.1 Lachnospiraceae bacterium
AGAAGGCCGAGGAGGCAAAGAAGGCTGTAGAGGCGAAAAAGGCTGAGAATTCCAGGAAAGCCGCCGAAGAAAAGTATACCTACGTCCCGATCAAATATGTAAAACCGAATTCCGCGGACGGTATGTTCTCCCTGGAACCCTATCACGACATCGTTACAGAGCAGACACTCAAGGGATATCATTATATCGGTTATGTTCCCACTGAACTGGATCAGAACGGGAATCCGCTTACACTGGAACTTGTATTTGAAAAGGATCAGAAGTAATGTAAGGGTCGCTCGCGATTAGTTTGCGATGAAGAATAAAACACCCCGGACAGCCGGCTGTCCGGGGTGATTTTCAACCGCAGGAAGAGGTAAAAATGAAAAGGGAAAGGGCTGTTTTGCAAAAAAACCGGACAGAGAATACACACCGGCATGAAGATCTGCGTGCAGGAGACAGGAGAAAAGGGATCTTTTTTATCCTGCTGGCTGCGTTCTTCTTTTCGATGATGTCGGTCTTCGTGCGGCTTTCGGGGGACGTGCCGACGATGCAGAAGGCCTTTTTCCGGAATATCGTGGCGGCTGCTGTGGCCTGGGGCATTCTGTTCCGGTCCGGAGAGAAGATCAGCGCCGTTATACAGAGGAAGAATCTGCCCGTCCTTTTGCTGCGCAGTATCTTCGGGACTGCCGGGATCCTGGCCAATTTCTGGGCGGTCGATCACCTGGGAATCGCCGACGCGAACATGCTCAACAAGCTGTCTCCGTTTTTTGCGATCCTGATGTCGATCTTTATACTCGGAGAGATGCCCAACCGGATCGAGTGGCTCAGTGTCCTTCTGGCTTTCATCGGAGCGGCGTTTGTGGCCAAACCCTCCGCCGGGATCGCCTCTGTACCGGCTCTGGTCGGTATCTTCGGCGGATTCGCGGCAGGAACGGCCTATACCTATGTCCGCAAGCTTGGGCTGCAGGGAGTAAAGGGCCCGGCTGTGGTTGCCTTTTTCTCGACGTTTTCCACCCTGGTCCTCCTCCCGAATCTGGTACTGAATTTCAGTCCCATGAGTGTCCGCCAGGTCCTTTTCCTGCTCCTTGCAGGCTGCAGTGCCGCGGGCGGGCAGCTCACCATCACCACTGCCTACCAGCATGCCCCGGCGCGGGATATCTCTGTATTCGATTATTCCCAGGTCGTCTATGCCGCCCTACTGGGGATCCTGCTTTTTGGAGAACTGCCGGATCCCTGGAGTGTGGTCGGGTATGTGATCATCATCGGCACCGCCTTTGCAAAATGGTATCTGGTGACACATAATCACTAGTCAGCACTTGTCCCGTCATGTGTAATATCCGGGTGGCGGAGCCGGCGGGCCGGCTTTTTACACTTCTGTTTTGAAAGGGGATTTGTTCAGATATGGAAGCTTTATTGGATCTGATCAAAGGACGAAAAAGCGTCCGCAGCTTCGACGGGAGGGAGATCACAGCGGCGAATCGATCTGTGTTCTCATTCTGCAAAAACGGCCCGGTTCATTCTGATGCGGTTCCAGACTGTCTTTTTTCACAGTTTTTTCCAAAAGCACCCTGTTTCATGATATGATAGAAAAAATGCGGAGCGAAAAACCTTCGCCATCACTTTCTGCCTCAAAACTGTTGACAGAGAGTATGGATACGGATTTTCACAGGTACAGAAGCATACGCTTCGGAAAGGAGTAAAAAATGGCATTAGTAACAACAGTTGATATGTTCAAAAAGGCATATACCGGCGGCTATGCGATCGGTGCTTTCAATGTCAACAACATGGAGATCGTCCAGGCGATCACAGAGGCAGCTGCGGAGCTGAATTCCCCCATTATCCTGCAGGCGTCTGCAGGTGCGCGCAAATATGCGAAGCCCCAGTATCTGAAACACCTGGTCGAGGCGGCAGTGGAGCTGTATCCTGAGATTCCGATCGCGATGCATCTGGACCACGGTGCAGACTTCGAGGTCTGCAAGGACTGTGTGGACGGCGGTTTTACATCCGTCATGATCGACTACTCCAGCCACTCCTTTGAGGAGAACATCGAGGAGTCCAGAAAGGTCGCCGAGTATGCGCACGAGCGCGGCGCCGTCGTAGAGGCGGAGCTCGGAACCCTGGCGGGCATCGAGGACGCAGTCAGTGTCGCGGTGGACAAGGCTATGTTTACAGACCCTGATCAGGTCGAGGAATTTGTCAAGAGGACCGGCGTGGATTCTCTGGCGATCGCGATCGGCACGAGCCACGGCGCCTACAAGTTCAAACCCGGCACGGATCCCAAGCTTCGTCTGGACATCCTGGAGGAAGTCGCCAGAAGGCTTCCCGGCTTCCCGATCGTCCTGCACGGCTCCTCCTCCGTCCCGCAGGAGTATGTACAGATCATCAACTCCCACGGCGGCAAGCTCAAAGACGCCATCGGCATTCCTGAGGAGCAGCTCCGTCTCGCAGCAAAGGGCGCGGTCTGCAAGATCAACATCGACTCCGACCTCCGTCTGGGTATGACAGCAGGCATTCGCGAGCACTTCGACGCACATCCCGAGCACTTTGATCCCAGGGAATACATCGGAGACGGCCGCAAGTATGTCAAGGCCATCGTCGCCCACAAGATCACCGAGGTTCTCGGCTCCAACGGCAAGGCATGATCTCCTGACCTGTCTGTTGTGATATATGCTGAATAGAAAACAGCCATGCGCGGTCAAATCTGTGCATGGCTGTTTTTATGACTGTTTTCCAGCGGGCAGGATAAAGGAATCCGCTTTATCACCTGTAAAGAATTCCTTCACCCGCAAGAGGTTGTCATCTGAAAAGAATTCTTTCACCCGCAAGGAGGCTGTCACCTGTAAAGAATTCCTTCACCCGCAAGGGGGATCACTCGTAAGGGATCACCGCGATCAGCTCCACGACCTCCTGTGTACGGTTCGTGATGCTGTGGCTGGTGTTCGGGGGGCAGATCGTGACATCGCCGGGATATACGGTGGTGATGGTTCCGTTGTCATTGTACTCCGGAGTTCCCTTGAGGATATAGAAAAGCTCTGCATCTCCTTCGTGCATGTGATATCCGATCCCGCAGCCGGGATTCAGGGTGATCTTCGCGAAGAGGCGGCCCTTGCCGCAGAGCTCCTCCGGCCCGTTGATGAAATTCGTGATCTGTACGGTGCCGTCCCCGTCACGCATGTGCTCGCGGTACTCGATCTGACATTCATTACTTTTGCGGATCATAAGCTCTTTCCTTTCTATATGATTTTTAATAACATCCGGTTGTCACGCGGATTACCTGTTCATCTCTCTTCGCACGCCTTTTTCAGGGATTCCAGGACGATCCGCAGGGCTTTGATGCGGGCATATTTTTTGTCGTTGGACTCGAGGATGTACCAGGGGGCGAAGGTTGTGTTCGTCTTCTGCAGCATCTCATCGACCGCCTGCTCGTACTGGTCCCATTTTTCCCGGTTGCGCCAGTCCTCATCTGTGATCTTCCACTGTTTTTCCGGCGTGTTCTGGCGGTCTGTGAAACGCTGGAGCTGGGTCGCATTGTCGATCTGGACCCAGAATTTGATCACGACGGCGCCCCAGTCGGCGAGTTCCTTTTCAAACTCATTGATCTCGTTGTAGGCCCGCTGCCAGTCATTCTCCGAGCAGAATCCCTCGAGGCGTTCCACCATAACGCGTCCGTACCAGGTCCGGTCGAAAATGGCAATGTGGCCGTCCTTGGGAAGGCGGGTCCAGAAGCGCCAGAGGAAGTGGCGCGCCTTTTCATGGGGCTCCGGGCTGGCGATCGGCAGCACCTCATAACCGCGCGGGTCGAGCGCGGCGGTGATGCGCTTGATGTTGCCGCCCTTGCCGGCGGCATCCCATCCCTCATAGGCGATGATGACCGGGATCTTTTTCCGGTAGATCTCGTTGTGGAGATCGCGGAGGTCTTTTTGCAGCGCGTCCAGTTCAGTCTTGTAGGCCTCCTCCGTGAGGACCTTGCCGTCAAGCGGGATCTCGGAGAGAAGAGGCGTTTTGTTCAGCGCAAAGACATTCTGGCGGATCGGAACGGCGAGGGAGTGGTTTTTGAGCGCCGTGTCGATCCCCTGGTTCAAAAAGCGCAGGACCTGGAGCTCCGCCCATTTTTTGTCCTTCGCGTCGATGATATACCAGGGTGCGGCGTGGCGGTTGGTGTCCTCCAGAAACCGGTCATACTCGTCCAGATATTCGTCGTAATGCCTGTTTTCATGCAGGTCGGTCTGCGTCACGCGCCAGCTGGTGTTTTTATCCTCCTCCAGCTCACGCAGGCGCTTTTTCTGCTCTTTTTTGCTGATATGGAAGAAAAATTTCATGACCAGGTAGCCGTTGTCCGTAAGAGACCGCTCTGTGTTGTTGATGCTTCGAACGCGGCGGCGGTAGGTGGCATCGTCGATCTCTCCCGTCATTTTCTGGGTGATGACTTCCTCCATCCAGAAGGCGTCAAAGAAGGCAAATTTTCCTTTCTCCGGGATCTCCTTCATATACCTGTGCAGGAAAGGATACCGCATCTCCTCTGCCGTGGGCGGCGTCAGGGTCCTGACGGTAAAGAAACGGGGATCGACACTGCGGATGACGCGTCCGATGGCACTTCCCTTCCCGGCAGCTCCCCAGCCCTCGAAGATCACCATGACAGGAAGCCCGGCTTCCTTGATCTTCATCTGGTAGATGCCCAGCTGGTCCCTTGCCTGTTTGATTTCTCCGGAGATCTGTTCCGGATCGGGCCTTGAGGGCCTGGCAAACTCTTTCAGCATTTCGCTCACCTCTTTCAGAAAAAGGCACTGCCCCGTGCGGGGCAATGCCTTTTTATTACGTTCCGGAGCCGGATCGATCAGGCCTTGCCCTTGGAGCCAAAGACCTCGATCTTGTATTTGACCATGTCGACGATCCCGTCTGCGCCGGGAGCGAGGAGCTTGCGGGGATCAAAGCCCTTGTTGGCAAGATCCTTGCCTGCTTCGATGTAAGCCCTGGTCGCCTTTGCGAAAGCGATCTGGCACTCGGTGTTGACGTTGATCTTGGAGACGCCGCGCCTGATGGCATCCTGGACCATGGCATCCGGGATACCGGAGCCGCCGTGCAGGACCAGAGGCATATCGCCGACTTTTTCCTTGATCGCGTCGAGGACGTCAAAACGAAGTCCCGGCCATCCTTCGGGATATACGCCGTGGATATTGCCGATGCCGGCAGCGAGCATGGTGATGCCCAGATCTGCGATCTTCTTGCATTCCTCGGGATCCGCGCACTCGCCCATTCCGATCACGCCGTCCTCTTCGCCGCCGATGGCGCCGACTTCGGCCTCAATGGACATGCCCTTCTCTTTGCAGATCGCAACGAGCTCTTTGGTCTTGGCAACGTTCTCTTCGAAAGGAAGCGCGGAGCCGTCGAACATGATGCTGGAGAAACCGGCATCGATGCAGGCCTTACAGCCATCGTATGTGCCGTGGTCGAGGTGGAGCGCTACCGGAACAGTGATCTTCTGGTACTCCATTACGTTCCTGACGATATCAGCGACATTCTTGAAACCGGCCATGTATTTGCCGGCACCCTCGGAGACCTGTACGATCACGGGCGCCTGGGACTCCTGAGCCGCCTGCAGGACTGCCTTTGTCCACTCCAGGTTGTTGAGGTTGAATGCGCCGATCGCATAGTGGCCGGCTTTTGCGGCCTCGACCATTTCCTTCGCAGAAACCAACATTTTGTTATCCTCCTTCTGATATCTTTATATAAAAATACAGTACTGATATAAATGCGCGGGACCTGTCCGACAGCTGCCCGCTGCTTTTTTATTATATATGGAATTATTTAAAAAGGAAAGTGCATTTAATCGAGTAAAGCTTCCTCCGGGTGAAGCCGGGAATAGGGCAATTTGAGAGAACACGGGCTGCAGCAGGCCTGCTGAACCGTAAAACAGGTGAAGGCGAGGCCGTTCCGACGAGGCACAGGCTGCATGCAGTCCGCTGTACCTTTTACAGAACAGTAAACAAAAAAAGGGGTATTGCAATTTGGAATACCTGATAGTATACTACCTGAAATCTCTAAAGCGATGTGTATACAATAAGGAAGATATAATTAAGTAGAAAGGGAGGAACCACATGGCCATTTACATCAACGAACCTTCGCACACCTTCAATGAGTACCTGCTGATTCCCGGATACTCATCCTGTGAGTGCATGCCGGCAAACGTGTCACTGAAGACTCCCCTCGTGAAATATAAAAAAGGAGAAAAGCCCGCGATCGAGCTGACGATCCCCATGGTCTCCGCGATCATGCAGTCCGTCTCCGGCGACCGCCTCGCTGTCGCGCTGGCGCAGGCAGGCGGCGTCTCCTTTATTTACGGCTCCCAGTCCGTAGAGGATGAGGCGGCGATGATCGCGCGTGCCAAGGGTTACAAGGCGGGCTTTGTCCCCAGTGATTCCAATATCTGCCCGGATGCAACTCTCGCAGACATTCTGGCTCTTAAGGAAGAGACCGGCCACTCCACCGTCGCAGTCACGGATGACGGCACACAGAACGGAAGGCTCGTCGGTATCGTCACCAGCCGCGATTACCGCATCAGCCGTATGGATCCCTCTACAAAGGTCTCCAATTTCATGACCCCGATCGAGAAGATCGTCTCCGCACCGGAGGGCGTGACCCTGAGTGAAGCCAATGACAAGATCTGGGACAACAAGATCAATGCGCTTCCTATCATCAGCAAGGACGGGCGTCTTGTGTCCTTCGTTTTCCGCAAGGACTACGATGCGCATAAAGAGAATCCCGGTGAGATGCTCGACTCCGGCAAGCGCTACGTCGTCGGTGCCGGTATCAACACCAGGGACTATGAGGAGCGAGTGCCCGCGCTGATCGAGGCAGGGGCGGATGTCCTGTGCATCGATTCCTCGGAAGGCTTCTCCGAGTGGCAGCAGCGCACCCTGGCCTGGATCCGCGAAAAGTACGGCGATTCCGTCAAGGTCGGTGCCGGCAATGTCGTGGATAAGGAGGGCTTCCTCTTCCTCGCAGAGTGCGGAGCGGATTTTGTCAAGGTCGGTATCGGCGGCGGCTCCATCTGCATTACCCGTGAGACCAAGGGCATCGGACGCGGCCAGGCTACCGCGCTGATCGAAGTCTGCAAGGCCCGCGACGAGTACTTTGAAAAGACCGGTGTCTATGTCCCCGTTTGCTCGGACGGCGGCATCGTCTACGACCACCACATCGCGCTCGCCCTGGCGATGGGCGCAGATTTCGTCATGCTGGGCCGCTACTTTGCCCGTTTCGACGAGAGCCCGACGGAAAAGCTCCTGGTCGGCGGCACCTTCGTCAAGGAATACTGGGGCGAGGGCTCCAACCGCGCCCGCAACTGGCAGCGCTATGACCTGGGCGGCGACAAGAGGCTCACCTTTGAAGAAGGTGTCGACTCCTATGTCCCCTATGCCGGTCCCCTCAAGGAAAACGTGGCGAAGACCATCCTGAAGGTCAAGTCCACCATGTGCAACTGCGGCGCGCTGACGATTCCCGAATTCCAGAAGAACGCGAAGCTGACCCTGGTCTCCGCGACCAGTATCGTTGAGGGCGGCGCCCACGACGTCATCCGCCGCGAGAGCACAGGCTCTGAAAAATAAGCAGCAGATGGCAGACATAGAGGCGGATCCGGCAGTGATCCGCCTGATCGGCTTTCACATAAACAACACACAGGTACTGATTATTCTTCACAAAAGAAAAATAGAATGATCATGTGGGGAACGCATGGAAAACACCGGCCCGGCCGCCGGAGACGGCGGCGGAGAGAAGAGGGGATTTCCTGTGTGTCCCGTGATACATGTTCGTGCAGAGTAGGCTGCGGAGCGTCAAGTGCCCGGTGAACAGGGAGTTGTCACCGGGACGAAAAGGAGAGACGCCGGTCCGTTTGCGGAAAGGACACCGGTCCTGACGGCAAAAAGGTTCCCGGAGACCTCCTTGCGGTTCCGCGGCCGCATCCCGCTGCTACGTCCCGAGCGTATACACGCCTCCGATGTAGTAATGGAGAATGAGGATGCTGTCCTCGAGTCCGGCCCGTTTTTCAGGCCGTACCGGCAGCACCGGATCGTCAACCATCCCTCTACTGCATAGGAGGTATTATTATGTGGAAAAATTCGGGCAAGGACAGGAAACAGGAAGGATCCGGCAGGCCGACAGGATTTGGCCGACTCACGGATGTGCGCGTTCTGACATCCACCGGCCTCTTGTCCGCGATCGCTATCGTCCTGGGATTTTTCAAGATCCCCCTGACTCAGCTCGTGGAGCTCCGGTTCGGCTCCCTGCCCGTCGCTGCGGCCGGGTACCTGTTTGGACCTGTCTGCGCGGGAACCGTGGGGTTCGTGTCGGATATCGGCGGCTACCTGGTGAAACCGACCGGCCCTTTTTTCCCGGGATTCACCCTGTCCTCCGTGATCTCCGGCGTCATTTTCGGCTGTGTCCTGTACGGGAAGGAGCCGACCCTGAAGAGGATCCTGTTCGCACAGATCCTGTACACGATCGTCTGCGGGATCCTGCTCAACAGCCTCTGGCTCTCGATCCTGTACGGCCGCGGATTTATCGCCGCCCTGACTGCCAGGCTGGTCAAGGAACTCGTGATGATCCCGGTCAATACCGCGATGCTGGCTGCCCTGATGCAGCCCGTAAAGCGCTACGGCGCGGTGCGCCAGGCCTGAGCCGGACCGGTTATCTGCACAGTTCGCGTAAGGACATTACAGAAGAATGCGGCGCGCTGTAACATGCGGAACCCGCCGGAACTATCAGCGGCTGTATGCAGGCATATGAAGACAGGTCAGGAGAGCGTGGGGCGCTGTAACATGCGGTACCCGCCCGGGACGTCGGCGGCTGTGTACAGGCATACAAGGAGTACAGACTTGAAAAAGATCATACAGCAGTTTTTGAAATTCGGCATGGTTGGAGTCCTGTGTTTTTTCATTGACACAGGGCTTTATACTGTGTGCAACCTGATGGGTGTCCCTTACCTGATCTCCGGTGTGATCGGGTTCTCCGTCTCCGTCATCGTGAATTACCTGCTCAGCATGAAATATGTTTTCGTGCGCAGGGACGACATTTCCAGAAAAAAGGAATTTGTCATCTATCTGATCCTCAGTGTCATCGGTCTGGTTCTCAATGAGCTGATCCTGTTCACCTGCATCGATCTGGTCTACAAAAACTGGCGGGCCCTGCAGGCGGTCCTGCCCGTGCGTGCGGCGGAGCTCCTGGCGAAGATCGGCGCGACCGGTATCGTCATGGTCTACAATTTTGTGACACGCAAGATCTTCATGGAGAAGAAGGGCTGATCCCGCGGGACAGACAGGGCCTGCCATGGTATTCTGCCGATCCGGAGCATAAAATCCGGAAATCCCGGCCGGTATAGGAGGAGAATCGCCGGAAATCAAAAGTGGACTGTATAAAAACTATTAAACTGGCACTTTTTACAGGGCCAGTTATTGTTATACTTTAAGCCTGAAGAAACAGTTTTTTCACTGCAGTTTCAGGTATGGTCAGGCATGCGCAGGTACGGTCAGTATGCGCAGGTATGATCAGGATTATTTCGGGTTTATAAGCGCACAACCTGCAGCCTGTTTCCTGCAGAGGGAGGAAAGAAAAATGACAGGTATCACAGCACATAAAGCGGGAAGTATTGCCAGGGGCGTCACTCTGCGTGAAGCCGATAAAGTCAGATGGACGACCATTACAGCCCTTTTTATGGGAATGAACATCGCCCTCTGCGCGTTCGGGGTCCCCGTTCCCGGAGGTCATCTCTACCTGAACGATGTTGTGATCTGTACCGCCTCCCTGCTGTTAGACCCGGTCGGTGCCATGATCGTGGGCGGCCTGGGCGCTTTTCTGGGGGATCTTATCTTTTACCCCCTGCCCATGTTCGTCTCTCTGCTGGTCCATGGCGCGCAGGCAGCGGTGATTTCTCTTTTGTACAGAAACCTCTTCCCGAAGCACCGGGAACTGGCAGCCCTGATCGCTGTCCTTGCAGGCGCTGTGATCATGGTCACGGGATATACACTGGGAAAGATCTACATTTACAGTACATTTGAATATGCCATGCTCAAGCTCCCCTATGAGATCGCCCAGGCCCTGCTCGGCGCAGCGGGATCCCTCCTCCTGTGCTTCCGCTGCGGCCTGATGGGTTCGTTCCACAGGATCCTGTCCCAGTGAAATACTATTACCCTGGTGAGTACCAGTGCAGGTGCACGGGCTTTGTACGTGCGGCAAAAATCCGGCTGTAATATCTGATCGTGACATGTGTTCATACAGTTTGTACTTATACAGTTTTGTGCTTATATAGATTGTGTTCATATTTTTTGATAGAAGTGGTTGCGGTGAGGTGACAGAGACATGGAGTTGGTGCAGATACAGGAACAGGCATACCGGGCGGCAGCAGAGATCTGTGAGGCTGCCGGATTGAAAAAAGGAGACATCTTTGTAGTGGGCTGTTCCACCAGTGAGGTACTGGGGGAGAAGATCGGGACCCACTCCAGCATGGAGACTGCAGGCGCGGTCTTTGCCGGGATCTACAGGGCGCTGCAGGAGCGGGAGATCTT
Organism: Lachnospiraceae bacterium; assembly: GCA_017513005.1. Lineage (GTDB taxonomy): Bacteria > Bacillota > Clostridia > Lachnospirales > Lachnospiraceae > CAG-791. The sequence continues at coordinate 10,536 of JAFWDM010000089.1, forward strand.
CCTGGCCGCCCAATGCTGTGAACATCTCGGGCGCGCGCTGATCATCGAGCGGGAAGCCTGTGAGCGTTTCCGCCTGGAGGAGGTCAACGTTATTCCCCAGCCCAAGGCGGGCGGCTCCTTTGCGACGACTGCCTGGAAGTCATTCCGGGATCCTGTTGCGGTGGAGACCCTGCAGCAGAGTGCCTCTGCGGGCATCGATATCGGCGGGACCCTCATCGGCATGCACATCCGCCCCGTGGTCGTCCCTCTTCGCATCTCCCTGAACCAGATCGGGGAGGCACGGATCATCTGCGCCCGCCGCAGGCCGAAATTTGTGGGCGGCAGCAGAGCTGTCTACAATGAAGCCCTGTTATAATATAAACAAATTGAGCTGATCGACAAAAGTTGACTGGAGAAAGGAGACACTATGGACTATATCCGACTTC
>JAFWDM010000090.1 GCA_017513005.1 Lachnospiraceae bacterium
CCGCTGCAGAGAATCTCTTTACGATTGCTTTCTGTACGGGAAACAGCTTTTCCGGCCTTTTCTCTTTTCCACTTTGAAACAGATCACTTATTCGATGATCGCCAGAATGTCGTTCTGTCTCACGATGACATATTTCTCATCGGTCCCGAACTTCACTTCCGTGCCGGCATATTTTGAAAAGATGACCTTGTCGCCGACCTTGACTTCCATCTTGATCTCTTTCCCGTCGACCACGCCGCCGGGTCCGACAGCGATGACCTCTGCCTGCTGCGGCTTCTCCTTCTCCTGGCCGGGAAGGACGATGCCCGATGCCGTGGTGGTCTCTGCCTCCAGCTGCTTTAATACAACTCTGTCTCCCAAAGGTACTAACTTCATAATAAAACCTCCATTTGTGAAAAAGCGCGGTGCTCGTTCACCGACATTTCAAAAGATCTGCAACTGCCGCAGGCCTTTTCTTAGGGAACTGATCGTCCCGATGGAATCCTACGCACAGCCACCGGTTTTTGATATTGTTGTTTGTTAGCACTCATCTCTTTCGAGTGCTAACTCTATCGTGTATAATAGTGACCCGTCCCTCTGTTTGCAAACGCCTATATCTTCCGATTATATGGATTATTCTCGTATATTCTCCTGTTTTCTTCATATTTCTCTATTTTTCTTATATATTTAAAACTGTTTCATCGCAGCGCAGGCTGCAACCACTCCTTTGACAGTGCGGCATTTTTGTATAGACTTCCTGTTGCATTCCAAAATAAACCGTGCTATATTCTACATAGTTTTAAAAACTACATCATGTAGCAGACAGCATTTGCGCGGTCTGCTGCGAGTTCAATCCGAAGGGAAAGGAAAGCATTATCATGACGGTCAAAGAATTAAAGAAGTTTTTTAAGGATCATCTTGTTCCCGCCCGTCTTTATAATATGAAGGGCGGACATCACAAAAACCGCATCTGCATCTCGAACGACAGAAACGGCTGGGAGGTCTATTTCAGCGAGGGAAAGAGTAAGATCGGTCTCATGCAGTTTGCCACGGAGAGCGAAGCCTGCCAGCGCATGAAAGATGAGGTCTGCAAGGTCATGGAGCAGATCTACGGCCTGAGCTGGAAGGGTCTTGCCTGATAAAGACCGGAAAAACCGGCCGGCGAAATACACGTTCAGCTGCCCTGTTCTGACTTGCAGACAGGTCCCGGCTCCGGGCTGAAGGCACTTGCCCGGCTCTGACCGGTGTGCAGCTGCACAGCAAAAAACACAAAAAACCGCGCACGTACAAAAGTGAAGTACATGCGCGGTTTTTCTGTTTCGCGATTGTTCTGTTTCGCAATTGTTCTGTTTCGCGGTTTTTCTATGCTTCCTGCCGGGCAGTTCCGCTTACAGGCTTCCGGAAAGGGAGACAGGAGACATTTCCCGCCTCCCCGGAAGCAGCGGTTCTTATTTGGATCTGGAATTGATGGCTGCCTGCGCTGCCGCGAGCCTGGCGATCGGGACGCGGAAAGGCGAGCAGGAGACATAGTCCAGGCCGACCTTGTGGCAGAACTCGATAGATGCGGGATCACCGCCGTGCTCACCGCAGATGCCAAGATGGATGTCGGGACGGACCCTGCGGCCCTTCTCCGCCGCCATCTGGATGAGCTGGCCTACGCCGTTCTGGTCGAGATGGGCAAAGGGATCGGACTCATAGATCTTGCTGCTGTAATAATCCTGCAGGAACTTGCCGGCGTCGTCACGGGAGAAGCCGAAGGTCATCTGGGTCAGGTCGTTCGTGCCGAAGCTGAAGAACTCAGCCTCCTCCGCGATCTCATCTGCCATAAGAGCGGCGCGGGGGATCTCGATCATGGTGCCGACCTTGTACTCGATGTCGGACTTCATTTCCGCCTTCACCTTCTCTGCAGTCTCAACGACCACGTTCTTGACAAAAGCGAGCTCCTTCTTGTCACCGACAAGGGGAATCATGATCTCGGGAACGATATGGTAGCCTTCCTCGGCGTTGACCTCGATCGCAGCCTCAATGACAGCCCTGGTCTGCATGCGGGCGATCTCCGGGAAGGTGACAGCCAGACGGCAGCCGCGGTGGCCCATCATGGGGTTGAATTCGTGCAGGGCGTCGCAGCGGGCTTTGACCTGCTCGACGCTGATGCCCATGAGATCCGCCAGATCCGCGATCTCGGAATCGGTCGTGGGAACGAACTCATGGAGCGGCGGATCCAGGAAGCGGATGGTAACCGGACGGCCTTCCATCGCCTTGTAGATACCCTTGAAATCGCCCTTCTGGAAGGGGATCAGCTCGTTCAGAGCCGCCTCGCGCTCCTCCACGGAATCGGAGAGGATCATCCTGCGGATCTTCGGGATCCTGTCGGGATTGAAGAACATGTGCTCGGTCCTGGTCAGGCCGATGCCCTCCGCGCCCATACGGACCGCGTTCGCCGCATCCTCGGGCGTATCGGCGTTGGTGCGGACCTTGAGGGTCCTGGCTTCATCCGCCCATGCCATGATGCGCTGGAAATTGCCGCTGATGGATGCCTCGACTGTCGGGATATCGCCGAGATAGATCTTTCCGGTGGAACCGTCAAGAGAGATATAGTCGCCCTCATTGATCCTGTGGCCGCCGAGTTCGATATATTTTTCCTCCTCGAAGACCTTCATGTCGCCGCAGCCGGAGACACAGCAGGTGCCCATGCCGCGCGCCACAACAGCCGCGTGGCTGGTCATGCCGCCGCGCATGGTCAGGACGCCTTCCGCGGCGTGCATACCCTCGATATCCTCGGGGGAAGTCTCCTGACGGACCAGGATGACCCGGCTTCCGGCAGCATGCGCTTCGACGGCATCGTCCGCAGTGAAGTAGATGCGTCCGGCTGCAGCACCGGGGGAAGCAGGCAGAGCCTCGCCGATCTCCTCGCCGTTCTTGAGGGCTTTTGCGTCAAATACGGGGTGGAGCAGCTGGTCGAGGGACTTAGCCTCGATCCTCAGCACAGCCTCCTCGGGAGTGATCATGCCCTCGTCCACGAGGTCGCAGGCGATCTGGATGGCCGCCTGGGCGGTGCGCTTGCCGTTTCTGGTCTGCAGGAAGAAGAGCTTGCCCTCCTCGATCGTAAATTCCATATCCTGCATATCGCGGTAATGCTTCTCCAGCGTATCCGCGATGCTGATGAACTGTTTGTAGCACTCGGGCAGGTCCTTCTCGAGCTGGGTGATCTTCTGCGGTGTGCGGATGCCGGCGACGACGTCCTCGCCCTGGGCATTGATCAGATATTCGCCGAAGATCCCCTTTGCGCCGGTAGCGGGGTCACGGGTAAACGCAACGCCGGTGCCGGATGTATCGCCCATGTTGCCGAAGACCATGGACTGAACGTTGACGGCCGTTCCCCAGGAATAGGGGATATCGTTCATCATGCGGTAATAGTTTGCGCGGGGATTGTCCCAGGAGCGGAAAACGGCCTTGATCGCTTCCATCAGCTGGACCTTGGGATCCTGCGGGAACTCCTCTCCCATCTTCTCCTTGTAGATCGCCTTGTACTGGGCGATGACATCCTGCAGATCCTCTGCAGTCAGATCTGTATCATAAGCATAGCCGTGTTTTTTCTTGACGCCCTCGAGGATGCTGTCAAAGAAAGTCTTGCTCATCTCCATGACGACGTCCGAGAACATCTGGATGAACCGGCGGTAAGAGTCATACGCAAAGCGGGGATTGCCGGTCTTCTGCGCAAATCCCTGGACGGAAACATCGTTCAGGCCCAGATTGAGGATCGTGTCCATCATGCCGGGCATGGACGCACGCGCGCCGGAACGGACGGAAACCAGAAGCGGATTCTCCGTGTCACCGAATTTTTTGCCCTGCACGCCCTCAAGCCACGCGAGAGCTTCAAAGATCTGCTTCTGCGTGTCCTCGTTGATAGTCCTGCCATCATTGTAGTAGTCCGTGCAGGCCTCGGTGGAAATGGTGAAGCCGTTCGGGATGGGCAGACCGATGTTGGTCATCTCCGCCAGGTTGGCGCCTTTGCCGCCCAGGAGATTCCGCATGTCTGCATTTCCCTCGCTGAATTTGTAAACTCTTTTGCTCATTCATTACCTCCTTGCACAATTGTTCTGCAGAACTGGATCCAGCTGCAGCAAGTTACTTAAATTGTGATGACACTCACGCGGCAGATACCGCGCTGACCGCGCTGACCGGATAAAGATCACACACGCGGCAGAAAACTGTCAAAGATAAAGACATCAAAACCCGGCTCAGCCATCCGAAGGTCCTTCTCGCTTTTGACCGTCCAGGCGGCTTCCTTCCCGCGGAAGAGATGCCTGACCAGACGGCGGGACAGGTTTTTCCGATACTTGAGATTATAAGCTATAAAGTCCGGTCTTGTCACGCAGTTCGTGAGTAAAAACTGTATAAAGAGACCGGGAGCCAGCATTCCCGGCGTGCGGAATTCCTTTTGATGGACAAAACCGTCCGAAAGCTGGCCCCGCATGACGTCCGGCCTGTTTTTCCGGTACCACAGAAGTACCAGAGGATTAAAGGATTCGATACAGTAGACGCCCTAGTATTTTCGCAGAAGGCGGTCCGCCGCGAAGCAGACTCTCAGATCTGCATACTCGACCTTGAGCTCGACGATCAGCGGCACCCTGCCGCCGACTGCGCGGAGCGCCTGTGCAAACGTCGGGATCCGCTCGCGGCTGTCCAGGAGCCGGAAACGCCGAAGCTCTGCCAGGGTATAGTCACAGACCTTTCCCTTCTGCCCGCACATCCTCCGCAGCAGAAAATCATGGAAGACGACCGGGACCCCGTCCTTCGTCACCTGGACATCCATCTCAATCCCGAAACCGGCGTCCGCCGCCGCCCGGATCGCGGCAAGGGAATTCTCAGGCTTGTCCGTCCCGTTCTCGTGCAGCCCGCGATGGGCAAAATAGCGGGTCTTAAAAGCAGACCTGTCGGGTTTGTGGATGATCCTGGGCATGATGCTGAACAGGTATCCGGCAGAGAGACCGACGGCGCCCAGTGCCGCTTTTTTCATGCCTCCTCCACAGCGATATGAAGCTCCTTAAGCTGGGCCGGATCCACCACATCGGGCGCATTGCTCATGAGGTCCACGGCATCCTTGTTCTTCGGGAACGCGATGACCTCACGGATGCTGTCCGCACCCGTCAGAAGCATGACAAGCCTGTCCACGCCGTAGGCCAGTCCCGCGTGGGGCGGCACACCGTACTTGAAAGCAGTCAGAAGGAAACCGAATTTCTCCTCCGCCTCTTCTCTGGAGAGGCCGATGACCTCGAACATCTTCTCCTGTATGTCGCTCTGGTGGATACGGACGCTCCCTCCGCCGAGCTCTACCCCATTGAGGACGATGTCATAGGCCTTGGCGCGCACGCTTCCGGGATCCTCGTCGATCCGGGCCCAGTCCTCCTCCACGGGCATGGTGAAGGGGTGGTGCATCGCGACAAAGCGGTTTTCCTCCTCGGACCACTCAAGGAGCGGAAAATCGACGATCCACAGGAAGTTGAACCGGTCGTGGTCGATCAGGCCCAGATCCTCTCCCAGCTTCAGGCGCAGTGCCCCCAGCACATTCCAGACGATACCGTTTTTGTCCGCCGCGAAAAAGACCAGGTCGCCCTTTTCGGCGCCCGCGCGGGCGAGAAGCGCCTGCGTCTCCTCCTCCGATACGAATTTTCCGAAGGAGCATTTGATGGTGCCGTCCTCTTTCCACGCGATGTAGGGAAGGCCCTTTGCGCCGTTGCCGCGGGCCATCTCGATGATCTTGTCGATCTGCTTGCGGCCCATGCCGCCCTGGCCCTTCGCGGTGAGGGCACGGACGCTCCAGCCCTTTTTGGAAGCCGCTTCGGCAAATACACCGAAACCGCAGTCCTTCACCAGGTCGGAAACATCCACGAGCTTCATATCAAAGCGGGTATCCGGCTTGTCGGACCCGTAGTCGTTCATCGCATCGATCCACTTCATGCGGGGCAGAGGAAGCTCGATGTGCAGACCGATCGCCCGCTCCACCACATACTGGAGCAGACGCTCATTGACATCGATGACGTCATCCACGTCCACAAAAGAGAGCTCCATGTCCGCCTGGGTAAACTCAGGCTGCCGGTCTGCCCGCAGGTCCTCGTCGCGGAAGCACCTGGCGATCTGGAAATACCGGTCATACCCGGAGCACATCAGCAGCTGCTTGAAGAGCTGCGGCGACTGGGGAAGCGCGTAAAAGGTCCCCGGCTTTACACGGCTGGGCACCAGGTAATCGCGCGCGCCCTCGGGCGTGGACTTGCACAGGATCGGGGTCTCGATCTCAAGGAATCCCTCTTTATCCATAAAGGTGCGCATATCCTGGACGATGCGGCTGCGAAGCATGAGCTTTCGCTGCATATCCGGCCTGCGGAGGTCCAGACTCCTGTACTGGAGCCGCAGTTCCTCCCTCGTATTGCTGTTCTCCACGATATGGAAGGGCGGTATTTCGGATTCCGAGAGGATCCTGGTATCCTGCACCCGCACTTCGATCGTGCCCGTGGGGAGGTTTTCATTGACCGCCCCGCTGCGCAGGGTGACCAGACCTGTCGCCGCGACGACAAACTCCGCGCGCATCTTCTCCGCCTTGTGGAAATTTTCCTCGCCGCAGTCCGCCTCCTCATAGATCAGCTGGATGATCCCGCTCCGGTCCCGCAGGTCTACAAAGATGATCCCGCCCTTGTTTCTCTGCTTGGCCACCCAGCCCATCACTGTCACTGTCTTCCCGACATATTCCTCTGTGAGCTCCGCGCACCGGCAGGTGCGGTGGAGACCTTTCATTGTTTCAGCCATTTTCTACTGCCTTCCTTCTCTTGTATGACGGGGCTCCGCCCCTGCCTGTTTTTCTTATTTCGCGATGGGATTCGTATAGAATTCCTCGAACTGCTCGTACCCGCGGTCCCTGAGCTGCTGCTTCTGGAATTTCTTGTTTTTCGCCATGCGGGCGATGAGTACCTGTTTTCCGGCGGCGCGTGCCTCACGGGCCCTTGTCATGACCTCCTGCAGGCGGTCTGCCGGCAGGTTCTTCTCGATCAGAAATGCCGTTTTTTCCAGGCTGCCCGGAATCCGGAAGCCCTGCTCCATCAGGATCAGGATGATGCGCTCAAAGCCGATGGAAAATCCGCAGGCAGGGACATCCTTGCCGGTAAATTTCCCGACCATACCATCGTAGCGGCCTCCGCCGCCGCAGCTGATCCCCAGCTCCGGCATGGCGATCTCAAAGATCGTGCCCGTTTAGTAGCCCATGCCGCGGACGATCGTGGGGTCAAAGACCATCGTGAAATCCGCCTCCTTCGCCGCCTCGACACTCTCGATGACCGCGCGCAGATCCGGCAGGACATCCGGTCCGATGACTCCGCTAAGCTTTTCTTCGAGATAGGCCAGCCGGTCCTGCGTCTCTTCCAGACCCCGGAACAGCCCGATGCAGGCATCCGTGCTCTCCTGCGAAAAGCCGTTCTCCACCAGCTCCTTCGCGGCGCCCTCCATGCCGATCTTGTCCATTTTGTCCAGAATGATAAAGACCTCTCCGAACCTCTCCTGCGGAAAACCGCTGGCTGCTGCGATGGCAGCCAGGATCCGCCTGTCGCTGATCCGGATCTGGAATCCCTTAAAGCCCAGACGTCCCAGCGTCGTAGTCGTCGCCAGGATCAGCTCGATCTCCGCCAGGTTCGTGGCCTCGCCGATGATATCTATATCGCACTGCATGAACTGCCGGTAACGCCCCTTCTGCGGCCGGTCCGCGCGCCAGACATTTCCCATCTGCAGAGCCTTGAAGGGCACCGGAAGGTCATTGGCATGGTTGGCGTAGTAGCGCACCAGCGGAACGGTCAGATCATAGCGCAGCCCTCCGTCCACCAGATCCTCCTCCGACTTTGCGGATTCCAGGCGGAGCTTCTCCCCCCGCTTCAGGATCTTGAAGATCAGCTTTTCATTGTCGCCGCCCTGCTTGCTCGTCAGATTGGCGATATTTTCGACGCAGGGCGTCTCAATCGAGGAAAACCCGAACTGCGCGTAGGTCTTCTTGATCACGGAGATCGCATAGTCCCGGATCTCCATCTCCTCCGGAAGAATATCCTTCATCCCGGTAACAGGCTTCTTTATCAGTGCCATAATAATCCTCTCAACTTCTATCACAATAGGTACCTGTTTATAAGACAATCATATAGTTTACCCTTTTTCAGGGGCTTTTTCAACATATGTATCTTTCCAGTACATTCTCTTTCCGTTTTATGTATATTTCCCGGCATATTTTAGGAAGTGATTTTTTCAACCAGCCATTATATAATGTAATTATTCATCATGGAAAGGAGTTGTTCAATAAATGGCTTCCACTTTATTCGACTGCATCTCGAAGATCGCCGAAACGATCATCGCCAATAAGGACTATCTGACGGAACTGGACCGCGCGATCGGGGATGCCGATCACGGCATCAATATGGCCAGGGGGTATACGGAGGTGCTGCAGCAGCTCCCGCAGGAGGAGCAGGATATCGGCGCCGTCCTGAAGAAAACCGGTATGGTGCTCCTTTCCAAAGTGGGGGGAGCGTCCGGTCCCCTCTATGGAACCGCCTACATGAAAGCCGCGAAAGCCGCGGCGGGGAAAACCTCTCTGACCACGCAGGACGGCTGTGAGATCCTGCAGGCCGTCATTGCCGGCATTCAGCTTAGAGGCAAAGCCCAGCGCGGGGAGAAGACTATGCTCGACGCCATCATTCCGGCCTGTGAAGCCTATTGCGCGGCAGTGAAGGCGGGGCAGGACTTCTCCGGATGTCTCGACGCCATGTGCGCAGCCGCCAGGGAGGGCACTGACTACACCGCCTCCATCCGCGCGACAAAAGGCCGCGCCAGTTACCTGGGCGACAGAAGCATCGGGCACGTGGATCCGGGGGCTGCCTCCTCCCTCCTGACTATGGAGGCGGTCCGGGATTTCTACAGGGAACAGATGCAGTGACTAAAAGCCTGCACTGTATTAAATCCTTGTACTCTCGACACTTGTTATCTCAATCGCTGACATCTCATTTATTGGAAAGAGGTTCATTATGGTTGGAATCGTCATAGTTTCCCACAGCTGCGCCGCAGCGGAAGGGATCCGCGACCTGGCTGCACAGATGGCCGGACCCGAGCTGCGGATCATCGCCTGCGGAGGGATGGAGGACGGCAGTATCGGAACGGACGCAATGCGGGTCCGGGATGCGATTCTGGACGCGGATACCGGTGACGGCGTCTATGTCATGGTGGATCTGGGCAGCGGGATCATGAGCGCGGAGACTGCGGTCGACTTCCTGCAGGACGAGGAGGAGCATGCCGGGATCTGCGTGCAGATCGCCGATGCACCCGTTCTGGAGGGCACTGTCAGCGCCGCTGTCAGCGCCTCGGCCGGAGATCCGCTCGAAGAGGTCATAAGCGCTGCGGAAGAGGCACGGGGGATGCGCAAGCTCACCTGAAAAAGATGAATCCGGAAACTCCTCTGAAGCCCGCCGGACCACCTGTTTTTGATAGAAAGGGATTTCTCATGAAAAAAATGATCAACGGCGTCGACAATATCGTGGATGAAATGTTAAACGGCATGACAGCCGCATTTCCGTCCGCTATCGGGCGTGTTCCCGGCACCGATGTCATTGTCCGCACCGGCGCGAAAAAGACGGACAAGGTCGTCCTGATCAGCGGGGGCGGCAGCGGCCACGAGCCTGCCCACGGCGGCTATGTCGGCCGGGGCATGCTGGATGCGGCAGTCGCAGGTGCGGTCTTCACGTCTCCGACCCCGGACCAGGTCTATGAAGCCATCCAGGCCACAGAATGCGGCAAAGGCGCACTCCTCATCATCAAGAACTATACCGGGGATGTTATGAATTTTGAAATGGCGGCGGATATGGCTTCCGACGAGGACATCACCGTTGACCGGGTCATCGTCGCAGATGACGTCGCGGTGGAGGATTCCACGTATACGACAGGGCGCAGAGGCATCGCCGGCACCGTATTCGTGCACAAGATCGCCGGTGCCTGTGCAGAGACCGGTGCTGATCTTCCCGAGGTCAAAAGAGTTGCGGAAAAAGTCATCGCGAACGTCCGCTCCATGGGCATGGCCGTCTCCCCCTGCACCGTACCGGCCGTAGGCGTCCCCGGTTTTGATCTGGCGGAGGATGAGGTGGAGATCGGCATCGGGATCCACGGCGAACCCGGCACGCACCGGGAAAAGATCTCTCCGGTGCGGGAGACTGTGGACCACCTGGTCGGGAAGATCCTCGATGAGGGCATCTATGCGGAGGGGGACGAGGTCGCTGTCATGGTAAACGGCATGGGCGCGACCCCGCTCAGCGAGCTTTTCCTCGCCAGCCTGCGCGTAAATGAAATCCTGACCGGGAAAAAGATCAGGATCGCAAAGACGCTCGTCGGCAACTATATGACCTCTCTCGACATGGCCGGCTTCTCTGTCACGCTTTTAAAGCTCGATGAAGAACTGAAAGGCTATCTGAACGCCCCGGCCGACACACCGGCTTATAAGGAATTATGAACACCGATCTCAAGCAGACTGGAGGAAAACATGTCTATTCTGGATCTTTTTAAATCTGTCGATATCAACAAGGAGCTCAACCGGTGCAGGACAACGAAGGGCTCCGTCCTTCTCGACGTCCGCACAGAGGACGAATACCGGAGCGGCCACATCAGCGGCAGCCGCAATATTCCCGTCGGGAAGATCGATAACGCGGTCAATCTCCTGCATGACAAATCCGCCCCGATCTTCGTCTACTGCCAGAGCGGCAACCGCGCCAGGCAGGCCGTATCCAAACTTCGAAAAATGGGATACACGCAGGTTGAGAACATAGGCGGCATCGAAAACTATACGGGGCAGGTGCAGAGAGGGAAACGTTGAAGCATCCTTCCCCTTTGCGCGCGTATCCCGCCGTCCTCCAGAAGATGCAGGAGGGGCAGGAAGGGTGTTTTCCCTTTGCGCGCGTATCCCGCGGCGTCTGAAGTCACGGGCAATGCGCGATGAACACGGGAATTGCGCGATGAAGGATAAAGAGCCCGGACGGTTCTCGGGGAACTGTCCGGGCTCTTTTTACGGCATATTCTTTTCCATACATCGATTGCGGCACGCAGCCGCGTAAACGGATCCGGTGGTCAGGCCTCTGCCTTTTCCTCTGCCTTCTCCTCTGCTTTTGCCTCTTCTGCCTCTGCAGCAGGTGCAGCTTCTTCGGGAACTTCCTCAGCAGGTTCGGCTTCTTCCTCTTCGTCTTCCTCTTCTTCATCTTCGAAGTCGTCGAAGTCATCGTCAAAATCATCATCGTCATAGTCGTCATAGTAGTCGGGGGTCAGAAAACGATAGACGGCGTATGCGATGAGCGCTACGATGACGATACCGCCGACCAGGGCAAGCCCCCAGATCAGCTTGTTCTCGGTCTCTTCGTTTTTCGCCTTGACTGCATCGATCAGTTCCTGAAATTTCGCCTTGGTCACATCAATGTACATCGCTTGCTCCTTCCTGTTTCTTTCAATCTGCAACTACACTGCAACTATAAATACTATATCACCTGCACAGATTCTTTTCTACAAAAAATGAAAAAAACGACGTCCGGTTACGGTTTCTAAAGCTTTCTTTTGGCAGGAAACAAAAGTCGGCGAACGAAAAGGTCTGAAGGCACGGGAATGTGCCGGCTGTCTTTCAAAGCTTCTTCAGTTTTGCAAAGCCGACGTACATGATCTTCTGTCCGCATTCGTCAAAAATGACGGTGACCTTGTAATCTCTCGGAGCCTTTTCCACAGAGGCGACGGTCCCGTCGCCGAACTTGATGTGACGGACCCTGTCTCCGCTGTCATAATCGGGTTTCTCAGGAGCCGGCAGTCCCTTTTTCAGGGAGGAGAGAGACGCCTTCTTCCCTGCTGCCGCCCTGGCGATATAGGGCTTTTTTTCCTCGGCAGTGCCGGGAGGCGTGTAGACGGCCCGGGGCCTGGCGGAAATCCTGCCCGGGGTCTTCAGAGCGCCGGCCCTGCCCGGGGTCTTCGGACCCTCGGCTCTGCCCTGGCTCCCGGGACTGCCTTCTGTACCGGCAGGAGAGAATGACCTGCCGGGCGTCCCGGTGTTTTTAAAGGAATTCCGGTTCCCCGGACCACCGGAAAAGCCCCTCCCGTCATAGGGCAGACTGGCATAGGACAGGTCGTCCCGGGCATCCTGCCCGAAGACATCCCGGGAGTCCTCATATTCATCGAAGGAATGGCTGCTGCGGCTGCGGCCGGATATCTCCTCCACCAGATCCTGCGGGATCTCATCGAGGAACATGCTGGGCGGGTTGAATTTCACCTCGCCCCGGAGCATCCGCGCGCGGGCGTATGTGAGCGTGAGATCGTCCATGGCCCGGGTGAACCCGACATAGGCAAGCCGCCTCTCCTCCTCGAGACCGTCGCCGGTAAAATCCTGCAGGGACTGGTAGCCGGGAAAGACATTGTCCTCGAGTCCGGTGATATAGACACAGGGGAACTCGAGTCCCTTGGCGCTGTGAAGGGTCATGAGCAGGACACGGTTGTCTCCCTCCTCCACATCGTCGATATCCGCGACGAGCGCGACATCCTCCAGGAAACCGGAGAGCGTTGCCTCCTTCTCCTCCTCGTTCATCCTCTGTTCATAGTCGGCGAGTTTGCTGATCAGCTCGTCCACGTTGTTTTCCCGGTCCGCGGCATCCTCCTCCCCGGAAGTCCGAAGAGCCTCAATATAACCGGACACATCCAGGACGTGCTTTAAAAGGTCCACCAGGGAGTGGGTCAGGCCGTAACGGCGGCATTCCAGGATCAGGTCTGCAAAGGCACGCAGTTTCAGACCCGCTTTTTTCACGCCGGGGATCTGGTCTCCCTTTTCCATGACCTCAAAGAGGTTTTTCTGTTCGGAAGCGGCATAGTCCGCCGCCCGTCCCAGGGTCGTCGCGCCGATCCCCCTCTTCGGGACATTGATGATGCGGCGCACGGCCAGGTCGTCCCTGCCGTTGTCGATCGTTTTGAGGTAACACAAAACGTCCTTGATCTCCCGTCGTTCATAGAAGTTTACGCCGCCCACCACATTGTAGGGGATCGACTCCAGGACCAGCCTCTCCTCGAGCAGACGGGCCTGGGCATTTGTCCGGTACAGGATCGCGAAATCCTTATAGTCCCTGCGGGCAGGTGCCCTGCCGGTCCCCTGCGCCGGAAACAGACCGCTCCTGCCGCCGGTCTTCTCCCTGATGTCCGTCGCGACGAAGGAAGCCTCCTCCATGGAGGAGGAAAAACCGCGCACATGGATCAGAGATCCCGCGCCGCGGTCGGTCCAGAGCGCCTTGTCCTTCCGCTTCCGGTTGTTTTTAATCAAGGCGTTCGCCGCGTCCAGAATGTTCTGCGTGGACCGGTAGTTCTGTTCCAGCCGGACGACCATGGCATCCGGATAGATCTTTTCAAAATCCAGGATATTGCGGATATCCGCCCCCCTGAACCGGTAGATGGACTGGTCGTCATCCCCGACGACACAGAGGTTTTTATAAGCGCCGGCCAGGAGACGGACGATCTCAAACTGGGCGGCATTGGTGTCCTGGTATTCGTCCACCATGATATAGCGGAACCGGCGCTGATACATCTCCAGCACCTCGTCATGGGCGTGAAAAAGCTCGACCGTCAGCATCAGAAGGTCGTCGAAATCGAGGGCATTGTTTTTGCGCAGCAGGCGCTGATATTCGTCATAGGCCATACCGATCTGTTTCTGCCGGAAACTGATCCCGTCGTTCTCCTGCCGGTACTGCAGCGGGGTCAGGAGCTCGTTTTTTGCCGCGGAGACGGCGGAAAGGATCTCGCGCTCCCGCAGATCCTTTGTGTTGATCTTCAGGTTCCTGCAGACTTCTTTCATGAGTGTCCGCTGGTCGTCCGTGTCATAGATCGCAAAAGAGGGCTCGTAGCCGAGCAGGTCGATATGGCGCCGGAGGATCCGCACACACATGGCATGAAAAGTGGAGATCCAGACGCCCTGCGCGGTGCCTCCCAGGATCCGGTCGACCCGGTCCCGCATCTCTCCCGCTGCCTTATTGGTAAAGGTAATGGCCAGGATATTCCAGGGATTCACCTCGCACTCTTCGATCAGATAGGCGATCCGGTGGGTGATAACACGGGTCTTGCCGCTGCCGGCACCTGCCAGGATGAGGACCGGGCCGTCGGTCTGGAAACAGGCCTTCTGCTGTTCCCGGTTCAGGGTTTCGTAGATGGACATATATGCTTTTTCCTTTACAGTTTCCATAGGTCCGCTGCGCTGTCTGCAGCTTTTTACAGAAACGCTGCATTGCCTGCAGCTCTTTACAAGTCCGCTGCGTTGTCTGTAACTCTTTCTGGTACCGCCGCGGGATCTATAGATCCGCGTCCAGGAGCTTCTCTATAAATAGCTTCCGGATATAGACTTCTGCACTCAGCCGGCAGATCAGAGAAAAACGCTGCAGGAGGGGGCGCTCCTCCTCCGGAACGCCGGCAAAGTCGTCTGCCGCAAGTTCGATCTGCCGCAGGATCCCCTCTCTGATCAGGGGGAGCTCCGAACTGAAATTCTCGATGACGGATTCATAAATATCGGCAATTCCGAGGGCCGGAGCCGCCTCCGGTCCCGGCATCCCGGTCCCGGCCTCCGCCTTTTGGGCCGCCTCACGTTTTGCAGGCTCTTTTTTAACCGGCTCTTTTTTTGCCGCCTCCCTTTTCCTGTCGGAAGAACG
>JAFWDM010000091.1 GCA_017513005.1 Lachnospiraceae bacterium
AAGGCGAGGCCTGTTCAGCTCTCTCCTGTGCCAGACGCTCCTGTTCTGCCTTTTCCCACGCTAAACGTTCCTGTTCAGCTCTCTCCTGTGCTAAGCGCTCCTGCTCAGCCTTTTCCCGCGCAAGGCGTTCCTGCTCGGCCTTCTCCCGCGCAAGGCGCTCCTGCTCCGCGCGTTCTCTCGCCAGGCGCTCCTGCTCCGCCGCCCGGTTCTCAGCCTGCTCTGCAGCAGCCGGATCATGAAACACCAAGTTTCCCTGTGGCAGATTCGATCCATTTTCCGGACCGTAGAACTGCTGCTCCTGGACAGAAAATACAGGTTTTTCACGGTCCCCGAAGGGATCCTGATTATTTCCGAAAGAATCAGGAACTTTTTCAGATTTTCCTCCAATATCCTGCGCGGCGGAAAACAGACTCCCCTGCCCGCTTACGGACGCTTGCGGCTCTTCCGGATAGGCCATCATCGTGTCACTGCCGGAAAGAAACCCGGGTGTCTGGCCAGTGCCCTGGAAAGCACCTCCGGAGAAGGCTCCCGGATATCCTTCCACGATCGTGTCTTCCGAATCTCCCCGGAACAGTCCCGTGTCAAAATTCACAGCCGGTTCCACAATCGTTTCATATGGATCCGCTGCGCCCGGCCTGTCGGAGGGCTGCACAGAAGGGGCCACGGGATGTACAGCCTCCGGCTCATAGCCCGTCCATTCCGCAGGATTGTATCCTCCTGCACCCGCTGCGGGCGAAGGAACGTCCTCATAGGCAGGGTAATTCCCGTAAACAGGTTCCTCCTCGTAAAAGGGCCGTTCTTCAGAAAAAGGCTCTTTCTCATGATGCGATTTTTCAGACGCCAGTGCCGGATTCAGGCATTTCTCCCGAAAAGAAAAGATCAGCATTGAGAAGCACACGCTCGCCGTCCCGGCAGCCAGTGCCTGCAGCTTCAGGATGCCCGGGGAGAAGACCAGGCCGCCCAAAGATCCCAGGACCTGGAGCATGACTATCACACCGACATAGATCGATGCGGTCTGTTCCACCGGTCCGCCTGCAGCCATCTTTTTCGACGAATCCAGCATAGTCCGCAGCTTTGCGATATAGATGATCGGAAAAACCACAAGAACACCCATCATGAGGAAGATGAGGATACCGGCTCCAGTACCTTTTCCATCTGAAAGTCTGGAGATGGAGCCGACCCCCGCGATCCCGATCACGACGTACAGCACGATGCCGATCACGATCAGTACAAAACTGATCGTGGCTAACACGTGGAGTATTGTAAAACCGGCTGTGGAAAATTCTTCGCCAGGCTCCTTTTTCGCATTTACATAGATCAGCCATAAGGCGACGGCAGTAATGATCGCCGGAATGCTTCCGATCAATGGGGATACAAATCCGGCACCTCCCATCATCCCCCGATACCGGGAAAGCATACTTTCCAGCTCATAGAGCGAGACGTCACTGCCCGCCATATTCAAAAGACTGGACAGCCAGACTGGAGAGGAGGAAGCCGCCACCGCGGACCCGATGATCGTCAGGGCGACGGAAGCCGTATAAGCGATCACTGCAGTCAGGAACATGGGCGACGTCCCCATTTCACGCAGGATCCGCACCCCTGCCGGATCTTTCCGGCTTCTGCGTGCCCTGACCGGGCTCCGATCGGCAGAGGCACCTCCGCTATAAGGGCCTTCTGCTTCCATTGCCGGCCGTCCGCCTGCCAGAGTTGCACCGCAGCTCATGCAGAACTGACTTCCGTCCGGATTATTGGTGCCGCATTTTGGACAAAACATTTCGATTCCTCCTCCAAAGTATATGTCTGCCGTGCCGGGTGATAACCCCGGTTTTCAAACGTGTATGCCCCGGTTATACTCGAAAACGCAACTAACGGCAGCTTTAAGCCGAAGAACCAGCTCTTTTACTCCTTATACTGAGTTGGCAGATATTTACGTTAACGAGTTTAACTGCTCCCGGGGCATCTATCTGTATCTGCCCTGCTTCTGGTGCTGTGCAGGCTGATCGAGGTCCCCTGCCGTCCAGATCAGGTGTTCCGCCTTTGCTCTCTGCCGGATCTCTTTTTGGACGGTGGACCGCCTGTAGATGACGGCTATCATGCTGATCAGCGCGGCGATCGGCATGATGACCGGGGCGATGCCGCACCGGATCACTCCGCTGAAGCCTCTTTGCGATTGATTGACAGCATAGAAGATCAACAGGGATGGAAATGCTGTCCCCGCCAGTCCCACAAGCGTCATAATAAACTGCCATTTTCTGTGATACTGGGACCGCATCGTACAGATCCCGACCAGACTTGCGGCTAAAGCCGCAAGAGTCAGCAGCGCCAGCGCGATGACATCCAGCGTATCGATCCTCCAGAAAACTTTTCCCTGATAGTCCACCAGAACCTCCCTTACAAAGCGGTCCCCTGCCAGAAGATCCAGGATCGTATAGGAGCCGTAAAAGGAACCTGCGGAACCCGCGGCCGTCTGTCCGCTGAAGATCTGCAGCAGAGACTGGGGAGCATTTCCCTCTGTATAGACTATGATCGGAGTAAACAATGACAGAACGCTGACGATCAGCGCACCCAGGGCCACATAAAACCATCCGTTCCGGTTCGTTTTCTTCATTTCTGTGGTGATGACCTCCTGTTCACAGGCTTGCATTTACAAGCATATATGAGAAAAAACACACGCTGCCGTGTTTTTTACAGCCCGCCAATATTTTCGGCAAAGTTAAAGCCATACCCGGCGTTGATATTTTCGTCAATGTTTCTGTATCCCGGAATGATCTTTCTGCAGACCTCTTCCATCGTACAGCGCTCCTCCGGATCAGCCAGAAGCATTTTCTCCAGTACCGGCCGCCATTCCGCAGGCACTCTCTCGGATACACCCGCCCGGTTCCCCTCGAGGACCGCTTCGTGCAGGTAGTCAAATTCAGAGGAATCATACCAGGGCACATACCCTGTCAGATATTGGTGAAACAGGATCCCAAGGGAAAAAACATCCATTTTTGTCGTCAGCTTCGTCTCCTCTCCACATAAAAAGAGACAGGCCTCCGGCGACAGGTAGATCTGATCCCCGCCCAGTTCACTCTCACTCTGGGGCGGACATTCCTCAAGAAAGCTGCAGTCAAAGTCGATCAGCTTGGCTGTATAGGTCTGCATGACCGTCTTTTTGATCAGAATATTGCGATCCTTGATATCAGAATGCACGATCCTTTTTGCGTGCAGGCAGGCGACGCTGTGCGCAATGACTCTGCACAGCTGCATGCGCACACCGACCGGAAGATTCATCAGACCCGGAATATCGAAGGCTTCTCCCGCCACCTTGTCCATGGTGATGTAGTACCTGGCACCATGGCGGAAAAAATCCCGGACGCGGACAACATTTCCATCGGACGAGGCATTGACAGCCGCATACAGCTCTTTTCTCTTCTTCTCAAAATCCAGACCTGCCTTCCTACGGACTTCCAGCTGCTTTTCTCCGATCCTGCCGTCCATCGGAAAAACAGGATCCAGAAACTCTTTCAGAAACCATTCTGCCCCGTCTTTTGACGCATAGGTCCATCTCGAGAAGCCGGCATTCTTGTTTTTCAGAGGCTCGAGAAGCGTATAGCCGTTGATGATTTCCCTGTTTTCCTCCACTTTCATTCCCCCAAACCGCACAAATCTGCCTTACCTTGCGGACATACACACAAACCACCGGCGATTATTCCCTTAAAGTATGCGTCGCCCCGTACCTGTCCGTGCGGTCTTCCTCTGTTATTTTCCCAGGAACCGCAGATAGTTTCCCCGGTATCTCTGCCAGAGTTCCTGTGCCAGTTCTTCGCTTTCGTCCTTCTGCATAGGTCTGATGTATTCCCTGTACAGGTCTGTTTTTCTCTTTTTCAGGACTTTCTGCAGTGCCGCAAAAGATTCGAAGCCAAAACACATAAAGCCCAGGGTGTAGTCATCTCCCGTCACCTCCAGGATCTCTTTTCGGAGATTCTCCTCAAAAGCCCGGGGGCCGTCGGCCTCCATCAGTGCAGATAGTACCATGTCCTCGAAATCCATGGGCGTAGGCAGATAGCCGAAACACCCGTCTGTCGCGGCGATGACTGCCGCAGGCAGATCGAGGTCCAGCACTCTGTGATGCAGGGAGAAACTGCCGTCCGCAGCCACCATGTTGGTGAGGGCACCGTCGGCACGCAGATTGTGCATTGCGTCCCGGTCTGCGATATCATCCGTCGTCAGCTGCGCCAGCCCCTGCTCATCCAGCAGATAGATCCTGGAATCTCCAGCCCACAGACAATGGAGCTCTATTCCCTTTTCGGTTTTGCGCACCAGAGCGACTGCAGCGGTAGAAGGAAAGTCCCTTACCAGCATCCCCGTGATCCGGGAAGGTTCATCCCCGATCCTGTGCAGGAGCTTCACCGCGTCCCGGAAATAGGCCTTCATAGTCGTCCCGATCTCCTGGGAATCCAGAGAGACGCCTCCGTCAAAATCATGAAACCAGTCGTGCATGGCCCCGCTGATCGCCCGGGAAGACATGTAAGCGCCTGAAAATCCCGAGAACCTGGAGTATTTTTTGGATCCGATTCCCCCGCACCCATCAAACACCGCCGAAACCGCAGTGTATGGTGTACACGCAGCATAAAAGCTGTCTTCCCCTCTGCCTTCGATCATTTCGCCATTGAGTACAAAATAATCGTCAGGCTCCAGAGAATATAATCCCTGTTTCATATGAAGTCATTTCCTTCCGATACAATCTCCAATACAATCCGCCTCACGATCAGCCCGGATCAGATGGAGTTGGAAATTGCATCCAGGATCTGCCGGTAATCGATATCCTCCAGCCCCTTTCCTGCTTCCGACTTGTAATGGATCGTATTATTCCAGCTGGATACGATAGATGTCCAGTAAGGCTTATCCGGTGCGAACAGGATCAGGCGCTTTGCGTCCTCATCCATCTCCCCGGGCGCATATTTACTGCCCCACCAGGCGGTCAGCTCCTCAAAGTTCTGCGCCATTCCGTTGGGGTAGTATTTTGATTCCTTCCCGTATCCGAGTGCATGGGTGCCTTCATCGGACCACAGAACGATCACATGCCGTTTTTTTCGAGCATCGTGGTTCCAGTCCGATTTGATCGCATACCCCATTGCCTCCAGGCCATCCTCCGGATCGTCCCCGCCTCCTTTTGCTTCGATACTGCGCAGGCTGGTCTCCAGTTCTGCGGACTGCTCGGGCAGTTTGAAGAAATTGGTGACCAGCATGGCCTGCCGGCCGTCTGCCAGATAATCTCTGAAAACAACGATCCGCACCCGGAGCTGATCGACCTTTTTATGCTTCATTTCCATGACATGCTGGAAATCCTGATAAAAATGAAGGGCATTTTCTTTGACAGAATCCAAGACCGGATCCATGCTCTCCGTCGCATCTATGCAAAAAACAATATCCACGTGGAATGTCAGTCTGTAGTTGCTTCCCATCTCTGCTACCTCCAAAAATGATTGTTCAGGGGTCTGCCAACCTCTCTATTCACCATGCGTTTATTTCTCGTCTACGCCGGGAGCACCGGAATCCTGACCGGTCCCCTCTGATTCATTCTTCTGCACTGCGTCCTGCTGACTGTCTGAGGAGTCCTGCTGCAGGCTGTCTGAGGAAACCGTTGGCTGAATTTGACTGCTTCCTGACGGATTTTGTCCTTTCTTGTCCCGATTGGTGTTTTTCCCGTCCTGCTTTCCGGGATCGGCCGTATCCGAATCAGGTTTTTCGGACACATCACCGGTATGATCCCCGGAACCTGCTTCCTCAACCTGTTTCTGCAGCCCGTCCAGATCCTTCTCCAGTTTTTTTATTCGAAAAACCCCTTTGATCATAAAAACGAAAAAAACGACTGCGAACAAGGCCAGAACCACAGAGAGCAGGGTTCTCTTTAAACAGCTCACCTCCAGTCTTCGGCGTTCTGCTTTCAGGGCCCTGATTTCTCCGCTATACTGATCCGAAATTCTCTCTTCGTTTTTTTGTGCCGCAAGAACTGCATCACGATATCTGGAGAGGTCCTCCGTGGCAAGGGTATTTCTCTGCTTTTCAGTGCTTCCCTGCTCGAGCCGGGTGATGCCCCAGAAGCCTCCGCAGTATTCCGCTGTAGAGGCCGGTTCCCCGCAATGCCCGCAATTCGAGACCCCTCGTTCGATTTTCATCCCGCATTTTTTACAGAACATCAGCTTCTCCTAACTCTTATTTCTCCGCAGACCTGGCAGACATTTGTCCAGTCCGGATTCTCTAGCTCGCAGTAGGGACAGACCCATTTTTTCGTACCGGTCCGATACGTATAGATCTGAACGGTGTTCCCGTCAGAAGCGGCAGTATCAACCTTTTGTGATTGTCCATTGGCCGGGGATTCTCCGGAGGATCGTGCATCTTTGCCAGAAGCACTCCCAGATATGCTTTCAGATTTGGCTGTGTCTTCTCCGGGGCCGCCCCGGATCTCCGTTCTGCTTTCCGCCCCTGTGCCGGTCAGGGAATCCGTCCCGGAAGCCATACCTCCGGCAGATCCTCCTGCGCTCTTCTTCCCGGAGACCACAAACTCAGGCGGAATATACAGAAGGCCGGCACTGCTCTCTTTTTTGCTCTTTTCACCCGGATCCTCTGCCTTCACGACAGTTTTTTCGGTCTCCCTTTTCTCTTTTGATATGTCCGATCCGGACGAGGATGGAGATCCTGATCTGCCGGCTTCCGGCTTCTCATTTCTTTTTTTGCTCTGGATCAGGGCGACGACCAGGGTGATGATAAAGATGACTGCGATCAACAGTATTACTTCGTTACTCATATGCTTTTTGTCTCTGTCAGATATGGTTTCCGTCCATGCCTTCCTGAAGTTCTTTTCAGTTAACTAATATACCACGATTAATCGTTAAAATAAATGATATATTTTAAACCATCCGGCAGCGGAGTCAGGCGCCAAAAGCAGCTTGTATGCCTTTTCAAAAACAGCTTTGTATACATTTTTTTAAACATCTATTGACAGTCCCGGTCTGCAATGATAAGATTGCACTCAGTTGTGAACAGCTTTCACTGTGTAAAGCTTTAAACAAATAAAGGCATTGCCATTCGGAATGAAACGGTTTCCCGTCAGCAGCGCCTTCATCACCCGTCAGGAGCACCCCATGAACTGCAGCATTTCCACGAAAAAGACTTCCGGTTTCTTTTTTAGCTTTAGCTTTTTTAACTTTACTGGCGAAGACGGTAAGGTTGATTTGCTATGCTGAGAATGTAAACCGGAAAAAGCAGACAGTTCGGACTAAATACATTCACAAAAAAGTGTGGCACTTCAACCGGTGCCACACTTTTTTTATGATCTGCAGGATACGGCATTGATCTGCAGCCTGCAGCAATCCCCTTTTTGTAACCCGCAGTTGTCATTTTTTACCAGCAGCAGTTTTTACAGCCAGTAACCATTTTTAATACAACAGTCACATATGCAAAAGGAGACAGGGAACCCCATGAAAATGAAAAGCTACTACCAGAAGGAAATCGAGACCGCTTCCCGCGAGGAGATCCTGAAGATCCAGAACGAGAAGATTGTGAAACAGGTGAAGTACGTGTACGAAAACGTACCCTACTACCGTGCTCTGATGGACAAAAAGGGCGTAAAGCCCGAGGACATCAAGGGCGTGGACGATATCCGCAAGCTCCCTTTCCTGACCAAGGACGATCTGCGGGAGGCCTATCCCTATGGACTTCTGGCCAAAGACCTCAAGGACTGTGTCCGCATCCAGTCCACCTCCGGCACGACCGGCAAGCGCGTCGTGGCCTTCTACACCCAGCATGACATCGACCTCTGGGAGGAGTGCTGTGCAAGGGCCATCGTGGCGGCTGGCGGTTCCAGCGAAGATGTCTGCCAGGTCTGCTACGGCTACGGGCTTTTCACCGGCGGCGCAGGGCTCCACGGCGGTTCCCACAAGGTCGGCAGCCTGACGCTGCCCATGTCCTCCGGCAACACGGACCGGCAGATCCAGTTCATGATGGATCTGAATGCGACGATCCTGTGCTGCACCCCCTCTTATGCCGCTTTCATCGGTGAGACGCTCGCAGAGCAGGGCTACAAGCCCGAGGACAACAAACTCAAGGCCGGCATTTTCGGGGCAGAGCCCTGGACAGAGGAAATGCGCCGCAGCATTGAGAAGAGCCTCGGCATCAAGGCCTACGACATCTACGGCCTCACAGAGCTCTCCGGCCCCGGCGTCTCCTTCGAGTGTGAGGAACAGCGCGGCATGCATATCAACGAGGACCACTTCTATGCGGAGATCATCAATCCCGAGACCGGTGAGGTGCTCCCGGAGGGCGAAAAGGGCGAGTTGGTCTTCACTTCCCTGGACAAGGAGGCATTCCCGCTCCTGCGCTACCGCACAAAGGATATCTGCATCCTCAGCCGCAAACCCTGCTCCTGCGGCAGGACCCATGTCCGGATGCACAAGCCCATGGGCCGCAGCGATGATATGATGATCATCCGCGGCGTCAACGTATTCCCGAGCCAGATCGAGGCCGTCCTGCTCAAACAGGGCTTCACGCCCAACTACCAGATCGTCGTCGACCGCGAGAACAACACGGACACCTTCGACGTCTATGTGGAGTTCTCCCCCGAGCAGTTCTCCGACAAGATCTCCGATGTCCAGAATCAGGAGAAGGCTCTCAATGCCGCCATGCGCTCCATGCTCGGCATCGGCCCGAAGATCCACCTCGTCGCACCTAAGACCATCACGCGTTCCGAGGGCAAGGCCGTCAGGGTTATTGACAAGCGCAAACTGCACGATTAAGCTGTATGTATAAGCTATGTATCAGCTGTTCATAAACGAAGAATATTTCACGACCGGATAAACACCGGAGGGAATCATTCCCCCGGTACACCTCAAAGAAGCTGCCCTCTGCGCGGAGCTTCCGTGAAGCCCGGACAGGAAAAGACTCTTGTGAAGTCCGGACAGGAAAAGGCTCTTGTGAAGCCCGGACAGGAAAAGGCTCTTGTGAAGTCCGAACAGGAAAAAGACTCTTGTGAAGTCTGATCAGAAAAAAACTCTTGTGAAGTCTGAACAGAAAAAAGACTCTGCGGGCTCTGCAGAGGACAAGGAAAGTATCATATGAGGAGGATAAAAAATGGCTATTACACAGTTATCCGCATTTCTTGAAAATACACCCGGCACACTCTCCCGGGCAGTGAGCGCCATCTCCGATGCGGGCGTCAATCTCCGCGCCCTCACTGTCGCGGACACCCGCGATTTCGGCATCCTGCGCGTCATCGTTTCCGATATTGAAAAGACAAAGGAGGTCCTGAGCGAGGACACGATCGTTACCGAGACCAAGGTCATCGCAGTCAAGATGGACGACCAGGCAGGCGCACTCACAAAGATCCTGAGAATCATGGAAGAGGCCCACATCAACATCGAGTATGTCTATGCGGCGACTTCCTCACTGGCAAAGGCCGCCTATGTCGTCCTGCGCGTCAACGAGACCGAGGAGGCGGAAGCCGTCCTGAAGCAGGCCGGCCTTGTGACCCTCAACGACGAGGATGTGAGCTCCGTACTCGGATGACTACTCCTCCTCGTGGCAGTCAAAGGAAACATAGGGCGGGTTTTCGCCCTTTTCCTTTGCCGGGAGGTAGCGGTTCCAGAAATCGTCGAAAATGCGGAAGATCTCTTTGTGCTTCGCGATGATGATAAAGA
Organism: Lachnospiraceae bacterium; assembly: GCA_017513005.1. GTDB lineage: Bacteria > Bacillota > Clostridia > Lachnospirales > Lachnospiraceae > CAG-791. Next base: position 9,678 of record JAFWDM010000091.1, read on the forward strand.
CCGTGATCAGCACATAGAGGGCGGAGAGAATGTCGGTGAAGGCCCAGAGGGCATCCGCCTCGATGTTATAGAAGATGACGCAGGGAAGCATGTAGTAGATCATGTAGACCGGCATCATTTTTCTGTTGTTCTCGGTGTCGCCGAAAGCATAGTTGACGGACTTCTCGCAGGTGTAGTACATGCCGATGATGGTGGTCCAGGCAAAGACTGCAATGGCGATCGCGGTGGCCTTGCCGCCGAGTGAACCGTAGGCATTGGTGAAGGCAACTGTGATGAGGGCGCCGCTGGTGGCGTCGCTGGTCGTGTAGGAGCCGGTGATGATGATCGTAAAGGCTGTGATCGAGCAGATGATAAAGGTGTCGATAAAGACCTCGCCCCAGCCCCAGAGGGACTGGCGGACCGGATGATCGGTCATTGCGGAGGCGTGGGCGATCATACCGTAGCCGGTGCCGGCGTCATTGGAGTAGATGCCACGCGCCACACCGTACTGGATCGCGTCGCGGACGGTCGCGCCGGCAAAGCCGCCGACCGCCGCCGTGGGGCTGAAGGCGCTCCTGAAGATCAGGGCGATGACAGCGGGGATCTGCTGCCAGTTCAGGGTGAGGACCCCCAGGCCCATGAGGATATACAGGACAGCCATGATCGGCACCGCGCGGGACATGACTTCCGAGATCCTCTTGAGGCCGCCCCAGATCGTCACAAGGCAGGTGACACCGATGATGATCACAGAGTAGAGATTCGGGATACCGAAGGCCTGGTTCATGGAACTGGTCACAGCCTCGGTCTGGACGCAGCAGGTCCAGGGCCCGAAGAGGAAGCAGAACACAGCCAGGACGACGGCGCCCTTTTTCCACCCGAACGCATTTTTCAGGACAAAGGATCGGTCGCAGACATATTCGTTCATCGACTTCTTGTAGTGTTCGCGGTAGCGCTGGCCGATGATGATCTCGCAGGCCTTGGTCGACATACCGAAAAAGGCGGAGACCCACATCCACACCAGGGCGCCGGGGCCGCCGCTGACGATCGCGGTCGCGACTCCGCTGATATTGCCGGTGCCCACTGTGTTGGCCAGGGCCGTGCATGCGGCACGGAAACCGGAGATCGTCCCCTCGCCCTCGCCTTTGGCGCCGATCTTTCCGTAGGTGTTTTTAAAGTTAAAGATGATCTTCCGCTGATAGCGGAAGGCAAAACGGATGCTGAGGATGACGCCGATCCCTACCAGCAGGATCGTCATCCAGGTACCCCACATAAAGTCATCGATCGCATATAAAAAATCAGTAAATGAAGCCATACTGTTTTTCCCCCACTTCAAATCACGCCGATATCATTCAGTTTCTTCCTTTTTTGCTTATGGCGGCATGCCCTGCGGTTTTCCAAACTGTCACAGTCATCCTTCGCAGTGGTTTTGTTTACATCAGCAGACACTGCTTCTTTTTCTGCCCGGCATCGTCATTATTTCAGTGATCGTATGGACATTGGCACTGCGGCCGTCCTGCCGCCATTTTTATCCTTTTTACGGTGATCGTATCTTACGGCCGCATGCGCTGCGGTTTCCCCTGCGCCAGGAAGGTATCTCGCGCGGCGATGACCTGCCGGACGTGCTTCTGTACGGTGGTGCAGCAGCCGCCCACGGCGTCCGCTCCGGCTTTCATGTAATCCAGCGCATATTCTTCAAAGCTCTTTTCCTCCTCCGCGCCGTCTCCGGTTTTCCGCCAGGTTTTTGTGGAATCGTCATACACTTCGTCTGCCCTGTGCCAGGTCTGTGTCGCAGGATCGAACTTCTCGCCTGCCTTGTGCCAGGTCTTCGTGACTGCATCATACTCCTCGCCGCTGTTGGGATATACCCCGACCGGCAGGTCTGTAACAGAGCGGATCTCCCGCACCAGGCTGGCGATATATTCCGGTTTCGTGCAGTTGACGCCGATCATCTGCAGGTGGGGATGTCCTGTGGCGAAGGCCTTCGCGCAGTCGCGGATCAGGTCTCCCTCCCAGATATGCTGTCCGTCACTGCAGGAAAAACTGATCCAGTAATCCGCCCCCAGTTCCTCTGCAATGCCTGCTGCCAAAAGTGCCTCATGCAGGGAGGGCTGGGTCTCGATCAACAGGATGTCCGCGCCCGCTTCGTGCAGGATCTGCATCCTGCGGCGGTGGAAGGTGTCCAGCACCTCATCGCTGACCCCGTAATGCCCCCTGTATTCGGAGCCGTCCGCCAGATAGGCGCCGTAAGGACCGATCCCGGCCAGGCACAGAGGCCACTCCCGGCCTTCCTTCTCGCCTTCCTCCCGCCACCACTGCTCTCTCGCCTCCTTGAATATCTCAACCGACCGGGCGATCAGTTCTTCCGCTTCCTCCCTGGTGCATCCGTTTTCCATCAGCCCCGGGATCGTCGCCTGATAACTGCAGGTGATCCCGCAGTCCGCCCCGGCGCGGAAATAGTCCAGATGGACCTGCCGGACCAGGTCCGGAGAAACCTCCAGGGCCTTCGCCGTCCAGAGCTTTGAGTTCAGATCTGCCCCCAGATTTTCGAGGGCTGTGGACATAGAGCCGTCGATGACCATGATCGCCCTCCGGGCTATGATATCCCGGATCATATTACGTTTTTCTGCCATATTTTACACACTCCTCCCTGCAGCTAATTGTTCTGCAGATGCCCGACTCACTGGTGCCTTGTGGGCCACCATACTGTGTCTCCCTGCAGCAAATTGCGCTGCAGATGCCCGACTCACTGATACCCATGCAGATATCAAATAGAGTCTCCCTGTTTTTGCCTTCTTCGTTCACATTTCGGCGTCCATTACCGGGGCGCCCTCCCTTCTCCCCGCAACAATGATTGTCGCAGATTCCCGACTCACCGGCGTCCTGCAAGGCGTCATGTTTTGTCTCCATCAAGGTTGCTCCCGGTGCAAAAGGCTTTACTGACTTTTCATTATACCTGAACCTGTAAAAATAAAAAACAGCTTTTGCAATATCATCCCGGCCCAATGTGTGATTGGTTACAGTTCAGGCCAACCTGAAGCATCGAGGTGTTTTTCGCGGCTTTTTCTCGAAAAACCCGAGTGCAACGCGCGAACACACTTGTTTACAAGTGTGTTGTGCACAGCGGAGCGTATTGACAATGCGAAGCTTTGTTATCACCGCGCGCATCGCTACAGCAATGCGAAGCTTTGCTTCCGTCCTCAACAGAGCGTGAACTGTGATTGCGATAGGGCGTGAATTGTGATTGCGCCCTCGATAGGGCTTGAACAGTGATTGCGCTTGACTTCTCTATGCTGAAGCGATATTGTGTGCTGTAGCGCAATACAGATCTGCAGACCGGCGAAAAGTCAGTCTGCGAATGGAGACAACACATGGCTTCCCGTCGGGCACCGGTGAGTCGGGCATCTGCAGAAAGCCTAGCATCTTCTGCTCGTGAAAAAAGCAGAAGATGACAAAAAGAACCGTCCCTTTTGTCACAGGGAGGAGGTATTGATAATAATGAAACGACCGAACACTCTCCATGCGGCCGCGTCCGTGGCCGCATGCAAACTTACCCGCTTCGCCCTGCGGAAAACCGGACGGGGCGGCACCGCCATCCCCGGGATCGTGGCCTTGAAAATCGCAAAAAACATCCTCGCCTCGGTCTCACAGGGAATGAAGATCGTCGTTGTGACCGGCACGAACGGCAAGACCACGACCTGCAATATGATCGAGCACGCACTGACTTCCGGCGGTCACGACTGCCTGCTGAACAAGTCGGGGGCCAACCTCATGCACGGCATCGCCTCGGACCTCATCAGCAGTGCGGACTGGCGCGGCAGGCCGACACACGAATACGCAGTCCTGGAGTGCGATGAAGCGGCTTTAAAGCAGGTCGTACCCTATATCCGTCCGAAGGCGATCGTTGTCACAAACCTCTTCAGCGATCAGGTCGACCGCTACGGAGGAGTGGAGAATACCCTGCAGGAGATCCGGACCGGGGTCGAGCGGAGTCCCAGGTCCGTGCTGGTCCTGAACGCGGAGGACCCTCTCTCCGCCTCGCTGGCCCGCAATGTTCCGAACAAAGTCGTCTGGTACGGCCTGGATGAATCTGTGGGAGTCCAGGGCAATGTAGACCTCTCTGACGCGGGCGTGTGCCCTGCCTGCGGCAGCCGATATGAATATGACTACCACGTCTATGCACATCTGGGCGGCTTCCGCTGCCCGAAGTGCGGGTACAGCAGGCAGGCTCCCGACGTCGCCGTGGTCTCCATAGATGAAAAAACCGCAGACGGTAGCACCGTATCCATGCGGATCCGCAAAAAGGACATTCAAAAGGTCCGCATCGCCCTGCCTGCCGTCTACAACGTCTACAATGCGGCTGCCTCCGTCGCCGCAATCATGGCGCTGCGTCTGCCGGCCCGGGAAGCCATCGAAGCCCTCGCCACCGTGCATTCCTCCTTCGGCCGCCTGGAGACCTTCGACCTGGGAGGCAACAGGCTCCAGATGATCCTCGTCAAGAATCCGGCCGGATGCAACCAGGCCTTCTCCTATGTGACAGGTTTTGACGAGGATTTCTCCGCTGTGCTCTGCCTCAATGACCGGACCGGAGACGGCCACGACATCTCCTGGATCGAGAGCACGGATTATGAGAAGCTTGTCTCCGACCCGCACCTGCAGAAAATCTATGTGGGAGGCGACCGCGCACAGGACCTCTATGCGCGTCTACAGAGGGCCGGTGCAGACCAGACCCGAATGGAACTCTTCCCGGATTACGCCGCCCTCGTCGCAAAGCTGAAGACCGAGCAGGTCCCGGTCTTTTTGCTTCCCAACTACACAGCCATGATGGAGCTTCGAGACGCATTGAGCCCCGAGACCGGGGCGAAGGAGTTCTGGGAGTAAAACTGCGCCCTCGAAGAATCGGAAGAATCGGAGTAACCGGAAGAATCGAAAAACCGGGAAAATCGGAAGAATCCGGAAACAAGCCAAGGACACAATGAAAAAACTCTGAAAAACACGAGACTACGGAAATAGCTCTGAAAAACACGGGACGCCCTGTACCGTCTATGGCGGTACAGGGCGTCCTCTTATCTTTTTCTTTTTCCTTTTCTCTGTTCTTTTCAGATCTTCCGCATTACCTGATTATATATCCGGCAGATCACTCTCCTCCCAGGGGCACAAGCTCCAGGACATCCGCAGGATAGGTCGTCCGCAGCGCCGAGGCGTCCTCGTAGGAGATGGAATCAAAATCCTCCGCCGTGACGCCGGTGAGATTGCCTTCGGGATCCTGCGCGTATTCATCCGTATTGCCGATTACGAACCAGGGCTTCTCTGCGTCCCGTCCCTCGTCCATCACAAGGACATCCTTGCAGACCAGGTCCGTCCCCTCCAGGTCCAGATAATCCAGTTCCCAGTTCCCGTCCTCTTTTGCCAACTCCCGGCAGATGGTATCGTCCTCACAGATATAATAACTGGTGTTCTCTTCGCTCGCCGCCACTTTCACAGGAATGCCGTCCTGGACTGTGTAAATGTCAAGGACCGCCCCCTGTCCATAGAGCTGTGTATTCATGGGACCGATCAGCAGCTCCCCGGTTCCGTCGCCGTTGAGATCCCGGTACATGTAGCCGAGATCCTCGGGAGATTCAAATCCCGCTGCCAGTGTGTTCATGCCGGCGGTCTCATAATCCTGCCTGGACCAGCCTTCCATGAGTGCATCCTTATAAAGGCCCGTGATCTCCCCGTATGTATCGTTCAGTTCTCCGATCGTACTGGTCATTTCCCCGTACAGGCCCGGCTCCGCCTTTTTTTCTTTCGTGGGATTATCTCCATCGAGCCTGTTCTCTTTTTTTGGCTGAGCGGCCTGCTGCTGACGGATCTGGCTGCGCCGGTTCTCGTATGAAACGATGAAATCCACATTTGCCTGTTCATAGCGGTTGAACAGGTCCGTGGAAAAGTTCTCCGGTTCAATATACCCGCGATACCAGGACTGCCGGTTGAAATAGTCGCGGATCGATTTGGTGACAAACTTGCGCCCCCGCCGCGCGTAGAATTCATTCCGTGCAAGCATCAGCTCTTCATCATCCATCCAGCTCACATCCGCCTCGGGGATGTAATAGGTGTCGCTGTCCGGAAGCAGCCAGACTCTGTTCATGGTCTGGCTCTCCATTTCTTTGGCGACGCGGAAACCGCCTGCGGCCGCCTGTGTGGGCACAGCCGCGGCGCATGCCGGAACTGCATACAGGCCTGCCGCTGCGAAAATGCCTGCGGCCGCAGCAGCCAGTCGGACCGTCCATTTTCTGCCTGTCATATTCTCTCTCATTTTCTGTCCCCTCCTCTTCCCGGAATGCAAAAACAGAGCAGACCGGTTTATCAAACCTCCTTTATCGCGTGCCCGGCGGCTGAAGCCGCCTCGTGAAAATCGCATCTGTGGAAGCATTGATACTCCTTTATCGCATGCCCGGCGGCTGAAGCCGCCGGCTTTTTTTCAGGATTTTGCAGGAGGATCAAATGCCTTTACTAATCAGGACGAAAGTGCAGGCGGGGAGGTTACGAATCTCGAAAAAAATATGCCGGAAGGATATTACCTCCGGCATATTTTTTTCGCATTAATCTGCTTTTTCAAGATCTCCGAGAAGACTCTCGATATAGTGGATCTCTTTCTCCAGGGCATCCTTCTGCCTGTCGAGGTCCTCCATCTGTGTCAGACTTTTCTCTGTTTCCTCATCCTGCAGATGCATGAGCCCGCCCGCCACGACAAACGGAAGCTTCTGCTTTTTCAGGAGATCTCCGTACTGCACCGTAATGACCGCTCCCTGCTGCTGTAGGATCTTCCCCGGACCATACTGCGTATGTTCCACTGCTTCCCCCTCGAGGACAGGGATCGTAAATCCGCTCCGGAGCGCATCTACAGCCGCAAGCCTGCTTCCGAGAGAATCCTTCTGCGCATTAAGCTGTGCGGTCCTCGCTCTTTTTTCCTCTTCCTTCTGTTTCTGTGATGATGTTTTCTTCCTTCCTTCTGCCGCCGCAACTGCTGCCATACATCCCACCTTTCCTGCCGCCATGATTTCTATCAATGATTCTGCGGCCCTCAAAAAGCCCTATAGACTTTTATATTATACCACAAATTTTCAGATAATATAATCGAATATTCGAAATTTATGTGATGAATATATAAAAACCGTGTGTAGAAAATATGTATTCAGCCTTGCAGGAAGGAAAAAACAGAGATCCTGCGGGGAGGTTTAATAATCTTTCTCCATTCCGCACATGCTGCAGACCTTTACGCCCTTTAAACCGCCCTTGAAAAAGCCGCCGCAGTACTGGCAGCGTCCCTGCCGGCGCCATACCGGCCGCCGCGCGCGCAGATACTCCGCATCCTTGGCCTCTGCCTCCTTGCGCCGTATGAATTCCGTCACGGCAGGAAGCTCGGGGCAGGCGGAAAAGGCGTCCTTATCCATCTCCTGCAGACTGGCGGGCAGCGCGATATCCGAGAGGGAAATGCAGCTCTGGAAGGCATTTTTGCGGATCACGAGGAGGCGTGTGGAGAGCCGGATCCTCTCCAGATGCTCACAGCCGCTGAAGGCGCCCTCGCGGATCTCCGTCACGCTGTCCGGCAGCTCCACGCTGACGATACGGGCATTGTGGAAGGATTCCGCGCCGATGTTGATGATCCCGTCCGGCACCCGCACATATTCGCTCTGGCCGATATAGCGGACCAGCGTGGAGCCGTCGACCAGGAAATCCCCTTCCTGGCGTCCCGCAGGCCCCCTGCCCGGCACCATCGAGGCCGCGGCGGATACCCCGGACAGAGCCCCCGGCATCCCGGCATGCATCCCGCCGCTCATCGACATACCCGAAAAGGCACCGCTGCTCTCCACAGAAGCCTCTTCCGATCTCCGGACCGCTGTTCCGTACAGCTGCAGGTGAAAGCGTCCTGTTCCGTCCGCAAGCGCCACCATCGTCTGCCGCATACCGATCACCGCATCCGCTTCGAGCATAGCCGCGCTCTTTCGTATCTCCCGCAGCGCCTCCAGAAATGCCAGATCCGGATCCGACTGCTCCCGGCATGTGCCGCAGACCGGTCCGATCACTTCATACCCTGCATGTAGATCCAATGTGGTGACTGTCATATTCCTCATATCTGCCATTTTCTGCTCTCCTTTATGCCGCAGCCCGTGTTTTTTAACGTTACAGCAATGTGAAACTTTGCTTCAGCCCCTGCCCTTCGGGAGGGCGCAGACAGTAACACCGTTTTAACCGGGCTATTTACAGGACTGCAAAAGTCGATTGACGATGCAGCCCTGTGACGTGTAAGATAAGAACTGCACACATGGAATAGTTTACCACAGGGAGGCTCTTTTTGAAAAAGATAATCCGCCTGTTTGTCGCAATATTCTGCCTTTTTTTCGTACTGCAGGCCATGCCCGGGAGCTTTCTGCCCGTTCTTCGATCCGGTCTGCAAAAAGCGGTACGGCTGGGAAGTGATGCGACGATCCTGCTTGCCGAGCAGATCGATACGCTGACGGGCGGCACTGATCCCTCCGGAACAGGGAAAAACGCGGACAAAGCCGCCCACGAAAAGACGCCGGGAAAAGCGGATCCAGGGGCGGAGCCTGTAAATGCCCCCGGCGAAGAGCGAAAAACCAAAAGCAGCGAGGTACCTGCAGAGGAGACGCCTGCAGCGAAAGGGACAGGCAGCAGCGCGGAAGCTGAAAAAGGGACGGGCAGCAGCGCGGCGCCCGAAAAAGAGACAGACAGCAGCGCAGCGCCCGAAAAGGAGACAGGCAGCAGCGCGGCGCCTGCAGAAGAGACAGCCCCGGATAAGGAGCCGGACAGGGCCTTTCCTCTGGATGAGACAGATGTATTCTACTATTATTATACCCGGATCTCCAAAGAGGAGCGCCTGCTCTACGACGCCATGCTGGCCCTGGCGCAGGCGGCAGATGTGGAGAACGGTACGGAGGAATCCCGCCTGATCAGCCTCAATCCCTCCGGGGAAGAGTTTGCAGAGAGCTATACCAGGGCGTATAATGCACTGATCAGCGACCACGCGGAACTGTTCTGGATCGCCCAGGGCAGGGCCCGGTACGAGTGCCGCTACTATGTACTTCCCTCCTTCGGAGGCAAGTACAAGGTCGTACTCTCCCTGAAAACCGATGCGGAGGACGCAAATGCGCGCACTGTTTTTTCGGAGGAGCAGCGTCAGCTGAAGGAGGCGGCTGACAGGCTTTTAGAGGAGGTGGACTTCACACAGTCCGAGGCTGCCATCGCGCTGCGGATCCACGACCTGCTCATCGACAGCGCCTGGTACAATGTGGAAGCGGGGACGGACGATTATGCGCACACCGCCTACGGCGCGCTGGTAGAGGACAGTACGGGCAATCCGGGCGGCGCGCTCTGCGACGGGTATGCGCTCGCCTATGAGTATCTCCTGCAGCGGGCTGGGCTGACCTGCACCATGGTCTGCGGATATGCCGGCGCTTCCGAAGAGGACAGTGAGAAGCACGCCTGGAACCTTGTCCGCCTGGATGACGACTGGTATGAAGTCGATCCCACCTGGGATGACCTCGATTTCCTGCTCTTCCCTTCGGAGGAAGGCTACGACCTTCTGCTGGAGGCACTTTCAGACGAGGAATACATGCAGCGCATCCGCCACTATATGTTCAACCTCACGACGGAAGAGATCAGCGCTTTCACCCCCGGCGATGAGTACCGGTATGTCAGTTACCGGGGCTGGGTGACTCTCCTGCAGCCCTCCGTCCATATCCGCTTTACCGCAGAGGAAAGCGAACAGACCCGGGATTATGTGACGCCGCTGGCGCCTGCTGCCGAAGGGACCTGGTATACCTGGGAGATGCTGACAGGAAATGAGTGACAAATCAATTTTCACCGAAAACCGGCAAGGGACGCCGGGAGATGCTGACAGGAAATGAGTGAGAAATCAGGTGCCGTTCACGGGCCCAGCATGACTCGCAGGTATATGGCAGAAACACAAAAACAATACGAAAGTAACAGAAAATGAAAGGGATCAGGGTATTTACTATGACGGATAAAAAGACAGATAGGAAGACTGAAAAAATGATGAAAAAGAAAACACGGGCGGCACTGTTTCACATCGTCCTGGCCCGCAGCCTGCCGGCTGCAGCCATGTGCCTGCTTTTAAGCTTCGCTCTGGTGCTGACCGCCTGCGGAAATAAAACAGACAGCACATCCGCCCACGCGGATACCGCCAGCGGTTCCGGACAGACAAAAGAACAGGTCTCCGCCGACGGTGGGAATACGAAAGAAGCCGCCGCGGCTGCCACCATGGATCCAGCCGCTTCCGGCGATCCAACGGCTGCCCAAAGCGGAACGACGGCGGCTGCCGCTTCTGCCGCGACAGAAGCAGCCGCTGCCTCCACTGCAGATCCCGCCGCAGCCTCCACCGCCGTAGATCCTCCCGCTGCCACAGATGGAAACACCGCTTTCTCCGCCGAGGGGAAGGGACTTGTCATCGTCCTCGATCCCGGACATTCCTCCCAGGTCCCTGCCGGCACGGAGCCGGTCGGCCCCGAAGCTACAGAGATGAAAGACAAGGACACCGTCGGCACCTCCGGTCCTGCCAGCGGGCTCAATGAGTATGAACTGACGATGCAGGTCAGCCAGAAGCTCCGGGCAGAGCTGGAGGACCGCGGCTATACGGTCAAACTCACCCACTTCGACACAGTCCGCCCGATCAGCTGCATCGAACGGGCACAGGTCGCAAACGAAAACAAGGCGGACGCATTTATCCGCATCCATGCCAACAGCTCCGACAACAAGGACGCGAACGGCGCCATGACGATCTGCATCTCTCAGGATAATCCCTATCATCCGGAGCTCTATGCCGCCTCTGCCCGTCTGTCGGAAGTGATCCTGGACACCTATTGTCTTCAGACAGAGGCCCGGCAGGAATATGTCTGGGAGACCGACGACATGACCGGAAACAACTGGGCGGAAATGCCCGCCACCATGATCGAGCTTGGTTACATGTCCAATACCGACGAAGACCTGAAAATGGCACAGGATTCCTACCAGAAGAAGATGGTCAACGCCATTGCCGACGGCCTGGAGCGGTGGTTTGCCGAGATGCCCGAAGAGGAACTCTCCATGCACCCGGCCCTGACCGGTGAGACGACTGCCGGAGAAGGAGGGACTTCTTCCGGGGAAGGAGCGGCCACAGCTGCCACAGAGCAGGAGACTGCAGAGCCGAATGCCGCAGGCCAGAATGCCGCAGGCCAGAATGCCGCAGAGCAGGATGCCGCAGAGCCGAATGCTGCAGGACAGGATGCCGCAGAGCCGGATGCTGCAGGGCAGAATGCCGCAGCACAGGATGCCACAGCGCAGAATGCCGCAGAATAAATGTCGCCGAGGATAAAAACGCTGAAGAAGCCTGAACGACCGGTCAGACCGCGGGACAGGCATCCGGAGTACAGGAAACCACAGACCATGTAAAAACCGCCGGAGCGGCCATGCGGCTGCCCCGGCGGTTTTATTTCATTATGTTCCTTTTCTTCTGGACAGCCAGTGCCGGATAAAAATGTAGAGGCAGATCAGGAAGGCGAGTATGTATCCGAAAACTCCCAGGGCAGGGATTCCCAGGATCTTCGGCCTCATATCCGTCGTACAGATGATGCTGGAACTGATGAGCAGGGCCATGACCCACAGGCCCATGACGATGTTGCGGATCAGCTTTCGCAGGAGCCACTCCATCTCCTGCGTGGCATCGAGACGCATGTTGACGACTGCCTGGCCCTTGAGATATTCCTCCATGATGCTCTTGGCGAGAGAGGGGAGCTCGATCGTTTTGTAGGCCGCCTGATAGATCTTTCTGCCGCCCGACCGCAGCTCCTTTTCAATATCGAAATTCTCCAGGGCAGTCTCTCTGATGCGCGCGGCAGCGATCTCCATCATGTTGATGTCCGGACAGATCTGCGACAGGACCCCCTGCATGTGGTTCAGGCCTCGCCCCAGCATAGTCATGCCGTGGGGCAGACGCAGACCGTTTTCCTTCATGATCTCGAGGACCTGCATGAAAAAGTCCACGATGTCGATGTTCCCCAGGGGCATTTTCCCGTAGCGGTTCACGAGTACCCGAAGTTCCCGGTACAGGCGCCCGTCATCCACCCGGCCCTTTGTTTCACACAGCTCCAGGACCGTGCTCTCCAGACTCGCGATATCACTGACGGCGATCGCCTTGACCGCCCTCTCCATCAGAAGTCTGTCCCGGTTGGAGAGGCGCCCCATCATGCCCATATCGATCCAGACGATCTTTCCATCATGGACTTTGACATTTCCCGGATGCGGGTCCGCATGGAAAAAACCGTCCTCCATGACCTGTTTCATGTAGTTGTTGACCAGTTTTCTGCCGATCTCCTCCAGGTCATATCCGCGTCCCAGCAGGTGGTCGCGGTCGTCGATCGCACAGCCGCCGACATACTCCATCACCAGGACCCTGCTGGTCGTAAATTCATGATACAGGTGCGGGACGCGGACATAGGCGATGCCCTCATTGTTGCGGTAAAACTCCTCCACGTTGGCAGCCTCTTTCAGGAAGTCCATCTCCTCCTGGGCAACTGCCCACATCTCATCCAGGACCATTCCCAGATCCACGACATTCTTGATCCCGCCGACGGAGGGCATGAGCTTTACCAGCCGGTGCAGGATCCCGATATCTCTGGCCATGGTGTCGTAGATTCCCTTCCGCTGGACCTTGACGACGACCTCCTCGCCGGATAAAAGTGTCGCGCGGTGCACCTGGGCGATGGACGCGGATCCGAGAGGCTCCTCCTCCATATCTGCAAAGATCCGGTGCCAGTCCTCGCGGTAGGACCGGTTGATGACCTCCTCTACCTCTGAAAACGGCATGGGCGCAACGTCGGAATTGAGTTTGATGAGCTCGTCACAGTAGGCCTGCGGGAGGATGTCCGAGTGCAGAGACATGATCTGCCCGAGCTTGATATAGGTCGGTCCCAGCTCCTCCAGGATCGTCCGAAGCTTCTGCGGCGTCACGCCTCTTGTTATGTGGTTCCTGAAAAGAACCTGCCGGATCTCCCGCATCCGGGCCCGGTTGTCCATTTTAGCCTTGTCTTCCATAAGTTCTCCGTTTCCCGGAATCTGCGTCTCAAATAGTGGGGAAAATGAAAACACCCGCAGCGGAATCGGGTTTCTCAACCGGTCCGCAGCGGGCAATCGCGCAGAAATATGTCATGGATCCTGCGATTTCCAGACTCGTTTGCGAGTCCTTCGCGCGTACCCCGCGGCTGAAGTCACGGGCTTTGTATGCGCGTCCCATGGCTTCAGTCACGGGTTCTGCACGCATATCCCATGACTGAAGCCACGGGTATTGTGCGATGAAGCGGGTTCTCCTTTTTACGCGTGTATCCCATGACTGAAGTTACGGGTATTGTGCGATGAAGAATAAATGCACTCTTCCCGGTTTCTTATTCCTCGTCAGATACCATGTATCCTTCTTTTTTGAGATCGTCCTCAAAACTCTTCTCGTCCGCAGCGGCAGCTGCCTCCTCCTCGATCACATCCGAAGCTTCCGCGATCTTATCTTTCAGCTTCGTGGCAGTGCTTTCCGCGTTCCTGATCGCCTTCTTGAGGAGCTCGATCTCCTCTGCGCTCATTTTGGCGATCTTCTCTTCGAGGGTTCCCGCATCAGCCTTGTGCGCATCGAGTGTCTTTTTCACATTGTGCTGCAGTTCCTTGTTGAGTTCCTTGCCCTGCTCGACAGTGATCTCGCCCTTCTTGACCAGATCATCCACGATCTGCTGGGATTTCTCTACTGTAATCGCCGCTGCACCGATACCCACCAGAAGGAACTTCTTGAGGCCGTCACCGATCTTCTCCATTGCCATGTTCTTTTCCTCCCTTTCTATAAATCCTGGAAACTGTTGCAGTAACATTTTCAATGACCGTGAAAACTTACAAGATGCTGGCTCTGCTTAAACAATTTATTGTTTAACAGTGCCTTACATTGTGAACCTTATCTAAGTGAACCTTATCTAAAAAAGACTGTGAAAAAAATAGAGGAGCTTCGGCACAAAGATGATCAGGCCGGCGGCTGCCGCCATGATCGAAGCGATCAGAACCGCACCGGCTGCTGTATCCTTGGCCCGCTTTGCCAGAGGGTGGTAATCCTGTGTCGCCAGGTCGACGGCTGCCTCGATCGCAGTGTTGACCAGCTCCAGTCCCATGATCAGGCCAAAAAGGGCGAAACAGATACACCATTCCGTCACGGATATATGCAGAAGCAGGCCGAAGACAATGACCAGAACTGCCGCCGCACAGTGGATCTTCATATTGCGCTCTTCCACCACACCTGTGCGGATCCCCTCGAAGGCATGACCGAAACTGGATGGCAGAGACTGTCTCCTTCCTCCCGGTTTCCGGTTCCTGCGCCCGGCGGCAGTCCGGCTGTTCCGGGCGTCCCTGCCTCCGGCCCTCTTTCCGGTATTCTTCCGGGTTCGTGCACTGTGCCTTTGATTTCCGGGCTCTGCCCTGCCGTTCTCCTTCGCCGGCCGCTGCTTACCGGCAGCGCGTTCCCGGGTGCTGCTGCGCTCTTCCCTGCTGCTTTCAGCCGCCTCTGTGGATTTTGCAGTGAAGGTCCTGTCAGATCCATCCATAAGCCTGTTTTCTCCTGCCATCCGATGCCCGGATTTTTTCGTATACTATCCATATTTTTTCACAAACGCCGGGCATTTTCAATATACTTTTTATAAATTTTCCGACAACAACATACTGCCGGGATCACTTGATGAAATGGTCTATGGCATCGTTGAGCGCCTCCACCGCCTCCAGATCATCCTGCTCGATCGCCTCGACGATACAATGGCTGATGTGGTTTTTCATGATCACCTTGCCTGTGTTGTTGATGGCATTGCGCACGGCTGCCAGCTGAATGAGCACATCACTGCAGTCCTCATCCCGCTCCACCATCCTTTTGACGGACTCCAGGTGTCCGATCGCCCTGGAGAGGCGGTTCAGGACAGCCTTTTTCTCCTCCGCACTGTGGACATGCCTGTGCGCATGCCCATGTCCGCCGCCGGGGTCATGATCGTGCGCATGCCCATGTCCGCCGCCGGGGTCATGATCGTGATTATGCATATCTTCATTCCTTCTCTTTGATAATCGTATAAACGACCGGCACAGCCGTCCGGTCCTACAGCGTCTTCACGGTCCTGTTATAAAGCCGGAGGAAAAAGAACGCGGACAGGATCGTAGAGACCAGCTCTGCGATCGGAAAAGCCCACCAGATGAGAGTCACCTCTCCGAAGCTGGCGAGGAACATGGCGACGGGAATAAGTACCACCAGCTGACGGCCCACAGAGACGATCAGGGAATAGTAGCTGTAGGAAAATGCCTGGAAGATCGAACCCATGGCGATGCAGGCTCCGGCGAGACCGAAGGAAAGCGAAATGATCCGCAGGGCCGGGACCCCGATCCGCAGCATCTCCTCTGAGGCGTTGAACATTCCCAGAAGCGCCTCGGGCACCAGGTGAAAGACCAGGGTCCCGCAGAGCATGATGACAACTGCCAGGGTCATGGAAAACCGCAGTGCCTCTCTGATGCGGTCGCGCCTGCGCGCCCCGTAATTGTAGGCGAGCACGGGAATCAGACCGTTGTTCAGACCGAACACCGGCATAAAGAAGAAACTCTGCAGCTTGAAATATACGCCGAAGACCGCGGTTGCCGTCTTTGAAAATGCTCCCAGGATCTGGTTCATGGCATAGGTCATGATCGAACCGATGGACATCATGAGGATGGAGGGCACGGCCACAAAATAGATCTTGCGGATGACTTCCGCGGACGGATGGAGGATCTGCGGGACAGAGAGATGCACGTCCTCATTCTTTTTCAGGTTCAGATAACAGCCGATAAAGGCGGCGATGATCTGTCCCATGACGGTCGCAGCCGCCGCACCGGCGACGCCCATTTTCGGCGCCCCGAACAGACCGAAGATCAGGATCGGATCAAAGATGATGTTGATGACCGCACCGGTTGCCTGTGAGATCATGCTGTAGACCGTGCGCCCCGTGGACTGCAGCAGCCGCTCGAATGTGACCTGAAAAATCGCGCCGAAGGACAGGCACAGACAGATCTGCAGATAGACCGTCCCGTACTCCCGGACCAGGGCATCCTGGATCTGCGTGCCGATAAAGGGACCGGCGCCGAACAGACCGATCAGCAGGAAGAGGATGTAGGTCAGAATCGCCAGAAACAGGCCGTTGTTGGCCGCGTCATCCGCCCGGTCAAAACGTTTTTCTCCCAGAGACTTGGACAGCAGCGCATTGATACCGACGCCGGTCCCCGCCGCAAAAGAGATCAGCAGATTCTGCATCGGAAATGCCAGCGTGACCGCCGTCAGTGCATCCTCGGAAAGCTGTGCGACGAACATACTGTCCACGACATTGTACAGCGCCTGCACCAGCATCGATACCATCATCGGAAGCGACATGGAAATAATCAGTCTTTTGACGGGCATAACACCCATTTTGTTCTCTCTGTGTTCCTGCATCAATTATCCCTTTCTTTTTCCGGATCCCGGGCCAGCCGGAACCCGGATTCGCCACAGGCAGTCCCTGCTGCCCGAAACACCTGTCATTGCAATCAGATTATCATAGCATATCTCACGCCCTGTGTACAACATTCACACATCCCGGACTGTCCGGAATCAGGTACCCGCCCTGGGCGTACAAAAAGCCGCCCCCTGCTGCAGGAGCGGCTTTTGTTTTTGCTTTTCATTCTGTAGTTTCCGACATATCCGGATCTGCCTCCCCGGCTCCCGTACTCTGTGCCGGTTCATCCGGTTCCTGATAGTACTTTCGATCGATATAATACCCGATCCCGAGACCTGCGACCGCACACAGCAGCGTCTGAAACTGCGACTCCAGGCGGAGGGCGCCGGTCAGGATCAGACCGATCGCATAGCCGAGCACAAATCCATAGAATTCAGAGCGGGGAACCGTGCCGAAATATTTTTTCTGTGTGCTGTGCGTTCCTTTTTTCTTCATGACAGACTGTATCCTCCTGAAAAACAGGTGCCGCCGGATCCGTCACCTGATGCCCGACTCGATCTCCTGCTTGTGCATCTCCTGTACGTGATCGAGTGCGGAGTACATAGGCTCTATGTTCTTTCCTCCCAGTACGCGCTCGACATAGTTGCGCGTCACCGCGAAAACAGTGCCGCTGCAGGCCAGCACACCGATCAGGTTGGGGATCGCCATCAGGCCGTTGAAGGTGTCAGAGAGGTCCCATGCAAGCTGCAGGTTCATCGTGGAACCGACAAAAATGAAGAGGACGAAAACCGCGCGGTAGATGATCGTAGACTTCGTCCCGAAGAGGTACTCAAACCCGCGCATACCGTACTGGCTCCAGCCCAGGACGGTGGAAAAGGCAAACAGCAGGATCGCGATGGCGATAAAGGCGCCGCCCGCCTTGCCGAATACGGAACCGAAGGCCTCGGAGACCAGGGCTGTGCTGGCGGATTCCGAGATCATCTCACCGGTATTGAGGTCGACGACACCACTCGAAAGGATGCAGAAGGCCGTCAGAGAGCAGACGATGATCGTGTCCGCGAAGACCTCGAAGATGCCCCACATTCCCTGCATGACAGGCTCGCGGATATTGGAGGCGGAGTGAACCATGACAGAGGAACCCAGACCGGCCTCATTGGAGAAGACGCCGCGCTTCATACCCCAGGTCACGGCGAGGCGCACACCATAACCGGTGATCCCGCCGCCGACAGCCTTCATCGCAAAGGCGCCGCGGATGATGGAAGCAAAGACCGCCGGCATCTGGCCGATATTGGCGATCACGATGGCAAAGGCGCCGACTATATAGGCGACTGCCATAAAGGGAACCAGCTTTTCCGTAACCGCGGCGATGCGCTTGATGCCGCCGATGATGACCAGGCCTGCCAGAACCATCAGGATGATGCCGGAAATATACGTCGGGATACTGAAGACCTGATTCAGGTTCGCGCTGATCGTATTGATCTGGCTCATGTTGCCGATCCCGAAGGACGCCAGCGTGCAGAATATACTGAATAGAACCGCCAGGACTGCGCCGATCCCCGCGCAGCCGGGTTTTGACCCGAGCCCGTCGTGCAGGTAGTACATGGCGCCGCCGCACCACTCTCTGACTTCATTTTTTCTGCGGTAATAGATACCCAGGACATTTTCGGAGAAATTCGTCATCATTCCAAAGAAAGAGACGATCCACATCCAGAAGATCGCGCCGGGTCCGCCCGAGACGATCGCAGCCGCGACGCCGGCGATGTTGCCCGTGCCGATGGTCGCCGCAAGTGCTGTACACAGACTCTGGAACTGGCTGATCGACCTATCGTCCTTTGCCGTGTGCGCCGTGACATGGCTGTCCGTAAAGACCGCCCCGATGGTCTTTTTCATCCAGTGCCGGATGTGCGTGATCTGGAAAAACTTCGTCAGCAGGGTCATCAGGATGCCTGTACCGACCAGAAGGATCAGCATGGGCAGTCCCCAGACGAACCCGTTGACAGCATTATTCACATTTGTGATCCCTTCCACCGCAGTAACGGCAGCTGTTCCGTTTCCCGTTAAAATAAAACCTGTCATAGTACCTCCAACAAAACATTCCTGTACCACTGTGCGCAGCTTAATACAAAACAAGCGCCCGGAGACGAACCTCCGGACGCCTTTGTCTAAAAAATATATCGTTTTTCCAGACTTTTGTCAATTATTTGTATACAAGTATCCAAAATCAACTTGCTGTTGCTGCTTCAAGATTCACACTTGGATCCTGCGCAGCCGGCAAACCTTTGGTTTGTTGCGGAGCATTTTTTCTCCATCGCAGGATCGTGCCCACGACGAAGCGGGTTTCCCTTTTGTGCGCGCAGCCCACGACTGAAGTCACCGGTATTGAAGGATGAAGAATAAATTGCGGCTGATTACAAAAGCGGGGGCATCCGGAATCACTTATCTCAGATCCTGGAATAACCGAAGCCGTTGCAGATTGCATCGATGGGCTCGTTATTCTGGCACATCCTGCATTTGTTCGGCGGATAGGACCTGTAATTCGGAAGATCCGCCATGGTGTAGAGAGCATGCACGGGGTAATCGAGCACCTTGCTGACAGCGGAATAGATCGCGGAGATGCCTTCGATCGTCCCTCCGTAATAATTGATCGATTCACCGGCCCGGGCGATGGTCTGCCCCGTTGTAGCGGACGCCAGAAGCAGCAGGCAGTGCTTGCCGCGGACCATCATCTGGTTGTTTTCCCGTACGATCATCTGCCCGGAATGGTCATATTCCGGGGACATAATGTAGATCGTCTTATGCGAATTCATGGACATGATCCCGACCCGGGTCAGTTCCTCCGCCATATAGGCACCGATGACTTCCATACCGTCCATACATACGATCGTATCAACCACTGTCGAAGATACGTAGACTTCACTCATAGCACGGGCTGCCGCCATCGCTTCATTCTGTCTGGTCTTCATCGTCGTCATATCAATATAGTAATTGATGTGTGTATTCGGTGTCACGAAATGACCGGGGATCACCTTCATGATGACATCATGATGGCGGGCAGAACGCATCTTTGTGTAATTCTGCATAGAAACCTCCTTTCTGAAAAAGTCCATTGACAGTTCTCGCCTCGATGTTCAGTACAGTCCTGTATTACCGGACAGGTCCGCCGGACCTGTCTGCAGATCCTGGTCTTCTGAACTGCTACAATTATTATACAATAAAAACAGAAAAAAAGCTTTTGATTTGTGCATTTATTATAAAAGGCTTTATTATAAAAGCCTCTGCCGGGCCCATCACAGTCCAGGCATAACTCCGGTTATAGTTTTCATAAGGTAATTTCTGTCCACGCCCCGAATCTCTTATCCGGGCAGCAGGCAGCCGCTCACCAGCAGGCAGACACAGGTGATCCCGGCCGCGATCATGGCATAGGGGATCTGGGTAAATGCGTGCTCCATGTTGTCGATCCGCGCACCTGCGGAGGCCAGGACCGTCGCGTCCGAGTAAAAACAGGCGTGGCTGCCGAAAGCACTCCCGGAGAGGATCGCCGCCATCGTCAGGATCATGTTGGCGCCGACCGCCGCCCCCAGCGGAATGATGATGGGGATGACGATCGTGGAGATCCCCCAGGTCGAACTGGTCGCGAAGGTCAGGACCGAGACCACCAGAAAGATGATCAGCGGATAGGTCTGCGGCGTCACGAAGGGCTGCACCGTGGAAATGATGTATTCCGGCAGCTGCATCATGTTGCAGCAGCGGGCAACCGCAAATGCACCCGCGAGGATAGCGAGTGTCGGCATCATCTCACAGAACCCGCTGATCAGCAGCTCACTCCATTTGGAAAAAGTCATCCGGCCCCGGGGAACATACAAAACCAGGCAAAAGGCCAATGTCAGGATGACAGCCGCCAGGATATCGTCCGTCGCGACGGTCGCCACGATCAGCAGTGCGACAGGCAACAGAAAATCAATGATATTTCCATCTCTTCCGCTGTCCTCCAGCTCCAGATTGTACTTCCAGCTCTCTTCACTGTAGGTCCTTCCTGTCGCCTTCGTACGCGCATACGCCTTTTTCATGGGCCCTACCTTCGGGATCCATCCCATGGCAAACAGGAACACCATGACAAGGGTCACGATCGCGTAAAAAATATAGGGGATCGTCTGCATATACATCGACAGGCCGGAGGCGAAGCCCATCTCCTGTATCGCCTTTTCCTTCATGAAGAGGGAAATATAAAATGCAGTCCAGGTCGAAAAAGGCACTACCACACAGACCGGGGTGCCCGTAGAATCCAGCAGATAGGCCAGCGCTTCCCGGGGAACTTTGCGGCGGTCACAGATCGGCCGCATACAGATCCCCACCGTGAGCATGTTCAGATAATCGTCCACAAAAATGACGATCCCCATAATAAATGCGCCTAAAAGCGCACTCCGCTCCGTGCGGCACAGGCGCTCCCCGATCTGTATAAACCCTTCTGTTCCCTTCGACTCCCGCAGAAGCGCGATCAGGCTTCCGAACAGGCCGCACACCAGGATCACCCACTGATTATCCGAATCCGACAGCGCCTCCATGATCGTTTCCACCCAGGGCAGAAAAAAGCCTGTCCCGTGCATAACGATACAGGCTATGACTGATCCCGCTAGAAGAGACTCAAAGGACTTGCGGGTCACGACCGCCATTACAATGATAAAGATGATCGGGACAAGGGTCCATGCACCATATTCCATAATAAACCTGCTTCTTCAAAAACCTGCTTCTTTTGTCATGCCGCTTATAGAAACAGTGGTCTTTATCTACCGCTGAGACGAACAGACTGCAGTCTTTATCCCACCGTTTCTAAAAGCGGAGGGATTCCCGCTGAGATCAAAATCTCTGCCTGACAGCCTGCTGTCATTATACCCAATTGTCTTCCTCTCGTACAAGTACATATAGGAATCACCGCGCGCCGCTGCACCCGGGTTTCGAGAAAAACATCTCGAGGCTTCGGGTGAGCCTGAACCGGTACACAGTTGCTGTGCATGACCAGTACATAATCAGATTATTTTCCTTCTGAGCAAAACCTGACATTTTTAAACTTGCTGTTTCAACTTGACATTCAAATATAATAATATTAAATTAATGTGCGTAATCTTATATTTTTCGTTTTTTATTACTGTTGTCTATTTATTTTTTTACAGGAGGCGCAATTATGCCAAGAGCAAAAAAAGTTACTGAAACCGTCGAAAAGGCTCCCGTCAAGAGAACCCGCCGCAAAAAGATCGTTCCGAATTTTGTGATCC
>JAFWDM010000092.1 GCA_017513005.1 Lachnospiraceae bacterium
CCGGGCTCACCGATCAGGACAGGATTATTCTTGGTCTTTCTGGACAGGATCCGGATGACATTGCGGATCTCCGCGTCCCGGCCGATGACAGGATCCATCTTCTGAGCCTTCGCCTTGGAGACCAGCTCCTCTCCGTATTTCTCCAGCGTATCATAGGTAGCCTCGGGATTGTCACTGGTCACGCGCTGGTTGCCTCGCACCGTAGAGAGCGCCTGCAGGAAGGTCTCCCGGCTGATCCCGTAGTCCCTGAACAGGCCTTTCAGTGTGCGGTCCGCATTTTTGATCAGGGACAGGAAGAGGTGCTCGACGCTGACGTACTCATCGCCCAGCGCCTTTGCCTCCGTCTCCGCCCCCAACAGGGCCTTGTTCATCTCGCCGCCGACATATACACGGCTGTCGGAGCCGGACACCTTTGTGAGCCCTTCCACGGTGCCCAGGACCCGGCTGGTAAAGGAGCCCGGATCGATCCCCATCTTCTCGATCAGCTTCAGGATCAGGCTGTCCTCCAGGGTGAGCAGGCTGTAGAGCAGGTGCTCCTGCTCGATCTGCTGATTCCCGTACTCATATGCCAGCTTCTCGCACTGGTTGATCGCTTCAATAGATTTCTGCGTAAATTTCTGAATATTCATAAACACCTCACTTTCTCTGCCTGTATTGCTGCAGGCATGTGGGTTCTGTTTTCTTTGTTCTATATGAACTATAACACATGCAAGGCATTTGTCAACTGTTTTTTTCGGATAATAACGGATACAGAAAACGCACAAGGCGATAAAAGCGGCGGTTTTTCGTTTCACTTGCCCTGTTTCATCCGGAGACATTCCACGGCTTTCGTAAGTTGACAAAGATGACAAAAAGAACCGTCCCCTTTGACACCTTGCAAAGGGGTGTCAAAGGGGACTGAAATAGTCGTATGACCAGTATTCCGCGATCTGCGCGTCAACAGTCTTTCCTTTCTGCCGCCGGATCTGAAGTCCAAGCGTATCCGGACTCATGATCAGGGTTTTTCCTCCTTATTTGACAGGAAGGATCATTGCTGCATAGAAGTCGAATAGAAGTCGAAGAACCGGCAGGGAAATGCAGCTGCCATGCTATTTGTCTGCCCTATAATTCCCGGTAATCATCTGCATCAATGATATCGGGACCGGATGTGTCATGGCGTGCGGATGCGGACCCCTGCGAGTAAGCAGATCCGGCTGCTGATGCCGACCTGCCGCCGGAGGATCCCCTGCGCTTATAGCGCACATACTGGTCGACGCGGCGGTTGATCCACAGGTCTGAGATCCCGTTGAAAAGCAGGAAGGCTCCGCCGAAACGGACCATGGTCGAAGCCACCCCGAAGGCATGGTTGATCAGGAAGAGTCCCATGAAGATGGTCCCCACCGCGGCCAGAAGGGAGACCCACCACTTGCGATAATGGGCCTTGGAAAGGCTGAAGGTCTCAAGCAGGTTCACGATCCCGCTGAAGACGATCAGGTATCCCACGGCAGTGGGGATCACACTGGCAAAGCGCTCCGGATTGAGGAAGATCCACCCGCCCACCAGGGTCACCACGACGCCGACCGCCAGATTGATGCCGCCGAAAGGAGTCCGGGTCCTGTCGCGGAAATGGGCCAGGATCGCAGTGATCCCGCCGGCCATGATGACAATGCCGGCCGCATAAGCGACCATACGGAGGGCGCTGCCCGGCCACAGGAGCAGGACCAGTCCCAGGATGAGTGAGCCGAAAGCATAGATTTTTCTGCTGCCGGAAAGATTTCTCATGAAAGATCCCCCCTTTCATACAAGCTCTTTATGCGTTCATGGTCTTCCGGTTCCGTCTCCTGCGCAGGCATGAGGAACCCGTCCAGGACCGCGTAGATCTCCTCCCGGCCGCTCTTCGTGAGTCCGGACCAGGGAATGATCTGCAGAGGCTGTGCGTCCGCGCCCTTTGCGGTCTGTAAATGGCTCTCCTCGCGGAGGGTCCTGCGCAGGAGCGCGGTCTGTTTAGACAGCTGGCTGCGCTTGATCTTGTCCGCCTTGGTCGCGATGATGACCGGGGTCAGACCGGTCTGCAGGATCCAGTCGTACATCATGACATCCTGGCCGGTCGGTTCATGGCGGATGTCCATGAGCAGGAAGACGGCGCGGAGCTGCCTGCTGGTCCGCAGGTAGCGCTCGATCATCTTTCCCCACTGTTCCTTGACCTTCACATTGGCCTTTGCATACCCGTAACCGGGCAGGTCCACGAGATGGAAGGTCCCGTTGACCTCATAATAATTGATCGTCTGTGTCTTGCCCGGCTGGGAGCTCACGCGCGCGAGGGACTTGCGGTTCATCAGTCCGTTGATCAGGGTGGATTTTCCCACATTGCTTCTCCCCGCAAAAGCAAATTCCGGCAGGGTGCCTGCCGGAATTTTACTCGTGACCCCGCAGACGAGTGCAAGATTTACGGTTTTTATAATCATGTGTTTCCTTTTTCATCCGCACCGGTTCATCCCCCCCGGGCGGGCAGATGCAGCCTGTATGCGGCACACTCCCTGCAGACATATGCGGCAGGTCATGCCCGGACTGCTTTGCGTTTTTTGCGCTGGGCGGAGGATTTCGCTGTGCTCCGGGTCTTTGGCTCCGGCTCCGGAAGAGGCGGTTTCTCCCCGTGCACGATCTTCGGGGGGGCGCCGTCCTCGACTGCCTCCTTCGTGATCACGCAGGACACGATGGTGTCGTCCGAGGGGATCTCGTACATGACGTCCATCATTGTCTTTTCCATGATGGAACGAAGGCCGCGGGCCCCTGTGCCGCGGGCGACTGCCTTGTCCGCGATCGCCTCCACCGCATCCTCCTCGTAGGTGAGTTCCACGCGGTCGTAGGAGAAGAGCTTCTGGTACTGCTTGAGGATGGCGTTTTTGGGCTCCCGCAGGATCCGCATCAGAGCCTCCTTGTCCAGCTCATCCAGCGTGACCACGACCGGCACGCGCCCGATGAATTCCGGGATCAGGCCGAACTTGGTCAGATCCTCGGGAAGGACGTTCTTGATGACATTGCCGACCTTTTTCTCCTCTTTGCCCTGCAGCTCCGCATGGAAGCCCATGGACCTTTTGTCCATGCGGTTGTTGATGATCTTGTCAAGACCGGAAAACGCGCCGCCGCAGATAAACAGGATATTTGTGGTATCGATCTGGATCAGTTCCTGCTGCGGGTGCTTGCGTCCGCCCTGCGGCGGAACGGAGGCGACGGTTCCCTCGACGATCTTCAGAAGCGCCTGCTGGACGCCTTCTCCGGAGACATCGCGGGTGATGGATACATTTTCCCCCTTCTTGGAGATCTTGTCGATCTCGTCGACATAGATGATCCCCACCTGGGCGCGCTCGATGTTGTAATCTGCCGCCTGAATGAGCTTGAGGAGGATATTTTCCACATCCTCGCCGACATAGCCGGCCTCTGTGAGCGTCGTGGCATCCGCGATCGCAAAGGGCACATTGATGATCTTCGCCAGGGTCTGGGCCAGATAGGTCTTTCCGGATCCGGTGGGGCCCAGCATCAGGATATTGCTCTTCTGCAGCTCGACGCCGTCATCCGACTCGTCCTGCCTGGCTCTGACGATCCGCTTGTAGTGGTTGTAGACCGCGACAGAAAGGACCTTTTTGGCCTCCTCCTGCCCGATGACATACTCGTCCAGAAACCGCTTGATCTGGGCGGGCTTGAGGAGCTTAATGCCGTCTGTGTCGAGCGTCGACAGCGACATATTCTCATCGCGCTCCGACTCCTCCAGAATATCCATACAGATGGTGACACACTCATCACAGATATAGATTCCCTCCGGTCCGGAGATCAGGCGGTTGACCATGTTTTCCGTCCGGTTGCAGAAGGAGCATCTGCGCATACCGGGGTACATTCTCTTATTGTCTGCCATATATTCCTTTCAGCGATGTATGCTTGACATCCTGAGAAACCATTTCCATTTATGCTTCACGACCCGGACAAAGATGCAATTTTCCGGTCCCTGCGGAGGCAGCCGCGCTGCCGCGAAGGTTTACCGGGCAGCTGTCACTGGATCTCTTTGCGCGTCGTATAGATGCGGTCGATCAGCCCGTACTCCAGCGCCTGCTCGGGGGTCATCCAGTTGTCGCGGTCCGTGTCCTGCACGATGCGGTCATAGGGCTGGCCGGTGTTTTCCGCGAGGAGTCTGCTCAGGCGGTCCTTGGTAAAGGCCATGTGCGCAGCCTGGATCGCGATGTCGGATGCCTGTCCCTCTGTGCCGCCGAGCGGCTGATGGATCAGGATCTCGCTGTGGGGAAGGGAATAGCGCTTGCCCTTTGTGCCGCCTGCGAGCAGAAATGCGCCCATACTGGCCGCCATGCCCACACAGATCGTGGAAACATCGCATTTTACAAAGTGCATCGTATCATAGATCGCCATTCCTGCCGAAACGGAACCGCCTGGACTGTTGATGTAGAACTGGATATCCTTCTCGGGATCCTCCCCCTCGAGGAACAGCATCTGCGCCACGATCAGCTCCGCGGAGGCATCCGTCACCTGGTCTCCCAGGAAAACGATCCTCTCCTTCAAAAGGCGTGAGAAAATGTCATAGGAACGCTCTCCCATGCCGGTCTGCTCTACTACATAAGGGATAAAGTTTGCCATTATGCCCCTTTCCATATAGATGATGTAAAGGTCAAAAGGTGGTCAGGGACCCCCGTATTTACGATACTCCTGCCCCTTACATCATGTAGATATCTTCTGTAAATAATACTCTTCTGTCAATAATTGAAACAGAATGCTTCCGAAAATGTATAAACAAAACAGGAAGGACCGACAATATGCGCCGGCATCTGCATATACTTCTGCGGCTTTCGATCGGCCCTTCCCGTCATTCATTCCTGATCTGTCCGGATCCCGGACAGGACCGGATCCTTATTCCGCCTTGTCCTGCGCGGGCTCTTCCTTCTTCTCCACCTCGACAGCGTTGTCCGCGATAAAGGTGATGGCCTTCTGCACAGCCAGATCCTCCATCAGGCTGTCCTTGCGGTCTGCGAACATGGTGCGGATGTTTTCGATGTCCCTGCGGTAGATCTCCGCCATCTCCTGAAGGCGGGCTTCATAATCCTCTTCCGTCGCTTCGATGTTCTCTGCCTTTGCAACAGCTTCGACGACCAGACGGTAAAGGATGCGCTGTTCCGCGTCGCTCTTCATGTTCTCGAGCATGGCCTCGCGGTTTGTCTGGAGATACTGCATGTATCCATCCATGCTGATCCCCTGGGACATCAGCTGCTGCTCAAGCTCCCTGATCATCTCTTCCTGCTGGGTCTTCAGCATTGCCTCGGGAATATCGACGTGGGAATCCGCGATGACCTTCTCGACCGCCTGGTTTTCCTTCGCGGTCTGTGCGGCACGCTCTTTGCGCTCTGTGATCTTTTTGCGGACATCCTCTCTGTACTCCGCCATGGTGGAGAACTCGGAGACCTCATCGGCGAACTCATCGTCCAGTTCGGGGAGGATCTTTTCGATGATCTTCTTGACAGTGCACTTGAAGACTGCGGGCTGTCCTGCGAGTTCCTCGGACTGATACTCCTCGGGGAATGTCACATGGACCTCCAGCTCCTCGCCGATGTTGGCGCCGATGAGCTGCTCCTCAAAGCCGGGGATGAAGGAACCCGAACCGATCGTCAGGGGGTAGTTGAGTCCTCTGCCGCCCTCGAAGGCCACGCCGTCCTTGAACCCCTCGAAATCAAGCTCGATATCATCGCCGTCCTGGACGGGACGGTCCGTGATCTCGTTCTTGACCGCATTCTTTTCCTGCTCCCTGCGGATATCCGCGTCGATCTCTTCCTCGGAAACAGTGATATCCTGCTTATCCACCTCGACACCCTTGTACTTGCCCAGGCTTACAGGGGGCCTGACAGCGACTTCTGCCGTATAGATAAAAGGCTTGCCCGCCTCGATCTGTGTCACATTGATCTCGGGATTGGAGACGATATCCTCTCCGCTCTCTTTTGCAGCATCCGGATAAGAGCTGTTGATCACGTCGTTCGCCGCATCCTCATAGAAGATCGCAGCGCCGTACATTTTCTCAAGGACCTTCCTGGGAGTCTTGCCCCTGCGGAACCCGGGAACATTCATCCTGTTCTTCTGACGATTGTAAACCCTGTTGATCGCTTTATCAAAATCCTCGGCGCTCACTTCGATCGTGAGCCTGACCATGCTCTTCTCCAGCTTTTCAACACTTACACTCATTGTTACCCTAAACCTCCAAATTTATTCGCAGCCTGTCTGTTTCCTGCGCAGCCGGTCCCTTCGGACCTCGGCCCGGCATCCCGGCCGGCTTTCTCTCTTCGGGATAGCTCTGCGCTGTGTGAATATGCGTGCAGCCTGTCTGCTGCGGCAATGGACAGGTGCGTTTACACAAGTACATTGCATTATAGCACAAGTACCCACCCTTTTCCAACAAAAAAATGACCGGATAAGGGAGATTTAACAAGGTTTTCCCTGTTTCTCCTATCCGGTCATGCCCTGCCCGGTTACTGTTCACGCCCTCCTGAGGGCGTGAACATACAACACAGCGTCCGGCGATTCCAATGTACTCCTCACAGCACCGGCTTTTCATCCATATGTCCGTCGCGGTACAGGGAGAAGGAATCCATGGGATAGTTTTTCAGATTGTCGAGCACTCCGCGGTCGTCGGCCTTTTTCAGCAGGCCCTCTCTTGCGCGCTTGATCTCCATCTCTGTCCTGTGCTTCGAAGGACCGCCGACGCAGCCGCCCTCGCAGATCATGCCTTCGACAAAGTCCTCGGGAAGCCTGCCCGCCTTGAGCATGGTGAGCGCCTTCCTGCAGGCTTCTCCGCCCGCGACCTGGACCAGCCGGATGCCGGAGGTATCCTCTCCCCGCTCCTTCATGCACTCCAGGACCGCTTTTGCGACGCCGCCGGAGGAGGCGAAGCGTTTGCCCCAGATCGAAGCTTCCTGGTAGTCGTTCTCCACAGGCTTGAGCTCGACGCCCCTGGACTGCATCAGGGAAGTGAACTCTCCGTAGGTAATGGCATAATCCGCGTTATCCGGGATCGTGGGGTCATTTGCCTCCGACTTTTTGGCAATGCAGGGCCCCAGGAAAACCGTGATACAGCCCGGATGGGTCTTTTTCAGATAGCGGGAGATCGCGCACATGGGAGAAACCGTGCTGGATACATTTTCCTCAAAGACCCTGGGGAAATGCTGACGCTGCATGTTGATGAAGGCCGGGCAGCAGGAAGTCGTCATCTTGCGCCCTTCCTCGTGGGCCTCCGTCCACTCCAGGGACTCATACGCCGCTGTCATATCGCCGCCGAGGCCGACCTCGACCATATCCGCAAATCCCATCTCCAGAAAAGCATTTTTCAGAGACTGCATCGTGATATCCGGTCCGAACTGCCCCTCTGTGGCGGGCGCGACCATGGCGATGACCTCTTCGCCCGCCAGAATATGGCGGATGATCTCGACGAGATAGGTCTTGGAACCGATCGCACCGAACGGACAGGAGTGGATGCAGTGGCCGCACTGGATGCACTTTTCCTCATCGATATTGCAGATCCCGTATTCATCATACGTGATGGCGCCGACGGGGCAGGCTCGCTTGCAGGGCCTGACCAGATGGGCGATCGCGCCGTAGGGGCAGGCACTCGCGCACATGCCGCACTCCTTGCACTTGGAGGGATCGATCTTCGTCCGGCGGTCATTGATCGAGATCGCCCCGAAGCGGCAGGAATTGATGCAGGCCTTGCCCATGCACAGCCTGCAGTTGTCCGTCACAGTATAGGAGGACAGAGGGCACTCCTCACAGGCGGGGCGGATGACCTGCACGATATTTTTCGAATCGCTGGTCGGATCCGGGTTCTGCGCCAGCGAGAGCCGGATCCTCTGCTCCGTGATCTCCCTCTCCTTATAGACACAGCAGCGGTACTGCGCGACAGGCCCGGGGCTGATCTCATACCGGAGCCGGTCAAGAGATTCCTTATTGATGTCATCCTCCCAGGCCAGCTTTGCGACCTGTTCCATGATATAGTGTTTCAAAGCCACGAGGGTAGCATCATTTGTAACCATTTCATCGCCTCCTGGTATGATTTGGCTGATCGGATATACAGCAGCGTGCCATGCCGTCCGCAGGACACCCTGCCGCCCGGGTATGCGCTGCATCGGTGCCGGATCATTTGCCTGGTATTTATGACACTAAGGTCAAAAGTGATATCACTCACATTGTATCAAACAAGGTGCACTGTGTCCACTGCTGCCGGGGCGTAAAAAGCCCGCACGATTTAACGCATAATTGGACGTTCGAACCGGAATAGGGTATACTGGCTGCAATGGAAAAAACTGTTTCAGGTTGAAAATACAGGTTGAAAATACAGGAAAGAAGGGAGCTGTCATGTTTGAAGCGAAAACCGATAAAAAAACCGCCATTTTCTTTGCGGACGGATGCGAGGAGATCGAGGGCCTGACCGTCGTCGACCTCCTGTACCGGGCCGGCATCCCCTGCACAAAGGTCTCCATCAACGCCGTGCCGGAAGTCACATCCTCCCACGAAGTCACCTTCCGCACGGACACAACGATCCGGGACCTGGATTTCGGGGCGTATGACATGCTGATCCTGCCCGGAGGCATCCCCGGGACACCCAACCTCCGCGCCTGCGCCCCTCTCATGGACCAGGTCACTGCCTTTTGCAAAGAAGGAAAGCAGATCGCCGCGATCTGTGCAGCGCCGGGGATCTTCGCGGAACTGGGACTCCTGAAAGGGATCCCTGCCACCTGCAATCCCTCCCGCGATGCGCTTCTCATTGAAAATGGCGCACAGCTGTCCCATGATGCCGTCGTAAGAAGCAATAACATCCTGACCAGCCGCGGGATGGGAACCGCGATCCCTTTCGGGCTCGCGATCGTCGCCCACTATCTCGGCGATGACGCCGCCCGCGCACTGGGGGAAAACATCCTCTATTACGTGTGATCAAAAAGACCTCCGCAGCCGCGGAGGTCTTTTTTTGACTAAACACGCGCGTACAGGCGGGTCTGCGCGAGGATCTTTTCTGCAAGGGATTTCGTAAACACGCCCGGTCTGACACGCCATTTCCAGTTGTCACCCAGGGTGGATGGCGTATTGATACGGGCTTCGCTCCCCAGCCCCAGATAATCCTGCATGGGGATGATGCAGATGTCCGCGACACTCATCATGGCTGTCCGGATCATGGCCTGCACGGCGCTCTCCTTGTCCTGTACCCCCAGGTAGGCAAAGGCGTAGTCCCGGATCTCCGGGGACGTGTGTTCAAACCAGCCGCGGGTCGTATCGTTGTCGTGCGTCCCGGTGTAGACGACGCAGTTGCGTGTATAGTTGTGCGGCTGATAGTCGC
>JAFWDM010000093.1 GCA_017513005.1 Lachnospiraceae bacterium
ACATCGAGGCAGAGCTGTGCCTCCTCGCGGGCTTCTTTTCTGTCACCGCCTGTGAAAAAACGTAGACGCCCACTTCCAGACCGGCCTTTTTCGCCCGGGTCAGATTTTTGACGGCACGGGTGTCCTTCACCAGCTCGCCGCTCTCAAACATGCGGTGGCCTGCCCGCACGAAGACAAAATCGATGCCGGAGCTGCGGACCTTTTCCCAGTCGATCCTGCCCTGGAATTCGGAGACATCGATGCCGTGCCGGACGGAGTAGTGCTTGTCCCCGTCGTAATGGAGCCGCCCCATCTCGTCATACTGCAGATATTTCCAGTTGTAGTTGTGGAGCGTCGCGTTGAGGGGGAAGGCGCGGCCGTGGAAGTCCTCCCAGTCCTGTACATACTTTTTCTGGAGCTTTGTCATGGAATCCTGCGGATCCTTTTTCTTTTCTTCCCCGGCTGTTTCGCTCTCCGTTTTTTGAGACTGTGTTTTTCCGCTGTTTGTTTTGGAAGAATCTGCCTCTTCTTTTTTATCAGTTTTTTCGGTCTTTCCGGCCTCTTCGGATTCTTTGGCCTTTTTGGAGCTTCCGGCGTCTTCGGCTTTCCTGGTTTTTTCGGCTTTTTCGGAGTCTGCGGCTTTTTCAGCCGCCTCTTTCCCGGAACTGTTTTTTGGGGCTTCCGCTTTTTCAGAAACTGCTTTTTCAGAAACTGCTTTTTCGGAGCTGTCCGGCTTGTTTTCTTCTTTGGAAGCGGATGCGGCAGCTGCCTGTTCAGTCTTCTTTTCTGCGTCGGATGCGGCAGCGGGCTGGTCCGCCTTTTCTTTTGTGCCGGCCGCTGCTGCCTGTTCAGTTTTCTTTTCAGCGACGGATGCGGCAGCTGCCTGGTCTGTCTTCTCTTTTGCGCCGGATGCGTTCACCTGTTTTTTACTGTCTGCTGCGGCAGAGGAGGAAGCCTTTTCTGTCGTGGGATCGGAGGCTGTCTGTTTCCCGGCGGGACCGGAAAAAGCGCCGGTCGCGGAGGAAGCCGGGTCCTGCGGGATGAGGATAGTGCGGACGGTATCCAGGCCGAGCCAGGTGAGGAGATCCTCCTCTTCCTCCTCTTCATTTTCTCCCGTTTCGCGGCCTTTCGCGGAAGTCCTTTCCATCTGCCGGACCCCTATGGCGGGCAGGACAAAGAGACCGCCGGCGGCCAGCAGGCAGAGCATGAGCAGGATCGTGATGATAAGGGCGGGAAGTGAGTTTTTCCGGTTGTTCATTTTGATTTTGCGAAAGTTCGAATGTCAGTGGAATACGCATTGCCGGAAGCCGGGCGCCGGCAGACCTTCTGTATCCGCATAAGAGCAGAATAAGGATTATTATATACTGATTCTGTCATCAGGGCAAATGGACTAAAAACTCCCGGAATAGTATGTTATACTAATACTGTATGCCTGCACGAAACGGACTATGTCAGATGTCAGGGCGTGCAGGATCCGGGAAGAGGCCGGCGGTTTACGTCCTGCCCGGGAGGAGTTTGGTTTGGAATTTCTGAAAAAAGGAAATAAAGAGGGAAAGCGGATGGGGTCTGAAAAAGCCAGGGAACGGGAAAAAGAGAAGAAACGGCTCGAGGCACTGCAGAACACGGAGAGGCGGTTTCTGAACGGCATGTACGGAGATTTCTTCGGAAAGCGGGATGAAAAAGCCGGTACAGATACAGACCCGGAGGCTGTTCTGACCTTTGGATCCGGAGAGGGCCGGGAGGAGGCGGACAGCACTGCCTCCGGAAAAGAGAAGGGAAAGCCTGCACAGAAGGCGGACGGTCAGGCCGGCGCCGGAGGAGCGGCTGCCGGGAGGCAGAAAGGGACGAAAGCGCCCGGCGGGCTGGAAGAAGCGGAGTCCACGATCGATGCTCTTGCAAAAAGAGGGGAGGAGATCGTATCTGCCATGTCTTCCCGCAAGGATGCCCTCCGGCGCGCAAACGATGCCCTGCGGGAGGTGCAGTCCCTGCTGGATAATCCTCTGTACGACGGGATGCCCGCTCTGAACGGGAGCGGTAAAACAAAAAGCGGCCGGGGAAGCGCTGCTGACGGTGCGGGAGAGCTTGATCCCGGTCTGATGGCGGGAAGCGACGGGGATCTGTTCTCCGGGATCGCCGGGCAGGGAAAGGATCCGGGGCAGGAGAACCCGGCCCTCTCTGCGCCTGCGGTATCCGGGCCGGGAGAGGGCCTGCAGCAGGCGGCTGCGGCAGGCGGAGCCGGACCATCTGATGCATCGGAACAGGAATCGGAGCCGGACCCCATGGAGGAGCTGGACAAGCTCATCGGGCTGACGAAGATAAAGCATGATGTCCGGGAACTCACGGATTTTGTGAAGATCCAGAAGATGCGCAAAGACGGCGGACTCAAGTCGGTGCCGGTCTCTCTCCATCTGGTCTTTACCGGAAATCCCGGCACGGGCAAGACGACGGTCGCCCGCATCCTCTCCAAGCTCTACAGGCAGATCGGCGTACTGTCCAAGGGGCAGCTGGTGGAGGTGGACAGGTCCGGACTGGTCGCGGGTTATGTCGGACAGACAGCCCTGAAAACAGCCCAGAAGATCGGGGAAGCCAAGGGAGGCGTTCTCTTTATCGATGAGGCCTATGCGCTTGCCCGCAAGGACGACACCTTCGGGCAGGAGGCGATCGATACCATCCTCAAGGCGATGGAGGACAACCGGGAGGACCTCGTGGTCATCGTGGCTGGCTATACCGGTCCCATGGAGACCTTTATCAACAGCAATCCGGGCCTGAAGTCCCGCTTCAATAAATATATCGAGTTCCCTGACTATACTATTGACGAGCTGATGGGTATTTTTGACATGAACTGCAAAAAATACGACTACGAGGCGCAGGAGGATGTCAGGGCCCAGGTCCGCGCCATGCTCGTCCAGCGCAAGCTCGCGACACAGGAAAATTTCGCCAATGCCCGGGAGGTGCGGAACCTTTTTGAAGAGATCATCACCAACCAGGCCCGTCGGATCGCCGCAATGGAAGCGCCGACGCAGGAGGATATGAAGAAGATCCTGCTCGAGGATCTGACCGAGACGGCGGAGGAGGATGCCGCAAGGACGCTGGCAAAGGCAGCCGCAGACACCGGTGCATCTGCGGGTAATACTTCGGAAGAGACTGCAGAGGCAGCATCTGCGGAAAGTGGTCGGGAAGCTGCCGCAGATGCCGTACCTGTGTAAAACGGTTTGGAAGTAACTGCGGAGGCGGCATCTGAAAGCGCATATTTTACGTACAACGTCATGAACGACGCAGAGAGGATTATGGATTTGGTGAACAGGACGAATACAGGCATTATGGAAAAGGCTGCGCCCTATCTGGACCAGCTGAAAGCCGGCAGAAGGAAGCTTGAGGAGTCCGCCAGGCGCACAGTCAGGCCGCGGGAAATGTGGCAGAAGATCGGGGAGAGCGCCCGCTCCGCCGCGAAGATCTGTGCGAAGAGTGCGGAAAATGCAGTGCAGGACGCCCTGGAAAAGGTGACTGGCATAGACGCGGCCGGCAAAGACGGGAAAAAAAGCCCGGGCAGCAGGAGCTATGCCCTCATCACGGGGGCCAGCTCCGGGATCGGCATGGAGTTTGCACGGCGTCTGTCCCTGGAGGGGTATCCCCTGATCCTGGTCGCACGCCGGCGCGACCGTCTGGAGGCCCTGCGGACGGAACTGGGAACGGAGTGCCTGCTTCTGCCGGCAGACCTGCAGAGGCGGGAGGACCTGATCCGTCTGTGCGAGGATCTGGTGGGCCGCCGCATTGAGATCTTTATCAACAATGCGGGATTCGGCGTTGCGGGTCCCTTCCTGGGGACGGAGCTCATGCGGGAGATCGGTATGGTCGACGTGAACGTCACGGCGCAGCACGTACTGCTCAAATATGTCCTGCACCGGATGCAGGCAGAGGGCGGCGGATCGATCCTGAACGTCGCTTCGGCTGCGGGCCTTCTGCCGGGCGGACCCTACATGTCCGGATACTATGCGACAAAGGCCTATATAGCCAGCCTGACGAGAGGCGTTGCGGAGGAGCTGCGCGAGGAAAAATCCCCGGTCTATGTCGGATGCCTCTGCCCCGGACCTGTGGACACGGAGTTTAACGCCGTCGCGGATGTGTCCTTCGCGCTGCCGGGCATCTCGGCGGAGTACTGTGTCGACTACGCCCTCCGGATGATGGAGAAAAAAAGGACCGTGATCATTCCCGGATGGCAGATGCAGCTGGCAGTGCTGGGCGGGCGTTTCCTTCCGGATGCCCTGACGGTCCGCCTCACGGGGGCGCAGCAGAAAAAGAAGCTGGGTTAAAGACTGTACAGGAAATGGCAGGTGAACAGCAGGCGGTACATTCCTTTTGTGTATATTTTGGAAAAAATGTTTGCTCTTTCCGGGGAAAAAGTGTAATATAAAAAACTAGTCTTTACATACAATATCGGTTTAATGTGTCGGGGGAGGTCTGGAAAGAGTATGAAATGGAATGAGATCCTGCCGCATCTCACCCTCCTCGGACAGCTGGGACTGTCCCTGGCGACGCCGGTCCTGCTGTGCCTCGGGGGTTGTTACCTGGCGGTCACGAAGCTTCACGCCCCGCTGTGGGTCTACCTGCCGGGCATGATCCTGGGCCTGGGAGCCTCGTTTATGACGGCCTATAAAGTGTATCTGTCCGTCACAGGGAAGGAAAAAAAGCCCCGGCGCGGAGAAAATGAGAGGTCCTTTAACCGGCACTTTTGATCCTTTAACCGGCACTTTTAAGAGGTGATTCAAGACTCGCTCACGAGTCTTGCGTGATGAAGAATAAAAATACAAAAACGATGAAGTTACAAGAAGCTGTCAAAAAGGAGACCCTGGCTGTCGCTGTGGGAACCGGGATCGGCTGCCTTGCCCTGATCCTGCTCTTCTTTGTATTTTATAAGATCTTCCCGGAATCCGCCGTGAAATTTGATTACCGCGTGGTCCTGGGAGCGCTGTGCGGCGGGGCTGTCGCGGTCGCGAATTTCTTTTTCATGGCCCTGACCGTCCAGAGCGTCGTAAATGTGGAAAACAGGGACGATGCCATGCGCATGATGCAGGTCAGCTACCGCAACCGTATGCTGATGCGCGGCGTCTGGATCGTCATTGCCATCTTCGTGCCTGTTTTTAATTACGCGGCGGGGATCATCCCTCTGTTCATTCCGAGTCTCGTGATCAAGATCCGGGGGATCCGGATGGGGATCACCGGGAAAAAACCGCCGGAGGCGGACTGATCCGCAGACCTTTAAAGGGCTTTTGAAAGGCTTTTGAAGGGTTCTTTGAACCCGACCTCAGCGATATGCTGCTTTGGACTTTTTTGTAACTGTTCAGCACCCCCATATTGCAGGTGCTATGCACCTGCAATCCCGGGCTGACAGAGGCGCTGCGTGCTGAACAGATACGTTTTTTTTTGCAAAACACAGTTCCGGGCGCCCTGAAGGCGCTCTGAAAACAAATCGGAGCCGGTGCGGATAAGACGCAGGAGCGGTTCGGAAGTGTTTTGATATATCCTGTATATTGCAGCTGGTCAGCACCTGCAGGACGGGGCGCTGAACAGTTGTAATATACGAACGATACAAAGAACGAAGTAAGTAAAAAGGCAGAGTGATTTGCAAAAAAGAGGAGGTGAGAATTCTTAATGGAATTTGACATTTCCGGTGCGAAGATATTCGCGAGAATCCCGACCGGGATCCCCGTTCTGGGGGACATCCTGATCACGGAAACGATCGTGGTGAGCTGGATCGTCATGCTCATCATCACGGGACTGTGCATTTTCCTGACGCGCAACCTGAAAGTGGAAAAGATTTCCAAACGCCAGGCATTCGCCGAGATGATCGTCGAGGCTGCGAACAACCTGGTGCGGAGCAACACGGGCGGGACGAAGTTCGACAATATGATCCCGTTTGTCTCCACGGTCTTTGCCATGAGTATTGTCTCGAACCTGATCAGCCTGATCCCCATTTTCCGGAGCCCGACGGCAGACCTGTCGACGGAGGCCTCCTGGGCGATCCTGGTGTTCATCCTGATCACGGCAAACAAGATCAAGGCCGGCGGTGTTCTCGGCTATCTGAAGGGATTCACGGAACCGATCCCGGTCATGACGCCTTTCAACATCCTGTCCGAGCTGGCGACTCCCGTCAGTATGGCCTGCCGTCATTTCGGCAACATCCTGTCCGGCATCGTCATCAATGGCCTGATCTACGCGGCGCTGGCGGTCGCTTCCGGTGCGCTTCTGGGACTGATCCCCGGCGCGGCCGGTGCGCTTTTAAGCCACATCCCGATCCTCAGTGTCGGTCTGCCGGCGATCCTGTCCTTCTATTTCGACTGGTTTACCGGCGTTATGCAGGCATTTATCTTTACGATGCTGACGATCATGTACATCGCAAATGCCGCAGATGGGTAAGAGAAGAGGCCGGAGGTTTCCTGCAGGCTTTGCCGGTCCGGAAAGCCCTGCTGCGGGAGATCCCTGCGGCGCGTCAGAGACGAATGGCTCGTCTTTTGAAAACCGGGTTGAAAAACCCGTCCTGTTTCAGATAACTGTTATATTTTCAGATAAAGAGCATATTTCAAAGGAGACTATATCATGAATGAAATGCAATTTCTGGCAAAAGGTATCGCACTGGCTGGCTGCGGCATCGGCGCGGGCTGCGCGCTGATCGCTGGTATCGGCCCCGGTATCGGCGAAGGCAACGCCGTGGCAAAGGCACTGGAAGCCATCGGCCGTCAGCCCGAGTGCAAGGGCGATGTCACCAGCACGATGCTTCTGGGCTGCGCGATCGCGGAGACCACCGGTATCTACGGTTTCGTTACCGGCCTGCTTCTGATCTTCGTCGCTCCCGGCATGTTCATGGGATACCTGAATTAAGGAAGGAACTGACAGCTGCCGGCTGTCCTGAGACAGCGCACAGCTGCTGCATGTACGCTTTTCGCTGCGGTCCGGCCACCGGTACGGCAGCGAAGAACCATGGAGGAATCATATGAATACACAGCCATTGGTAACACTTGTGCCGTGGACTATGATCGCCCAGTTCCTGAATCTGATGATCCAGTTGTTCCTGATCAAAAAATTCCTTTTCAAGCCGATCAACGAGATCCTCGAAAAGAGGCGCCAGCTTGCGGACCAGGAGATCCGCGACGCGCGGCAGGCAAAGGAGGAAGCGGACGATCTGAAGACCCAGTATGAGTCCGGCATCGCGAATGCGCGTGAGGAGGCTGCGAGGATCGTACAGACCGCACAGAAGGAAGCGCAGGGACGCGCGGACGAACTGGTGCAGGAAGCCCAGGCGAAGGCTGCCGGGATCAAGGCCCAGGCAGAGGCGGATATTGCCCAGGAACGCAAAAAAGCGATCAACGAGGTCAAGAACGAGATCGGCGGACTGGCGATGGATATCGCCGGCAAGGTCGTCGAGAAAGAGATCGATGAAGCCGACCATAAGAGACTGATCGAAGAGTTTATACAGAAGGTAGGAGATGCATCATGACGACAGCATGGGGTCTTTACGGGCAGAGCCTGTACGATCTGGCTGCCGAAGAAAAGGTCGATGACCGGATCATGGAGGAGCTGGAGGCGGTGCGCGGTATTTTCGCCGATCATCCCGACTACATCACGCTTCTCTCCGAGCCGTCGATCCCCGGCAAGGACCGGGTCCGGCTGCTGGATGAGGCCTTCGGCGGACAGATCCATCCTTATCTGCTGAATTTTCTCAAGATCCTTGTGGAGAAGGGGATGCTGCGGGGCTTATCGACCTGCTGCAGCACCTACCGCAAGTCCTACAACAAGGATCACGGGATCTCCGAGGCGATGGTGACCAGCGCCGTGGCGCTCGATGAGAGCCAGGCAGAGGCACTGCGGGAGAAGCTGGAGAAGCTCAGCGGCAGAAAAGTCCTGCTGCGCCGCAGGGTGGATGAGAAGGTCCTGGGAGGACTTCGCGTCGAACTCGACGGGAGGCTTTTCGACGGGACCGTCGGCGGCAGACTGGAGGAACTCCGCAGGAGAGTCACGGAAACAGTACTTTAATGATTATTAGAGGAATAAATAACAATGGAATTAAAACCAGAGAAGATTTCCCAGGTGATCCGCAGTCAGATCAAATACTATGAGAATGCGATCATCCAGAACGAGACCGGCACTGTCCTCACAGTCGGTGACGGTATCGCGAGGGTCAGCGGGCTGGTGAACTGTATGGCGGGTGAGCTGCTGGAATTTGCAGGCGGCACGTTCGGCATGGCACAGAACCTGGAGGAGAACAGTGTCTCCGCGGTCCTTTTCGGTGAGGACACGGGGATCAGTGAGGGGCAGACCGTCAAGCGGACAGGCCGCGTCGTCTCGGTCCCTGTGGGCGAGGCCATGATCGGCCGTGTCGTCAACGCGATCGGGCAGCCGATCGACGGGGCAGGCCCGATCGAGACTTCCGAGTACCGCGCTGTGGAATCCCCCGCGCCCGGTATCATTGACCGTCAGCCGGTCAAGGAGCCGCTGCAGACAGGCATCAAGGCGATCGACTCCATGATCCCGATCGGCAGGGGCCAGCGTGAGCTGATCATCGGCGACCGTCAGACCGGAAAGACGACGATCGCTATCGATACGATCATCAACCAGAAGGGCAAGGATGTCATCTGCATCTATGTCGCGATCGGCCAGAAGAGGTCCACAGTGGCGGGCCTGGTCGCTGACCTGCGCGCTGCGGATGCCATGTCCTATACCATCGTCGTGGCTGCGACGGCTTCCGAGCCCTCGCCGCTGCAGTTCATCGCTCCCTATGCGGGCTGCTCGATGGGCGAATATTTCATGCACAAGGGGAAACATGTCCTGATCATCTACGATGATCTGTCCAAGCATGCGGTCGCCTACCGCGCGATCTCCCTGCTGATCAGAAGGCCCCCGGGACGTGAAGCCTATCCCGGCGATGTCTTCTACCTGCACTCCAGGCTGCTGGAGCGCGCAGCCAAGCTCTCCGACGAGCTGGGCGGCGGTTCCCTCACAGCCCTTCCGATCATCGAGACACAGGCCGGCGACGTCGCGGCATATATCCCGACCAATGTCATTTCCATCACGGACGGCCAGATCTTCCTGGAGACGGAGCTCTTCCACTCTGGCATCATGCCGGCGATCAACCCCGGTATTTCCGTATCCCGAGTCGGCGGCAACGCCCAGATCAAGGCCATGAAGAAGGTCGCCGGTACCCTGAAGCTGGTCTATTCCCAGTACAGGGAGCTGCAGAGCTTTGCCCAGTTCGGCTCCGATCTTGACGAGGACACCAAGGCCCGTCTGGCCCAGGGCGAGCGCATCGTCGAAGTCCTCAAGCAGGGCAAAAACGTGCCGTGGGAGGTCGAGCGCCAGGTCGCGATCCTTTACGCGACGGTAAACGGCATCCTGAA
Source organism: Lachnospiraceae bacterium (assembly GCA_017513005.1). Classification (GTDB taxonomy): domain Bacteria; phylum Bacillota; class Clostridia; order Lachnospirales; family Lachnospiraceae; genus CAG-791. The sequence continues at coordinate 9,369 of JAFWDM010000093.1, forward strand.
GGACGTAGATGTCGCGGATATCGCGGACTACCAGGACCAGCTCACAAGGCGTCTGGGACAGGATCCCGACGGCATCGCCGTCATGAAGGCGATCCGCGAGACCGGCGCGCTGGAGAAGGAGGACGAGGCAAAACTGAGATCCGTGCTGGAAGGCTTTACAAAGAGTTTTCTCGCGGCGAAGAATCCCTCCGCAAACAGCCAGGGGAGTCTCGCGTAAGGAACTGCGGCAAAAACAACCGGTTACAGGTCGTTTCGCTGCAGGCCTGATGTAATCAAGGCACGTTTTGGAGGAAAAAAATGGCAGCTGCTAATATGAAAGCAGTCAAGCTGCGGATCAAGAGTGTCCAGAACACGATGCAGATCACCAAGGCCATGCAGCTGGTCGCGGCTTCCAAGCTCCGGAAGGCGAAGGAAAAGGCGGACAGCAGCAAGCCCTATCTGCAGACCATGCGCGAGACACTCACGACGATCGCCAACGAGAATACGGATTTCCAGTCCCCCTACACAAGGGCAGGGGCCAACGAGAAGTGGCTCTATATCGTCATCGCGGGCGACAGAGGCCTCGCGGGCGGTTACAATGCGAACCTGTTCAAATTCATGGAAGCCGAAGTGGTCCGTACGGAGGGGGAGGGATATGCCGTTCTCCCCATCGGAAAAAAATCGGTGGAGTATTTCCAGCGCAGGAAGACGGAGATCTTCACAGAGGAGTACGCAGAGGTCGCCAAGGTGACGATCTCGGACTGCTACCGGATCGCGAAGGCTGTGTGCGACGCCTACAGGAACGGAGATTTCGGGCATGTGGCGCTCTGCTACACGAATTTCGTTTCCATGATGTCGCAGGTGCCGGGGTCTTCCGCACTGCTGCCCCTCTCGGATTTTTCTGCTTTTGCCTCCTCCATGGAGGAGGCCAGGATCCGGGCGGCGCAGGACGGTGCCGGAAGTGGTTCCCGGGGCCTGATCCTGTATGAGCCGGCCAGCGAGGAAGTCTTCAATACGATCGTCCCCGAGTATCTGGCGGGGATCCTGTATACCAGCATCAATGTCTCGGTGGCCAGTGAACTGGCGGCGCGCCGCACAGCCATGGAGGCTGCGACGGACAATGCGTCGGAGATGATCGAAAAGCTCAATCTCTTCTACAACCGCGCCAGACAGGCGAGCATCACGCAGGAGATCACGGAGATCGTGGCGGGTGCGGAAGGCACGTAAGGTGCTGAAGATCCGTTTCCGGTCATTGGGAACAGACCGATGGTTTCGGGATGCTCTGCGGATCATTCAGGAACCATCCCGCAGCTTTGACTTTTGTAAGAGGATAATTGACCAATGAGTGAAAAACATATCGGCAAGGTAATACAGGTGACCGGTCCTGTCCTTGATATTCGTTTCAAGGAGGGGGAGCTCCCTGCACTGCTCAATGCCATTGAAATCAATTCGGACGGCCGCAGGCTGATCGCCGAGGTGGCGCAGCAGATCTGCGATGACGTCGTCAGATGCATCGCCATGAGCTCCACCGACGGCCTGGTCCGCGGGATCGATGCCGTCGACACAGAGGGGCCGATCACGGTGCCGGTCGGCGACGAGTGCCTGGGACGCGTGTTCAACCTCCTGGGCGATCCCGTTGACAACATGCCCGCGCCGGATGCAAAGGAGCGCTGGGCGATCCACCGTCCCGCCCCTTCCTTCGAGGACCAGATCCCCGCGACGGAGATCCTGGAGACAGGCATCAAGGTCGTCGACCTCATCTGCCCCTACGCGAAGGGCGGAAAGATCGGTCTGTTCGGCGGCGCAGGCGTCGGCAAGACCGTCCTGATCATGGAGCTGATCCACAACATCGCGACCGCCCACGGCGGTATCTCCGTCTTTACGGGCGTCGGCGAGCGCACCCGTGAGGGCAACGATCTCTACGGCGAGATGAAGGAGAGCGGCGTCATCGACAAGACTGCGCTGGTCTACGGCCAGATGAACGAGCCCCCGGGAGCCCGTATGCGTGTCGGTCTCTCCGGCCTGACCATGGCGGAGTATTTCCGTGATGTCAAAAATCAGGACGTGCTCCTTTTCATCGACAATATTTTCCGTTTCACCCAGGCGGGCTCCGAGGTATCCGCGCTCTTGGGCCGCATGCCCTCTGCCGTCGGTTACCAGCCTACGCTGGCAACAGACATGGGCGCCCTGCAGGAGCGCATCACTTCCACCCGGAAGGGATCCATCACCTCTGTCCAGGCGGTCTATGTCCCTGCGGACGACCTGACCGACCCGGCGCCTGCGACGACTTTCACCCATCTGGACGCGACGACCGTTCTTGCGCGTGAGATCGCTTCCATGGGCATCTATCCCGCCGTCGATCCGCTGGATTCCACGAGCCGGATCCTCTCCCCTGAGGTCGTCGGCGAAGAGCACTACCAGGTGGCCAGAGGCGTCCAGCAGGTCCTCCAGCGTTACAGAGAGCTGCAGGATATCATCGCGATCATGGGTATGGACGAGCTCTCCGACGAGGATAAGCAGGCCGTGTACCGCGCCAGAAAGATCCAGAACTACCTCTCCCAGAGCTTCTCTGTCGCCGAGCAGTTCACCGGTATTCCCGGCACCTATGTCCCGCTCAAGGAGACGCTCCGGGGCTTCCGCATGATCCTCGACGGCGAATGCGACGACCTGCCCGAGAGTGCCTTCCTCTTCATCGGCACGATCGACGAGGCGTTCGAGAAGGCCAAAAAGGGCTGATCAGGGACCGGCTTTCTGTGCCGGGAAACCGGTACAAAAGGCACGGGTAAAAAAGAGGAAGAGAGATAAAGGAGGAGACATCCTATGGCAGCAACCTTCCATCTGCAGATCGTCACGGTGGATGGTCTAGAATTCGAAGGGGATGTGCAGCGCCTTACCTTCCGCTCCACACACGGAGACCTGGCGATCCTCGCCAGGCATATCAACTACTGCACGCCCGTCGGCATGGGTACCGCGCGTGTCCTTTTAGAGGATGGAACAGAGCGCACCGCCGCATGCATCGGGGGCATGTGTTCCATGATGGACAATGAGTGCCGTCTGCTTCCCACGACCTGGGAGTGGAGCGAGGAGATCGACCTTGAGCGCGCGGAGGAAGCCAGAAAGCGCGCGGAGGAGATCCTGCGCGAGAACAAGCTCTCGGAAGAGACGCGGATCCGCACAGAGGCCAAGCTCTACAGGGCACTGGTCCGGATCGGGAGCGCGAGGAAGTAAAGGCGGACGGACATCGCCGTCTGCTCGGACCATGCTGTATGATATACGTTTGCGATACAAAAAGCGCAGGGCACGATGCGGTGCCCTGCGCTGTTTTTTGCGTGGATCCCCGGTGTCCTGCGCTGTTTTTTGCGTGGATCCCCGGTGAGCCGGCGCTGTTTTTTGCGTGGATCCCCGGTGAGCCGGCGCGACCTGATCCTGGTCTGCTGCTGTTCGCGCCGTTCAACCCGGAGGGGTCGCGAATAAGCCGCGAAAAACAGCGCAAGGCTTCAGGAGCGCCTGTATGGCAAAGCATCTTTTCGTACTATGGGAACAAAACGGGATTTCTCTTGACAAGAGACCCTGTATCTGTATTTATATACATTGGAAATGCAATATATACATTCCGGGACATATATGTCCTGCGGCTGTCTGGACGGAAGCCGGGAAGGAAATAAGGAGGGGACATGGCGGAGAGCGGAAAGAAGCAGAAAAAGGAAGGCGGTTTTACCGGGCAGATCGGGTTCGTGATGGCGGCTGCGGGCAGTGCGGTCGGCGTAGGAAATCTGTGGAGATTTCCCTATCTGGCGGCAAAGGACGGCGGCGGCCTGTTCATCGTCATCTACCTGGTGCTGGCGCTGACGTTTGGCTTTACGCTGTTGACCTCGGATATTGCCATCGGCAGACGGACGCAGATGAGCTCTGTCCATGCGTACGGGAAAATGTCCCCGCGGTGGAAATTTCTGGGGATCCTCACCTTTATCGTCCCTGTCCTGATCATGACCTATTATGCGGTCATCGGCGGCTGGATCACCAGGTACTTTGTGGTCTACCTGACAGGCGAGGGAAAGGCGGCTGCCGCAGACAGCTATTTTACCGATTTTATCACGAATCCGGGGCAGTCGGCCGCTTATGCCGCCCTCTTTATGCTGGTCACGGCGGTCATCGTCTACAACGGCGTGGAGAAGGGGATCGAGAAGTGTTCCACGGTCCTCATGCCGGTCCTGCTGATCATGGTCATCGCGATCGCGATTTTTGCCCTGACGCTCAAAAATACGGATGCAGAGGGGGTCACGCGCACAGGCCTGCAGGGCCTGGCCGTCTATCTGACGCCGGATCTTGAGGGTCTGACCCTGTCGAGATTCATGCAGATCCTCCTGGATGCCATGAGCCAGATCTTCTTTTCCCTGAGCGTCTCCATGGGCATTATGATCACCTATGGCTCCTATATCGGCAAGGATGTGGATCTCAACGCCTCCGTACACCAGATCGAGATCATCGATGCGCTGGTGGCGCTGTTGGCGGGCACGATGATCATTCCCTCCATCTATGCCTTCGAGGGCATCGAGGGCATGAAGGCGGGGCCCAGTCTGATGTTTGTCTCCCTGCCCAAGGTGTTTGCCTCCATGCCCGGGATCGGGGGCGTCGTGGGCGGACTCTTTTTCCTCATGGCTGGTTTTGCCGCCCTTACAAGCTGCGTCTCGGTCCTGGAGACCGTCGCCGCCAACTGCATGGAGATCCTGCATACCGGCCGCAGAAGTACGACCCTGGTCCTGACCGCTGTCTATACCGCAGCCTCCGTCATCATCGCCCTGGGGTACAGTCTCTTCTATGTGGAAGTCCCGCTGCCGAACGGGAGCATCGGGCAGATCCTCGACATCATGGATTACATCAGCAACAGCTTCCTCATGCCCTTTATCTCCTTCCTCTCCGCGATCCTGATCGGCTGGGTCATAGGTCCGGACTGGATCGTCGAGGAAATGGAGTACGGCGGGAGACGGTTCGGCCTCAAGGGCCTCTTCCGGTTCATGATCCGGTATATCGTCCCGGTGATCATGCTGATCCTCTTTCTCCAGTCCATGGGGATCCTGGGGTAAAGACGATGGGGAATAAATGGTAACCGGCGGGGCCGGCCTGCAGTTGACATCTTTTGCCGGTGGTGCTATTCTCTGAACTAAGAGCATTAGCACTCTTGATGAAAGAGTGCTAACAGACGTTGACGGATAAAAGCAGTTTATTCTTCATCGCGCAATACCCGTGACTTCAGTCGTGGGATAAGCGCGCAAAAATAGGGAAACTCGCCTCATCGCGGGTACAATCCCGCGAGCGAGTCTTGAATCAGGGGGGCAGGAGATGGAACTTCCGGATCGGAAAATGCGGATACTGAAAGCGGTCGTCCGGAATTATCTGGAGACCGGGGAGCCGGTCGGGAGCCGGACGATTTCAAAAATGACGGATCTGAAGCTGTCCAGCGCGACGATCCGCAATGAAATGGCGGATCTGGAGGAGATGGGGCTGATCACGCAGCCGCACACTTCGGCGGGACGGATCCCGACAGACGCCGGCTACCGCCTCTATGTGGACGATATGCTCAGCAGCGAGAAGCAGGAGCTGCAGGATGCGCGTAAGGAGCTTCTGGATATGAAGGACTTCCTGCTGAAAAAGCAGGACAAGCTGGAGACCATGCTGCAGAGCGTCGCCAGGACGCTAGCTGTCAGCACGAATTATGCCTCCATGATCTCTTCCCCCACGACGCGCAGCAGCAAGATCAAGTTTATCCAGCTCTCGCAGGTGGACAGGCACAATGTCCTGGCTGTCATCGTGATCGAGGGGAACCTGATCCGGAACAAGGTGATCCCGGTGGAGGAGGAGCTCTCCGCTGAGAATATGCTCAAGCTCAACATGCTGCTCAACACGAACCTCTGCGGGCTGGCCGTGGAGGAGATCACGCTGGGACTCATCGAAGGGATCAAGCGCAACGCGGGCATCCACACGGCGATCATCAGCGATGTCATCGACGCGGCGGCGGAGATCGTGCGGGGCGAGGAGGAGCTGAAGATCTATACCAGCGGCGCCAACAATATCTTCCGCTATCCGGAGCTGGCGGACCACCAGCGGGCGAGCGAGATCATCAGTGACTTCGAGGAAAAGCAGGCCCTGGGCAGCATCGTGCAGGAGACCCTGTCGTCGGAAGGACAGAACGGGATCCAGGTCTATATCGGGGACGAGATGCCCGTGGCGAGGATGCGGGACTGCAGCGTCGTGACCGCGACCTATGAACTGGGCGAGGGCATGAAGGGCACGATCGGCATCATCGGCCCCAAGCGTATGGACTATGACAAGGTCGTCGGCGTCATGAAGGAGATCATGAACCAGCTCGATGCCCTCTACAGGCCGGCGGAGGCAGGAACGAAGGACCCGGCAGACGGCGGCGGAACCGGCACGGGGATCCGGGCGGAGAGCGGGAAACCGGACCAGCCCTTCACCCTGCCTGACCTCAGGATCCCCCAGATCAAGAGGATCGAGATCAAGGAACTTTGAAAGACAGCCGGCGCATTCCCGCGGCTTCAGACATGAGGCTTCCCTTTTGCGAGAAATGTAAGTGAATAGAGGAAAGTGCCTGTAGAACACAGAGGACCCGGCTTCGGGACTCTGTGTTTTTTGTTCTTTCACAGATTCTTTATAAATCCTTGTTGACATCCGCTCCCGGGGGTGCTATTCTCTCAAATGAAAGATGTTAGCACTCGAAACGAGTGAGTGCTAACAAAAGGATCTCACAAAGATCCGCAGACAGCTGTATAAAAATCTTTCGAAGGAGACAAAGCTTCGAAACAGAAAGGCATCTCATAGATCATGGAAAAGAAGACACTGGATGAATTGCTCCGCGAGCAGGCGGCAGCAGAGGCAGAAGCGAGAGAGGATGCAGGCCTTTCCGAAGAGGAGTCCGGAAGATCCGACGACGGAGCGGGAGAGAGCGAAGAGCCGGACACCGCAGAAAAAGCCGGGGATCCTGCAGAGGGTCCGGCAGAGACTGCGGGCACTGGGGAAGAGCCCGGCGGGACAGGATCTGCAGATCCCGGCGCAGAAGAGCCGGAACCGGAGTCAGAGGGACCGGAAGCTGGGACGGACCAGGCGGAAGAGTCTGAGGACGGCAAAGAGAAGAAAGGCTTTTTCAAGCGGAACAAGGGCGACAAGGAGAAAAAAGCCCTGCAGGAAAAGGTCGAGGGCCTGGAGGACCGTGTGAAGCGGCAGATGGCGGAGTTCGAGAACTTCCGCAGGCGCACGGAGAAGGAGAAACAGCAGATGTTCTCCATGGGCGAACGGAATGTCATCGAGAAGATGCTCCCGATCGTCGACAACTTCGAGCGGGGCCTGGCAGCCGTTCCTGAGGAGGAGAAGGAGGGCGCCCTGGCGAGCGGCATGGAGATGGTCTACCGGCAGCTCCTGAAGCAGCTCGAGGACCTGGGAGTCACACCGATCGAGGCAGTCGGGCAGGAGTTCAATCCTGATTTCCACAACGCGGTCATGCAGGTGGCGAGCGAAGAATACCCGTCAGGCACCGTCGCCCAGGAATTCCAGAAGGGATATAAGTATCGCGATCAGGTGATCCGCTACAGTATGGTGGGCGTCGTACAGTAAGAAAATCCGGATTAAGAAAAACGGATCAGGAAAATCCGGATTAAGAAAAGCCGGATCAGGAAAAGCCGGATCAGGAAAAGCCGGATTCAGGAATCCGGATCAGCAAGACCCCGGACAGGGGATCCGGTTAAAAGATAGAAAATGCAGATTGCGGATGCAGGCGCCGGAGTCATAGGGCGCAGGCATTCTGTCGAATATTTCGTCATGTACAAGGAGGAAACATCATGAGTAAGATTATCGGTATTGACCTGGGAACAACCAACAGCTGCGTGGCAGTCATGGAGGGCGGCAAGCCCACTGTCATCGCCAACGCGGAAGGCGCGAGGACAACACCCTCGATCGTCGCTTTTACAAAGAACAATGAGCGTCTGGTCGGCGAGCCCGCCAAGCGTCAGGCCGTCACCAATGCGGACAACACCATCGCTTCCATCAAGAGGGACATGGGCACGGACCACGGCCGCACCATCAACGGCAAAAAGTACAGCCCTCAGCAGATCTCCGCATTTATCCTGCAGAAGCTGAAAGCGGACGCAGAGAGCTATCTGGGCGAGAAGGTCGACAAGGCCGTCATCACTGTCCCCGCCTATTTCAATGACGCCCAGCGTCAGGCGACCAAGGACGCCGGCAAGATCGCGGGCCTGGAGGTCGAGCGTATCATCAACGAGCCCACGGCTGCGGCGCTGGCTTACGGCCTGGACAATGAAAAAGAGCAGAAGATCATGGTCTATGACCTGGGCGGCGGTACCTTCGATGTCTCCATCATCGATATCGGCGACGGTGTCATCGAGGTCCTGTCCACCAACGGCGATACCCACCTGGGCGGCGATGACTTCGACCAGAAGATCATGGACTGGATGGTCAGCGAGTTCAAGGCGAAAGAGGGAATCGACCTGTCCGGCGACAAGATGGCCATGCAGCGTCTGAAAGAGGCGGCGGAGAAAGCCAAGAAGGAGCTCTCCAGCGCCGCAACCACCAACATCAACCTGCCCTTCATCACCGCGACGGCAGAGGGCCCCAGGCACTTCGATATGGATCTGTCCCGCGCGAAGTTCGAAGAGCTGATCAGCGACCTCGTCGAGAGGACCGCGATCCCCGTTCAGAACGCCATGCGTGACGCAGGCCTCAACAACAGCGATATCGGCAAGGTCCTGCTCGTCGGCGGTTCCACCCGTGTTCCCTGCGTGCAGGAGAAGGTCAAACAGCTGACCGGCCAGGAGCCTTCCAAGACCCTGAACCCCGATGAGTGTGTCGCGCTCGGCGCTTCCATCCAGGGCGGCAAGCTCTCCGGCGACAAGGATGCCGGCACGGATATCCTGCTGCTGGATGTCACGCCTCTGACCCTGTCCATCGAGACTATGGGCGGCATCGCGACCCCTCTGATCGAGAGAAACACCACCATCCCGACCAGGAAGAGCCAGGTCTTCTCCACCGCGGCCGACAACCAGCCCGCCGTCGACATCAATGTCCTGCAGGGCGAGCGTAAATTTGCCCGCGACAACAAGTCCCTCGGCCAGTTCCGTCTGGACGGCATCCCGCCCGCAATGCGCGGCGTGCCGCAGATCGAGGTCACTTTCGATATCGATGCCAACGGCATCGTAAATGTCTCCGCCAAGGATCTGGGTACCGGCAAGGAGCAGCACATCACGATCACCGCAGGCTCCAATATGTCCGACGAAGAGATCGAGAAGGCAGTCAAGGAAGCAGCCCAGTATGAGGCGGAGGACCGCAAGCGCAAGGAGGCTGTCGAAGCCAGGAATGAAGCGGACTCCATCGTCTTCCAGACCGAGAAGGCCATGAAGGAAGCCGGCGACAAGATCGACGGCGTCGTCAAGGGCACGGTGGAAGCTGACATCGAGGAACTGAAGGCGGTTCTGGAGCGCACCAAGGACCAGGCGGACATCTCCGATTCCGATATCGATGCTCTCAAGAGCGGCAAGGAAAAGCTGATGAACGACGCGCAGCAGCTGTTTGCCCAGATGTATCAGGGCGCGCAGGGCGCTGCCGGCGGTCCCGACATGGGCGGCGCGGCAGGCGCGGCCGGCGGATTCCAGCAGGACCAGGGCGCAGCGGATGACGATGTCGTCGACGGCGATTACAGAGAGGTCTAAGTCCTTTACAGGCATTCGTCCTTTACATTTAAAGATATATATGCTATAAAGAGTTGTTGCCCAGGCCGTACAGGCGGCCTGGGCTAAACTTGTGTATGATTTTTCATCGCGCGGCAGCCGTGACTCTAGTCCGGGATGCACACGAAAAAAGGAAACGTTTAAAAAAGAAACGATCTGAAAAGGAAACGATCAATCGGGCTGTTTACAACAGCAGCAATGAACGGGCGGTTATATGGCTGAACAGAAAAGAGATTATTACGAGGTACTGGGCGTCAGCAAGACGGCCACTGAGGAGGAGATCAAGAAGGCGTACCGTGTACTCGCAAAGAAATATCATCCGGATATGCATCCGGACGACAAGGAGGCGGAAGCCAAGTTCAAGGAGGCTTCCGAGGCCTACGCGGTCCTGAGCGACAAGGAAAAGCGGGCGCAGTACGATCAGTTCGGACATGCGGCTTTTGACGGCACGGGCGGATTCGGCGAGGGCGGTTTTGATTTTACCGGGGCGGACTTCTCTGATATTTTCGGGGATATTTTCGGCGGTATGTTCGGCGGCGGTTTCGGCGGCCGCTACAGGGGCGCTTCCAACGGCCCCATGAAGGGCGCCAATATCCGCACCAGTGTGCGCATCACTTTCCTGGAGGCAGTCTTCGGCACGGAGAAGGAGCTGACGCTCAATCTCAAGGATCCCTGCCCCAAGTGCAATGGTACCGGGGCAAAGCCCGGGACCTCTCCGCAGATGTGCCCCAAGTGCGGCGGCAAGGGCCAGGTCGTTTTCACCCAGCAGTCCTTCTTCGGGACAGTCCGCAACGTGCAGACCTGTCCGGACTGCGGCGGCAGCGGCAAGATCATCAAGGACAAGTGTCCGGACTGCGGCGGCAACGGATTTATCTCCAGCCGCAAGACGATCAATGTGACCATTCCCGCGGGCATCGACAACGGACAGAGCGTCCGGATCCGCGAGAAGGGAGAACCCGGCGTGAACGGCGGCCCCCGCGGAGACCTGCTGGTGGAAGTCATCGTCTCCCCCCATGAAACCTTCGAGCGGGAGGGATTCGATATCTTTTCCGTGGTCAGGATCTCCTATGCGGTCGCTGCCCTGGGCGGCAGCATCATGATCGACACCGTCGATGGCAGGATCGTCTACGATGTCAAGGCAGGCACCCAGACCGGGACCCAGATCCGGTTCCGGAATAAGGGCGTTCCCACCCTGCGTAACAAGGAAGTCCGGGGGAACCACTATGTGACTCTGGTGGTGGATATCCCGACGAAGCTGAGCAAAGAGGCCAAGGAAGCACTGCGCAGGTTCGACGAGCTGACCGGAGATTCTCTCACAGCCGTGGAGCGGGCAGGCAAGGGAAAGGAAAACGGGGAAGAACCGGAGAAAAAGGAGCACAAAGAGCACAAAGAGAAGAAAAAACGCTTCTGGGAAAAATAAAAAGCAGCAGAGCGTATTGACAATTGCGAACAATGTCCTGTGCGTAGAAAACAGGTTGCCGGAGGGCCGGACTCTCTGACAACCTGTTGCGTGTTTCATGTCAGAGAAATGCACCGGGAGCTGTATTCCGGTGCGGCGAACCCTTTGACATAAGGAGGAGCATCTTTTATGAAGTGGATGAGGTTCAGGGTCCGCACCAGGACGGATGCGGAGGATATCCTGATCAGTTTTATGGAGGATATCGGGCTGTACGGTGCCCAGATCGAGGACAATGTCCCCCTGACGGCGGCCGAAAAGGAGCAGATGTTCGTAGACATCCTGCCGGAGGGACCTGCGGACGACGGGACGGCGGTGCTGTCCTTTTTCCTGGAGGAGACGGAGGACGGACATCTGCTGGTGGACGGGGCGCCCTGTACGCCGGAGGAGGTCCGCGCGCGCATGCTGGAGACGATCGGAGAGGTCCGGGCATTTACAGATGTGGGCGAGGGAACGGTCAGCATCGATGAGACCGAGGATATCGACTGGATCAACAACTGGAAACAGTATTTCCACCAGTTCTGGATCGACGACATCCTGGTGATCCCCTCCTGGGAGGAACCGGAGAAGGTGATCGAGGGAGGAAGGGAAAAACAGGCCAGGCTCGTTTTTCACATCGATCCCGGGACGGCATTCGGCACCGGCATGCATGAGACGACCCAGCTGTGCATACGGGAACTGCAGAAGTATATTACACCGCAGACAGTCCTTCTGGATGTGGGGACCGGGAGCGGGATCCTCGCGCTTCTGGCTCTGAAGCTCGGGATCAGGCGGGCAGTGGGGACCGATCTGGATCCCTGTGCGGTCCCCGCGATAGAGGACAATCTGGCGGCGAACGGGGTGGATCCGGCCCTGTTTCAGGTCATCCTCGGAAATCTGATCGATGATCCGGCAGTGCAGGCGCAGGTGGGCGAAGCCCGCTATGACGTCGTGCTTGCCAACATCCTGCCGGATGTCCTCATTCCCCTGACGCCGCAGGCTGTGCGGTGTATGAAGCCCGGTGGGATCTATATCACCTCGGGGATCCTGCTGGAAAGGGAAAAGAGCGTGGAGGATGCCATGCGTGCTGCGGGGCTGGAGATCGTGAACGTCGCGGAGCAGGGAGAATGGTGCTGCGTAGTGGGAAGAAAACAGGCCTGATGACCGGCGCTTCCATTCCCGGAAGGGGGAAAGCCCGTGCAGAGCAGATTCTGCAGAGAAGTCAGCCTGCGGGAGAGCAGATCTCCTGTCAGGAGCAAAACCGGCGCCTGCGGCGCGGGAGGTGATCTATGGTGCAGATCTTTGCGGATCTCTCTGACATGCAGGAGGACATCCTGCAGATCGGAGGGAGTGATTACAACCATATCAGGAATGTCCTGCGCATGCGGCCGGGGGAGGAACTGGCAGTCCGCAGCCGCAAGGCCGGGGAGGACAGCGGGGAGTACCGGTTCGAGATCGTCTCTTTTACGGAGGACCGGGTCGTCTGCAGACTCCTGTCCGTGGAGCAGGCGAAGGCCGAACTGCCCGTAAGGGTGCTGCTCTTTCAGGGCCTGCCCAAGGCGGACAAGATGGACTTCATCGTGCAGAAGGCGGTCGAGATGGGAGCCTGCGAGATCATTCCCGTGGAGATGCGCAGGAGCATCGTAAAGCTGGCCGGGAGCAAACGGCAGAAGAGGGTGGATCGCTGGCAGTCGATCGCGGAGGCGGCGGCAAAGCAGAGCAGGCGGGCAGTGCTCCCGCAGGTACACGACATTGTGTCCATGGAGGAGGCGGTGCGCTATGCCGCGCAGGCAGCGGATGCTGTTTTCGTTCCCTATGAAAGAATGGCGGGGGAGGAGGAGACCGGGACCCGCGCGCTCCTGGATGCCCTGCAGCCGGGACAGACAGCGGCCGTGTTTGTGGGGCCGGAGGGCGGTTTTGAGGAGTCGGAAGTGGCTGCTCTTATACAGAGCGGGGGACACACGGTCTCTCTGGGCAGGAGGATCCTGCGGACCGAGACGGCGGCGCTCGCTTTTCTGGCATTTCTGATCTATCGGTTTGAGCTGTAGGAGACGCTGAAAGGTCGTTACAGTACAGACCCGCCTGAAGCCTCGAGGTGTTTTTCGCGGTTTTTCGCGAAAAACCCGAGTTGAGCGGCGCTCGCCCCATTCGCGAAGCGAATTTAGCATGGGCGAACGCAAGTTACAGCAATGCGAAGCTTTGCTTCCGCCCTCGATAGGGCGTGAACTGTAACGAAAGGTTTACTGAAAGGTTTATATGAACGGGAAAAGAGAAATATATCTGGATAATTCCGCGACGACCCGGTGCTTTCCGGAGGCGGCTGCCCTGATGCAGGAGATCTTTCTGGAGGATTACGGCAATCCGTCCAGCATGCATCACCGGGGCGTCACGGCGGAGCGGCGGATCAGGGAGGCGAAAAAGACCCTGGCGGGGATCCTGAAGGTGCAGGAGAAGAATCTGTATTTTACCTCCTGCGGTACAGAATCGGACAATCTGGCCCTGATCGGAGGGGCGCTGGCGGCCCGCCGCAGGGGGAAGCACCTGATCACGACACAGATCGAGCATCCCGCGGTACTGGAATCCATGCGGTACCTGGAGGCGCAGGGTTTTGAGGTCACGAGGCTCGGGGTGGACCGGGACGGACTGGTCTCCCCGGAAGAGGTGGCGGCCGCAGTGCGTCCGGATACGATCCTGGTCTCCGTCATGCATACCAACAATGAGATCGGGTCCGTTCAGCCGGTCGAGGAGATCGGAAAGGCCGTCAAGGCGGCGAATCCCGGGACCCTCTTTCACGTGGACGCGGTCCAGGGCTTCTGCAAGGCGGCGATCTATCCGAAAAGAATGCAGATCGACCTGCTGGCAGCGAGCGGACACAAGATCCACGGCCCCAAGGGGACCGGGCTTTTGTATGTGGCGGACGGCGTGCGGCTGGAGCCCCTCCTGCACGGGGGCGGGCAGCAGGGCGGCCTCCGTTCCGGAACGGAAAACGTGCCCGGCATCGCGGGCATGGCCCTGGCGGCCGGGGTGCTCTGCAGAGATCTGGATGCCGACAGGCAGAAGCTTTTTTCCATGAAAAACAGGCTTCTCACCCGTCTGCAGGAGATCCCGGATGTCTTTTTCAACGGGCGGACAGACGAGACGGCGGCGCCCCATATCCTGAGCGTGCGTGTGCCCGGCGTCCGCGCGGAGGTCCTGCTCCACGCACTTGAGGACAGGGGGATCTATGTATCCTCCGGGAGCGCCTGCTCCTCCAACCATCCACGTCCGTCGGAGACCCTGGCGGCGATCGGGACGCCGGCTTCCGAGATGGATAATTCCATCCGCCTGAGCCTGTCAGTTATGAACACGATGGAGGAAATGGATCTGGCAGCGGATGCGATCGCGGAGCTGGTCCCCTTCCTGCGGAGATTTGTGAGGCGGTAGAGGAAAAAAGAGACGGTTCCCGGGAGGAAAGCGCGGGGGAGGAGATCACCATGAATAAATATGATGCATTTTTGATCAAATACGCGGAGATCGGGATCAAGGGAAAGAACAGGCACGTGTTCGAGGAGGCGCTGGTGCGCCAGATCCGGATCGCCCTGCGGCCCTGCGAGGGCCGCTTTGCCGTGATCCGTACCTATGGCAGGGTGTTTGTGGAGGCCCATACGGATTATGATTTTGAAGAGGTGACCGGAGCCCTCTCCCATGTTTTCGGTATCTGGGGGATCTGCCCGGTCGCCGTCCACGAGCTGATGCCGATCGGGGAGCTCCGGAAAGCGGCAGCGGCCTTCATGGCGGAGGAGTATCCGGAAGGGAAGTTTACGTTTAAGGTGAAGACCAGGCGTATGAACAAGGAGTATCCCATGGACTCTCCCCAGATCAGTGCGGAACTGGGGAACGCGGTCCTGGAGGCCTGCCCCGGCCTGTCCGTCGATGTCCATACGCCGGAACACGTGCTCAATGTGGAGATCCGGGAAAAGATCTACCTCTACGCGCATGTGATCCCCGGACCCGGCGGTCTTCCGGTCGGCGTGGGCGGAAAATGCATGCTGCTTCTCTCCGGAGGGATCGATTCCCCGGTCGCCGGCTATATGATCGCAAAGCGCGGTGTCCGGATCGACGCCGTCTATTTCAATGCGCCGCCCTATACCAGTGAGCGGGCGCTGCAGAAGGTCATCGACCTCGCGAAGGAGATCTCGGTCTACACAGGGCCGATCCGGCTGCACAATATCAATTTTACAGAGATCCAGCTCTATATCTACGAAAAATGTCCGCATGACGAGCTCACGATCATCATGCGCCGCTATATGATGCGGATCGCGGAGCGGCTGGCAAAGGAGGCCGGATGCCTGGGCCTGATCACCGGAGAGAGCATCGGGCAGGTGGCCTCGCAGACCCTTGCGGCGCTCGCCGTGACCAATGAGGTCTGTACCCTCCCGGTCTTCCGCCCTCTGATCGGCTTTGACAAGGAGGAGATCATCCAGGTCTCTAAAAAGATCGGTACCTTCGAGACCTCCATCCTGCCCTATGAGGACTGCTGCACGATCTTTGTCGCGAAGCACCCTGTGACAAAGCCCCGTGCCGAGGTCATCCGGACCCATGAGCACAACCTCGATGAAAGTATCGAAGAGATGGTGGACCGCGCCATTGCAGCCGACGAGATCATAGAAGTCAGCAGCAGCCGGGTGGTCCGGCCGGAGCCGGAGCAGGAATGAGACGGACCCTGCGCTGGCAGACCGATGCATGGATAAATGACAGGCCGGCGCAGAGATGCGTGACAGACGGCAGGGATGAAAAAACGCGCGCCCCGGCAGTCAGGCCGGTGCGCGCGCCATCAGGTGTTTTGATACTGTACATGCATTGATACTGTACAGACCCGCCTGAAGCCTCGAGGGGGCGCGTACAGTAACGATGTTTTTTTGTACCTGCGGAAACCCTTATTTCTTCTCCACGATATAAGGCTTCAGGACTTCCATGACCTTGTCCAGATTGTCTGTCGAATGGATGTTGAGGTCGATCGGCTTGGACAGATCGAGGGAAAAGATTCCCATGATCGATATTGCGTCGATGACATAACGTCCGGAGACAAGATCGAAGTCATCGTCGAACTTTGTGAGGTCATTGACAAATGATTTGACCTTATCGATGGAATTGAGGGAAATAGATACAGTTTTCATTCTTCTTCCTTTCCTGTGTGCTGTGTACGGACAGGGCGCGAAGCGCCCCGGAACGCCCATGGACTGCAGGTGTACAGCACCTGCAATACAGGGGCGCTGAATAGCTGCTGTTATTTATAGTATCCAATATAAAATCAGAATCTGTAAAAGTCAATGACCAACAGCTCCTGACGCAGCGTTACATGTTCACGCCCTTGCCGGGGCCTGAACAGTGACCCGACAATCCCCGATACAATGGTTCATGCCTGGACCGGCATGAAAAACGGCATGAAAAAAGGGGCAGGGCAGAGGTCGGCCGGAGCTTGCAATGAAGAAAGTTGCTTTTCATAATCTTGGCTGTAAGGTGAACAGCTATGAACTGGATATAATGCGCCAGATCCTGCAGGAAAAAGGCTTTGAGGAAGTGCCGTTCAGGGAGCGGGCGGACATCTATGTGGTCAATACCTGCACAGTTACGAATATTGCGGACAGGAAGAGCCGGCAGATGCTCCACCGGGCCAAAAAGCAGAATCCCGCGGCGGTCGTGATCGCTGTCGGCTGCTATGTGGAGACGGACCCCGGGCGGGTGGAAAAGGATGACGCGATCGACCTTGTGATCGGCAATAACCGCAAGGCCCAGATCGGGACGATCCTGGAGGAGTATCTGGCAGAGCGGGAGGAATCGCGGAAGGAAGCAGCGGGGTACACGGACGGTGCCGGGTCTGCGGAAGGATCCTCTTCTGCCAAACCTTCCTTTGTGCAGGATCTTTCCTGCAGTCCGAAGTATGAGGACATGCAGCTCACGAGCCCCGGGCACACCCGTGCCTATATCAAGATCCAGGACGGGTGCAACCAGTTCTGCACTTACTGCATCATTCCCTATGCGCGCGGCAGGATCGAGAGCCGGCCGCAGGACGAGATCTTAAGC
>JAFWDM010000094.1 GCA_017513005.1 Lachnospiraceae bacterium
CTGCGCCCTCGATCACGATGATATCATACTCGCGGGCCAGGGAGCGATAAGCTTCCAGGACCAGGGGCAGGAGCTTTTTTTTGCGGGAAAAGTATTCCCGCGCATCCATGCTGCCCAGGACCTCGCCGCGCACGATGACCTGGGACCCCGTATCCGTCGTCGGCTTGAGCAGGATCGGATTCATGCGCACATCCGGCGGGGTCCCCGCCGCCTCGGCCTGCATCACCTGCGCGCGGCCCATCTCGAGGCCGTCCGCAGTGATGTAGGAATTGAGCGCCATATTCTGGGATTTAAAGGGGGCGACGCTGTATCCGTCCTGCCGGAAGATCCGACACAGGCCCGCTGCCAGCAGGCTTTTGCCGACATTGGACATCGTCCCCTGGATCATGATCACTTTCGCCATCTGTCTTTACTCCACACATCCCGCTCGCGCGGGCATCCCGCGGCTGAAGTCACGGGTATTGTGCGATGAAATGAGTTCCCTTTTTTGCACGCGTATTCCCGGGCTGAAGTCATGGGTATTGCGCGATGAAGAATAAACAAAGCAACAGAATCTCCCAAAAGATCACTGTACCTTTACGGGATCTGACACCGAGACCCTGTGGTCATACCAGGTGCCCTTCTCTCCCACCAGCGCACAGTCGAATTCCTCGCCGATCGCGGGCACCGGGATGTCAAACCCGTAGACCTCCTCTGTACTGCCGTCTTTGTAGGTCACCTCGTCCATCGTGGGCTCCAGAAGCACTGCGCCGTCCGCCTGTGCCTGACGGGCTGTGCCCGGAAAGAGATTGACGATCTTTTTGGAAACAAGGCTGACGTGGATAGTCATCTGCCCGTCCCGGACCACCAGAGTACCCTTTCCGTCGTTAGCCTCATTGACACGGAACATACTGCTGTCGGTCGTAAAGGCGGCCGTGTAGATCCCGTCTTCGAGGGCCGCGCCTGCTTCCCTGTCTGCCGCTTTCCCCGTGAAATCCGGCTCCGCCTCCAGGGCATTTCCGGTGTGGGCGACATAAATTGCCTCCACATCCGGGATCCGTCCCAGACCGGCGATCTGGCAGTCAACGGCCTCAAAGCTTCCGTCTGCTGTGAACATACTCTTCCAGGAATCCGCCTCATCACCGGCCATGTCGTTGTTTGCGTGGTCGCCTGCCACGACCATCAGGGGGCGGAGAATGACCTTTTTGTACCCTGCCGCCTTCACTTTTTCAATGATCTGCCCGCAGGCAGTCTCCTCCGGCTCGCCCTCGACCGTGCCGATGAATACATTTGTGTACCCGAGTGCATCCATCTGGGCCTGCATCTGGCTGTAGGTCACCTTCGCGAGATGGGCGGTGCCGTGTCCCATAAATACGAAAGCGGTGCCCTCCGCTGCCGCGGCTTCCAGGCTTTCGAAGCCGCCGTCCGCCACTGCCTGCCTGACGACTGCCTCAGCGACCGCCGCCTTGTCATCGTTGACAGCTGCCGCGTCCTCCCCGACTTCTCCCAGAAGGGGCTCCGCAATGTGCACAGTATCAAAATCTCCTGCGGCGGCTGCCACGGCCGCCACGAGATCATCGTACTCCGCGCCGTGCATGAGGTGGGTCGGCTGTACGACCAGGTTCTTTACGCCGTTTGCTTTGGCGCGGGCGAGTGCCTGGTCCACGTTGTCGATGGCCTCGCCGTCGCGCGCCTGCACGTGGTTGATGATGATCTGGGAAGTAAAGGCCCGGCGGACAGCCCAGTCGGGATAAGCTTCCTGGAGGGCTTTTTCAATCCCCCCGATATCCATCGCGCGGCTCTCGTTGAAGGACGTGCCGAAGCTGACGACGAGCAGCTCGTTGTCGCCGATCCCATCGCCGTTGCGGGGATCATCCAGGGACGCATCGCCGGTATCGCGGCCGAAATAGTCCGGGTCCGCCTGCTCGCCTTCCACCAGTTCCTTCTGGGCATCTGTCAGGGCATCCCAGGCGGCTCTGGCCGCAGCGATGTCCGCATCTGTGGTGTCCGTGCGCTCCTGTACATAGATCGCATCGATCAGGGCCGCGCATTCCGCCGCAAGCTCCTCGTCCGTTTTTGCAGTCTGCGCTGCGGCTGCTGTCGCCGCTGCTGCTGCAGTGGTCATGGCACTGCCTGCCGCGCCTGTCTGCTGCCCCCGGTCACCGGGTTCTCCGGATGCGTCCTCTTTCCCGCCTGCGTCCTCCTCCCCGGACGCAGCCGTCGGGGCAGGGTCTGTGCCGGTGCTTTTGGCGCCGCTGCCGCAGCCCGCCAGAAGCGCGCCGCTTAAAATGACTGACAAAATGATCGCTGCTGCTTTCTTTTTCATAGCTGTTTCCTCCGTTAAAGGTTAAAACAAAAAAACATTTCAGACTGTGCAGTTACTTGTTTAACAGAGCCTGAGACAAAACCGGACCCGCGGAAACTGCGCGATAAAAATGATAAAAATGATAAAAATGGCAAGAATGGTAAAACAAAGAAAAACCGTTCCCTGCGGAAACGGCTTCGTAAAAAAGAGAACAGCAAATAATCCGACAGAAACCTGTCCTGTCGACGATCCCGGTGCCGTCTTCCTGTCATACTCCGTGACCACAGACGATCTCCTGCAGGCAGGTATCCTGACTTGCGGGTCCCCTCCTGAAAAAGCGGGTGACCGGCGAAATGGCATCTGCACGGTCCGTACGAAAAAGGGCCGCGGAACCTGCACATTTTACAGCGGTCATTCACTCCATCGGGGACATTTCTGCGCCTTCCCGGCAAGAGCATTCGCGCCAGTGGCATCATGCAGAAAACCGGGCAGAACATGCTGACGATACATGCTGACGCTGCATGCTCACGTCATTTGCTGATGGTGCATACGCACAATACACACCTTCCGATACATGCTGACAGTACAGACTGCTGCCGCACCCGGCCGTTTACAGTTGCGGGACAGTACGGGATTTCCACCCGTTTCCCTTTTCACCTCCGCAGACAGACTGCGTCGGCACCTGCAGAAACGATATATTCTTCATCGCGCAGGACCCGCGAACGAGTCTTGCATCTTCATCGCGCAGGACCCGCGGACGGATCCTGAATCTTCTCTGCAGATATCCCGGAGCGATCACGGGCACTGCAGCTTGTGTTATTATACACCCGCTCTGCTGTTTTTTATATGGCTTTTCGTTTTTATATGGCTTTCAGGCGGTAAGGCGCGGATCATTTTTTATGCATAATCCTCATACTGCCCGACGTGGATCTCCTCGAAGGTATCCATGTGGTCGTATATGTCGCAGGCCATATCCAGCAGGGGAAAGAGGGTGACCGCGCCCGCGCCCTCGCCCAGGTGCATGCCGGCGTCCAGGACGGGGGACAATCCCAGGGCCTGCATGACCGCTCGGCCACCGGGTTCCCCCGATACGTGGGACGGGAGCATGTACGCTGCGCAGGACGGTGCCATACGGACCGCCAGAAGGGCTGCCACGCCGGAAATAAAGCCGTCGATGACGACAGGGACACGGCAGGCGGCCCCGCCCAGGAACAGGCCAGTCAGGGCGGCGATGTCGAAGCCGCCCACCTTTGCCAGGACATCCACGGGATCCGCCGGATCCGGGCGGTTTATGGAAATGGCGCGCCTGACGGCGCAGACCTTTTTCCGTAGTCCCTCCGCGGAGAGCCCGGCGCCCCGGCCCGTCATGTCCGCAGGCTCTCTGCCGAGAAGGACCGAGGCGACGGCAGAGCTGGTCGTGGTGTTGCCGATCCCCATCTCCCCTGCCGCCAGGATCCGGTATCCTTCCTTTGCCAGCTCCCGGGCCTTCGCGATGCCTGCTTCCACGGACGAGTCAGCCTCCTGCCGGCTCATAGCCGGTCCCCCTGCCATATTGGAGGTACCGCAGCGGCATTTTCTTTTTTCCACCCGGGGTGTGTCAACAGCCATTCCCACATCGACCGGAAAGAGGTCCGCCCCGGCCCTTCTGCACAGGATCGAGGCACAGGTTCTGCCGTCGAGAAAGTTTTCCGCGACGACGGCAGTCGTGTCCTGCCCGGTCTGGCTCACTCCCTCCGCCACGACGCCATTGTCCGCGCAGAAAATGACCAGGGCTTTCTTCTGTATATCGATCTTCTCCGTTCCCTGGACCGCCGCGATCCGGACCAGCAGGTCCTCCAGGGCTCCCAGCCCGTACAGCGGCTTGGCGATCCGGTTCCACCGGGACCGGCAGCGCGCGGCTGCCTCCGCATCTGCAGGATTGATCTGTCTGATCGTATCCAGATAACTCATCTTCATCTCCGCAAAAAAGAAAAAAGGAAAAGACTGCCACCGGATCTACTCTGATGGCAGTCTTTGTTTTCTGGGGATCCGGGCACAAAACATCTCGTGTTCCGCACCGGCCTTTGCAGTCTGTTAACAGGTTTAAGAGGTTTTACAGGAAAACACACGAAAATTCCTGTCCCCTGCCGGCCCTTATTTACTGAAATTTCTTGCCGATACTATAGGCGTCTGCAATATTCGGGCCTACCGAGCGATAGCAGTTCATGACATTATCATAGACGACAGGATGGACCTTGGACAGATCGATCTTTCCATCTGTCAGGACGCTGTCATCCACCTCCATGCCCACGACCTCGCCTACGACACGGGTCCCGTCAAACTCCTCCTTCAGCTCGACCACCTTACATTCGAAGGCTACCGGAAGCTGATCGATGATGGGAGCATTGACTCTCTTGGAAGGAGTCACGGTAAAGCCGGCCCTTGCCAGCTTGTCCGGCACCTTGTCGCCGGATACGATGCCCACATAATCACAGGAAGCGAGAAACTCCTGCGTCGCGCACGAGACGGTAAAGCCGCCGTTTGCCACGATATTCTCCGTCGTCCTGTGCGGAAGGAGGTTGAGGGCGATCTGGTTCTCGCCTGCCTGTCCGCCCCAGGCTACCAGCATAGCATTGGGCGTATCATCATGGTTGTAGGTCGCGACGAGCAGGACCGGGTGATAGACGATCATACCACTTTCAAAACTCTGTTTCATGGTTTGCTCCTTTTCTGTGCATACAGAGGATGCATGCACGATTGATGCATACACATTGTCTGCAGACGACAGCTCTGTGGCGAAAGGAGGGCATCCGCATCTGCCCCGGCAGCTCCCGCCTGACAGACAGGACAGGATGGATCCCACAGAGCCTTGACGGTAAGAAATTTTTCACTAACTATGATAGCAAATGTCAGGGGAAAAGTAAATTATATTCCCATTTTATACTCTCTGTATTTTCGCTTATAAGAAGCTATAAAACCTCCCCGTTGGTCTCGATCACCTTTTTATACCAGTAGAAGGATTCCTTGCGCTCCCGGGAGAGGTCGCCGGAGCCGTCGTCGAACTTGTTGACGTAGATGAAGCCGTAGCGCTTGGCCATCTCGCCTGTAGAGGCGCTGACGATATCGATGCAGCCCCAGGGCGTGTAGCCGATGAGGTCGACGCCGTCTCTGACGGCTTCCTTCATCTGCTCTATATGCCGGCGGAGATAGTCGATCCGGTAGGTATCGTGCACCATGCCGTCCTCTTCCCTGGCATCGTAGGCCCCCAGACCGTTCTCGACGACCATCACGGGGATCTGGTAGCGGGCGTAGATCTCGTTCAGGCTGTAGCGCAGGCCCTGGGGGTCGATCTGCCAGCCCCAGTCGGAAGCCTGCAGGTAGGGGTTCGGCACTCCCTTGATGATATTGCCTACCCTGCCGCCTCTCTCTTCCTTCGCGGTGATACAGTTCGACATATAGTAGGAACAGGCGTAAAAATCGACAGTTCCCTGCCTCAGGATCTCATCGTCGCCCTCCTCTTTTTTGATCACTATGCCGTTTTCCTCAAAAAAACGCCCGGTATAGAAGGGATAGGCGCCGCGCACCTGTACGTCCGAGCAGAACCAGATCATCATGTTGTTGTGGAGCTGGGTCGCGATGACATCATCGGGATTGGGCGTCAGAGGATAGGCCGTCGTCATGATGTTCATGCTGCCGATCCGAAAGTGCGGATAGTGGTCCCTGGCGTATCTGACCGCGAGCGCAGAGGCGAGGAACATATGGTGCAGGGCCTGAAAACGCTCCTGCCTGCGATCCGGGACCATAGAGGCAGGCCCTTCAAACCCGCGGATGGTGCCGGTGCTCAGGACCGCTCCGAGCGGCGTAGTGCCGGAATTGATCTCGTTGAAGGTCAGCCAGTACTTTACTACATTCTGATAGCGGTCAAAGATGACCCTGCAGTACCGCAAAAAGCACTCGATGACCTCCCGCCCCTCCCAGCCATTATATTTTTCGACCAGCCCGTAGGGGAGCTCATAGTGGGAGATCGTCACAAGGGGCTCGATTCCGTATTTTTTACAGCAGGCAAACACTCTGTCATAAAATGCAAGCCCCTTCTCATTGGGCTCCTCCTCCGTACCGGAAGGAAAGATCCTGGTCCAGTTGATGGACATGCGGAAGCACTTGAAGCCCATCTCGGCAAAGAGCGCGATATCGTCTTCATACCGGTGATAGAAGTCGATCGCCTCATGCGAGGGGTACCGGCGGTCCGGATGGATCGAGGTCGTCACACATTTCGGGTCCTTAATGGATCCGCCCGTGCACATATCAGGCACGGAAGGGCCCTTGCCGTCCACATCCCACGCTCCCTCAAGCTGGTTGGCCGCCGTAGCGCCGCCCCAGAGAAAATCGTCTCGCAGAACTGCCATATTCTGATTCTCCTTTCGATGCGGGTTATCTGGCTGTCATGATCAGCTCGCCGGCAGCGACGCTGCCGGTCTTTACGATATCGACAGATTCATATTCATCGGAATTGGTCACGAGGACCGGTGTATCCGTCCTGTATCCATGTTCAGTGATCATAGCCAGGTCGGCAGTGAGCAGCAGGTCTCCCTTTTTCACCCGGTCTCCCTCTCTGACATGACAGGCAAAGGGCCTGCCGTCCAGCTCGACCGTATCTATGCCGACATGGAGCAGGATCTCGATCCCGCTTTCCGTCCGCAGGCCGATGGCGTGCCGGGAAGGAGCGATGGATGCGACGATGGCGTCCGCAGGAGCATAAAAACTGCCCTCCTCCGGTATGACCGCCGCCCCCTTTCCCAGCACACCGCCGGAAAAAACCTCATCGGGAACTTCCGAAAGACGGATGATCCTTCCTGCCGCGGGTGAACAGATCCCGTCCGCCTCCCTGCTCTGTGCAGATTCCTCCTTCGGAGAACTGGAGATCATCTTTTTTAATGTGGATAATAAACCCGATGCCATATACGTTATCCCCCTGCTCTGAAAAAACGGGTATCCTTTCGATGGATCCCGGCATTCTTATTTTACCACGTCCCTTAGATTCCCGTCTATGTGAAGATTCCCATGTGACCGGCATGTAACGTTGCGCGCGGCGATTCCAATACGCTTTGCTGTGCGCAACACACTTGCAGGCAAGTGTGTTCGCGCCGTTTCACTCGGGTTTTTCGCGAAAAGCCGCGAAAAACACCTCGAGGCTTCAGGTGGGTCTGTACTGTAACCATAGATCGAACTTGCAGTATTCGTCACATTTATCCATGTGTGGTTTCCGCTATGCCATAAAAATGCAATATGTGCGATGTTATAATACTCATACTGCATTATCCCCATTGAACTGAAGAATGGAGGATTCATAAATGGCGATCAGGTACCACGAATCAACGCGCACTTTTCATCTCTTTAATGATCAGATCAGCTATGTGATCAGGATCATGGAAAACGAGCAGCCGGAGCATCTGTATTATGGAAAAAAGGTTTTTGACGAAGAATCCTTTGCTCTTTACCATGAAGAGGAAATGCGTTCACAAATGTCCGTCTGTGTTCCGGAACCGGGGCTTTTGTCCATGC
>JAFWDM010000095.1 GCA_017513005.1 Lachnospiraceae bacterium
CAATTGTCAGGCCTGAATCCAAAAAGACAATTTCACCTCAGACATCCAGGTAAAAATATTCATTGGCATTGATCAGAATCGTTCCGGAATCATGCGTGATCTGCCGCTGAAAATGGCCGTAGGATTTATGGACATGGCCGTGGAGCATGTAGCGGGGTCCCGCTTTGTGCAGCAGATCATTGAAACAGGCAAATCCCTGGTGCGGCAGGTCCTCCATGTCCCCCCACCCCCTCGGCGGAGCATGAGTGACGACGATGTCGATGCCGCCCGTCAAAAGTGACCGGAGCTGTGCCCTTCTTATACGGCTTCGCATCTGCTTCTCCGTATACATACAGGGCCCCTCTTTATAGCGCAGGGAACCTCCCAGTCCCAGGATCCGCAGCCCCTGATAGCGGTAGATCCGGTCCTCGATGCATTCACAGCCCTCCGGCGGCTCCTGCTCATACCTCCCGTCATGATTTCCATGTACATACAGGAGCGGGCAGTGCGCAAATGTCACGAGGAATTCCAGATACTTAGGACTCAGATCCCCGCAGGAAATGATCAGTTCCACATCCCCCAGCATTTCCGGTTCAAAATAGTCCCACAGAGCTTTTGCCTCCATGTCGGCAATCGCCAGAATCTTCATGCCTGCCTCCTCTCCCTGCCTCTTTCGTTCTCAGGATCTCAAGACGCTCAGACTCTTTCGTTCTCAGGATCTCAAGACGCTCAAACTCTTTCGTTCACAGGTTCCATGCTGCGGAAAACCACGCCCCCTCGAAGGGTGCATACAGGTAACTATGCCCGGTAAGCATTTCAGACCGGATCAGCGCACAGGGCGCAGCAGTTCCCCGTCTACATTCTCCACCAGCCAGTCCATGGACATGATCGCCTCCCGGTCCAGTACTCCGTCCTGCGTACCGTGGACCACACCGTCCCGGTCAGTGATACAGCCCGCAAAGGGGTGCATTCTCTCTTCCGAGATCGCGCGGTGCAGCTGTCGGATCAGCCTGAATGAGGGAGCGGGGAGATCGTCGGAAAAAATGATATCCACGATGCCCGAGGAGATCCCCAGCCAGTAGTTCAGCGCCCTGTCCTTCCGATTTCCTGTCATGTCTTCATACGTTCCGTTCAGGACATTCCGCACGATGATCTCATAGAAGGAACCCCAGTTCCAGATCGGCGCGGCGAGACGGTGGGACCTGCCGGCATCATCCAGCAGATACAGGCCGTATTTACGGTCTTTTTCCTCCAGCCGGATCATATCTATGTCAGAAAAAACGTGGATCGAAGAGGACTCCGGATGGATCGAGAAGGACGAAGGACCATCCGTGACCCATTGCAGGGTGATCCTGCAGAAAGGATCTGTCAGCTGCGCGCCCAGTGCAAATGCATTGATGTTTGCGATGGCAGCCGAATCTCCGGTACCGGCATAGTACCCGATCCTGTGATCGTCCGTCAGGCTGGCCGCCAGCGCCCCCATGAGGAATTTCGCCTCATACATTTTTCCGTAGTAGGACCGGATGGCCTGTTTCGGCTGGTTGAAGCTGCAGTTGAGCACGCGGATCCCGGGATTGTCCAGGGCAAAACGGACGGCGGGCTTGGCGAGAGAGGGGGCTGTCGTAAAGACAATGTCGTACCTGTCCTCCCGGACTTTCGCGAAAGCCTCCCCGATGGATCTTTCATCCTTACAGCTTTCAAATGATTTCGTCTTCACCAGGCTTCCGAACACCTCGTGCAGGTGATTCCTTCCCAGTTCATGGCCGTAGACCCAGCCGGATTCCTCCAGACTCTTCTCATGCAGGAAAGCGACCCTGACCGGATTGGAGGGGGAGAACTTCTCAGGCAGGGGCAGGACCGTAGACAGGCCGCTGCGCACGGCATCGCGGGTCACCTGCGCTGCCTGGGCGCCGGCTGTGACGCCCGCCAGGGCACCTGCCAGCTCCGCGGCGCCCGTGATGCCCGCCGCATTCGTCCTTTCGACCGTTTTTTCAACCGCTTTCGCCACTCTGGAGAACGGTGTATCCTTTCCGGTGCGGGTGACATCCTCGCGGCGCTCGACCAGGGTGATCCCGTCCGGACTCGCCGCGGCGGCATATTCCCGCCACAGGCGTCCGAGGCGCTTTCCGATCTCCTCTTCCCCCTCCTGCAGCAGACTGTCCAGGCTGTAGAAGTCCAGATAGATCAAAAAGGCGTCCCCGACTGTCAGGCTCAGCTTCGTGCCGCCCTTCTGCCGGTAGACCGACCGGAAGGCAATCAGGGAGGCATGGAGTTTCTCCACCAGCTCCTCCGGCCAGGGCTCCTGCAGGTCCTGCCCCAGGATGCGGGCCAGCTGCCCGTAACGCCCCGGTGCCGAAAAAGTGAATTCGAACAGGCCGGTCACATTATAAAAATCCAGATATTCATAATAGATCCGGCTCTGCTCCTCATCCGTCCTTGGCGGCCGGATCCTGATGACACGGGCGGGGATCGTCACAGCCCCCACATACCGCATGACGGAGACGCGTTTATTTCCCTCCTCTACATAGAAGCTGTTCATAAACTCATAGGCCTTGACGGGGTCGCGGATTCCCTCCTCTATCTGCGAGTCGTACAGCTGGCTCCACTTGATGGCGAATTCCGAATCCTCCTCCACCAGAGGCATGAAATTGGCGGCGAACGCGTTCCGGCGTCCGCTGGTCCTCGTGCCGGCGATCATATCCAGGGGGATCTCCACCGTTCCGAGCGGGATCTCCGGGAATTTATCCACATCGCGGACCATTTCCTCCAGCGAGGGCAGATAAGGATACTGCCCGTGAACGACAGCATGCCTGTAGGCCTTTTCTCCCAGTTTTTTTGCCTTTATATAATCCTGTATCAAATCAGTACTCCTTCAATAGTCCTTCCATATATGCGATAAGCTTCTGCAATATGCGCGGACAAAAAACGCCCGCTTATAGTCCCGCTTATCTACAAAGTCTGCCCGCAATTCCGATATTCAGGACTCCGGATGCTCCCTGTCCCACAGACCGGCTTCCAGCATTTCCCGGATCAGGCAGGCGATCATGTACTCCATCCGCTCCTGCGGGGATTCCAGTGTGCAGCCCAGCAGCTCTCTGATCTTTGCCATCCGGTAAAGAATCGTATTCCGGTGTATGAACAGCTTCTCCGCCATCGTCTTGATACTGCCGCCGCACTGCAAAAAGATCCGCAGCGTCTCTACATACTCCGTCCCGTGGAGGCGATCACTCTCCAGAAGCGGCCGCAGAGGACGATCGGAGAGATCGCGCAAAAGGCCCTTGTCCTCGATCATATACAGGATCCGGTTGATTCCCATATCCGCAAAAAAAAGGATCCTTTCGTCCCCGGCCATTGCCTTGGAGACCGCCGCTTTCGCGCGCCTGTATGCAAAGTGCAGATTTCCGATGTCCTGCACAGAATCGCTGACTCCGATAAAGAGCGGCCGGTCCGGCATTTTTCTCCGGGCCCGCAGGGAAAAATCCTGCAGGATCTCTGCGCTCTCCTTCTCCGGCACCGCATTCATGACGATCACGAAGCAGGAATCATAGTAGAAAAAGTGCCCGTTATGCGTCAGATTCGTCAGATACAGCTGCATCCGGTAAGAGAGCCTCCTGCGATCAACCGTATCCATACTGTCCAGGTCCCCGGTCGTCACCAGGGCAATCTGAAAAATTCCGTCCAGGTCAAAATGCTGCAGCAGTTCCCCCTCATACAGGTCCCTGGCAAGCGGATCCTCGATCGCATGAACCAGGGCGCTGGAGATCTGCTCGTCGGTCGAGGACTGCAGGAAGATCCGGATACTGAAATCCTTGATCAGATCTGTCAGAACGACCTCCCAGGGGACAGTCAGCAGCGGCAGATCATTCTCATCGCAGAAACAACAGACGGATGCCGGGATCTCATGGATATAGAAACCTGTATTTACGATCAGGCCGGCGGCGTTATACTGTACCAGATCCCTGGCGAGCCTGTCCAGTCCCCCTTCGTCCTGAAATCCCAGACCCGTGGTCACGACAAGCTCTTTTCCCGTAAAATGCCGGATGATCGTGCGCTCCTCCAACATCAGGACCCAGCTGATCGAATTCGACCAGCCTCCCTGCCCGGCGACCATTTTCATCTGATAGCGGTCTGCCGAAACCACCAGCATATCCTCGATCGTAAATCCCATTTGGTTTACCTCTTCGCTGTCTCCTGTGCCTCATCTATGTCTACTGTGTCTTTGCGCTGTCCGGTGTCCGGAACAATGCACTTATGTTTTCTCACGCAAAATGCGCATGCCCTGTTACATACCACATCTATTCTTTATCATTTCTTCTGTTCTTCCAAATATTGTGCTTACGGCACAAAAAAGCACGGGTATCTTCTGTCATTCAGCCCGATGAAATCCTTTTGTTTTGTACTATGATAATAGCAGATGGAAACAAAAAAGAAAACAGCCTGCAGCGCCGGTACAGGGATTTCCGAGAGACCTGCCGGGCAAAGAAAACACGATTTCACTGCAGGACGTACTTAAAAATAAGAATAGAATAGAGGGGGAAGAGCCATGACAATTCTGGGAACTGTTTATTATGAAACCTACGATCACATTCACCGCCTGCCCGGCTGGGCCCGCAACGAGCGCTACGAGTTCTGCGACGGATTCTATGATGGATTTGCAGGGGAAGGCAAGGGCCTGCTGCACAAGCTCGCAACCAGCCTGCGCGCCCTGTTTTGATCCGGCGGATCCATAACCGGCAGATAAGAACGGAATCTGAAGACCATATGATCGGCAAAAAAAGCCGGAATTCAATAAATACAGCAGGGAATGCTCGCCCCCCTGCTGTATTTTTTACATTATCATTTTTCATAGTGACTCTTACAGGAAGCGATGATTGCAATATCGCCTTCCACCTTATAAACATTTCTGTTTGCCTCATCAATTCTACGGCTCCACCATCCGCTCAGGTTCTCTTTTAGAGGCTCCGGTTTACCGATTCCTTCGAAAGGACTTCTCTGGATGGACCTGATCAGGACATTGATTCTCTTAAGTGACTTTTTATCACGCACCTGACACTCAAGATATTCCTCCCATGCTCTTTCGTCCCATAGTATTCTCACAATGTCAGTCCTCAATCAGCTCATGCTCAGTAAGCACTGCTTTGCCGGAATCGATTTCAGACAAAACCTTCTTCAGGTAAGCCATATTGGCGTCAGAATAAAACGGATCAACCGATACCTCAAAAGGAATTCTCCTCTCCCTGCGCATTTTTTTTGCAAAAATCGTAAAAGCAGTAGACATGCTCATACCAAGCTCCCTGCATACTTCTTCCATTCCTTTTTTATCATCTTCATCAAGTCGAAAATTCACTAATACCTGTGCCATAGTACACCTCCTTATTCAGGCACAGAATATCATATTGTAAGGTGTATGTAAAGCGTTTTGCTTTACATAAATTAGCAGTATTATTTCACTCTTTTTTAATCAATTCCAATGCTTGATTCTTTGTCAGTCTCTGTCTCATTGCATCCGTTGGTTACTTCATTATATAATGTTCATTGGCTTCTGTCAACTTCTTCTTTCTGTTCCCGGGCACTCATCCCCAGCCCATCTGTTCCGAATCCAGCACCAGGGTAAAAGGACCATCATTGACCAGTGATACCTTCATGTGCGCGCCGAATACACCTGTCTGCACCTCCATTCCCTGTGCCCTGCACTTTTCCACGATATACTCAAACAGAGGCTCAGCCATCTCCGGCAGCCCGGCATGGACGAACGAGGGACGGTTTCCTTTTTTGCAGTCCGCATAGAGCGTGAACTGCGAGACGAGCAGCAATTCACCTCCCACAGCAGCCAGATCCAGGTTGGTCTTGCCGGTCTCATCCTCAAAGATCCTGAGCTTGCGCATTTTTTCCACCATGCGGTCTGCAAGCGCTTTTGTGTCGGAAGCACTGATCCCGACCAGGACCAGAAATCCTTTTCCGATTTTCCCGGATACATAACTCCCCTCCTCCGGGATCCTGCCGTCCGCTTCCTCCACTACGCGCACCTCTGCTTTTTCTACAACCTGAATTACAAATCTCATTATCTGGTTCCTTTCATTCTGCTTACAGAAATCTGTTTTCTTTCTGTTCTCTCTGCCCATTGTATCATGTTCGGCAGCTTTTTTCTGTTTGCATTGAAAAAAGGCCGGATAATCCGATCCATCATCGTACTGCAATTTTTACTGCAGTTTTCCCCCATAAAATCCCCCATAAACAGCGAACTGTGCGCGCCGGCTGTATTAGCGGAACAGATCCGCATGCGTGCCCGTTCTGTAGAGCTGCAGTTCCGTGTCCGTCTGCCTGTAGATCAACAGCCAGTCCGGCTGTATGTGGCATTCTGAAAACCCCGAATATTCTCCTGTGAGCTGGTGCGGCCTGTGTTACTTTTCCAATTCCTCGGGAACCGCAAGAGAAGTTATAACCGCTTTCATCAGTTCCATGTTGCAGCCGCGCTACTGGCAGGTTTTGACATCCTTCCTGAACTTTCCTGCTCTGGTTACTTTCAGCATCCGTCATACCCCCAGATCTTCAAAAAGTTCATCCAGCGTATCAAAGGTTTTCCCGCCGCCTTCCTCAATCTCCTTAAAAGCCGCGATGGTCTCATCATTAGGGATCTCCACAGATGCATCATAGACCCCCTGCAGGTAGGCAAGTACGATCTCAATCTTATAATCAGGGATCTGCGACAGCAACAGGCTTGCTTTTTCTCTATCACTCATTGTATGACCCTCCTGCGGGACTTTGCCCGTCTATTTGCATGAATTCTATGCCGTCCTTTTATTGTACCATGAATCAGGCCCGGCTTGTACTCGTTTTGTCTTAAGCATACAAAAAGGAAGGCCGCTGTCAACGTCTGACAACGGCCTATAAAAAGTAGCAGGGGAAGAGGGATTCGAACCCCCATGAACGGTTTTGGAGACCGTGATACTGCCATTGTATGATTCCCCTATATATGGGCGGTTTTTCAACCGACCTTGTGATTCTAACACATACAGCCGCCAGATTCAACCACTTTTTTAACAATCTCCAGCCATTTTTTTACCCGTTTTTTTAACGATCTGCAAAAACCGATGATGCCGGGTTACCAGGCAGGTCCGCCTGAAGCCCGGAGGTGTTTTCAAGGGACTTTTTCAGGGGCTTTTTTTCAGGGGCTTTTTTCAGAGGCGCTCTTTCGAACGCCTCTGAAAAGCAGCTGGTGTCTCACATCAGGGGTGCCAGCCATTTGAGCAGTTCTCCCGTCAGTCTGTAAGACAGCTTCTCGTTTTTGATGGTCTGCGCCGTCACCTCTGTGCAGTGCGCCAGGGTCTTCTGGAAATCTTCTTCGATCTGCGGGATACAATCCGTCCTGTACAGATAGGTCGCGCACTCGAAGTGGTGGTAGAGGCTCCTGTAGTCCAGGTTGATGGTGCCTACGACTGCCTTTTCATCATCGCTGACAAAGACCTTGGCATGTATGAATCCGGGCGTGTACTCATAGATCCTGACCCCCGCCTCATGAAGGTGCCTGTAGTGGGTCTTGGCCAGGGCATAGGCCACTTTCTTGTCCGGGATCCCGGGCATAATCAGTCTGACGTCCACGCCGCGTAGGGCCGCGAAACGAAGGGCTGCTTCCAGCTCCCCGTCCAGAATCAGATAGGGGGTCATGATATGGACATACTCGGTGGCCCGGTTCAGGATATCCGTATAGACGGCCTCACCCGCCTTGTACTGATCGAGGGGACTGTCGGCATAAGGCATGACATATCCCTTCGCGTCTGCCGCCTCATAGTCCGGAACGGAAAGGAAGGCCGCGTACGCAGGATCCTCCTCCTCCAGATTCCACATCTGCAGGAACATGAGGGTAAAGCTTTTGACGGCAGGGCCCTTGAGCATAACCGCCGTATCCTTCCAGTGACCGAAGCGCTCTATGCGGTTGATATATTCGTCGGCCAGGTTGACGCCTCCGTTGAAGGCGGTCCTGCCGTCGATGACCAGGATCTTCCGGTGGTCGCGGTAATTGTAGTGGGAGGACACGATCGGCATGATGGGGGAAAAGCTCCTGGCATGGATCCCCTGTTTTTCCAGCAGCTTCCAGTAGCCGTCCGGCAGGGAGAATGTCTCACACATCCCGTCATACATGACCCGGACATCCACTCCCTCCTTTGCCTTCCGGATCAGGATATCCAGAATACGGCCCCACATATACCCCTCGGTGATAATAAAATATTCCAGGAAGATGAACTTTTCCGCTCTTTCAAGTTCCTCCACCATGGCTTCAAACATTTTCTCCCCGAGAGGAAAATACGTCACCCGGGTTTTATCATAGATCGGGAAGCATCCGCTGCGGTTGAGGTACCTTCTCAGGTCGTCTGTCCCTTCGCCGTCCCTGCTCAGTTCTTCCAGCAGGCCGGGGTCCTGGTCCAGTGCCTCCCTTGTATGATCGAGCTGCTTTCTGACCTTTTTCGTCAGCCTGCGGTGGCCGGCATTGGACTTTGTAAAGAGCAGCAGCATGGCTCCGGTCATCGGCACAATGGACATGACCAGCATCCAGGACAGCTTGGCGGACGCATCCATCTCATCGTTGAAGAGGTAGACGATCATGACAATGGAAAAGATCATGTGCAGAGAGAGGAGAGCCGGGTGTTTGCTTGCCGCCCACAGGTAGAGGCAGGCAAACACGGCTACCTGAAGCAAAAGCAATGCCACGATCAGGAACAATCTGCTGAAGAGGAGATGTCCCAGGCCCTTCTTTACCGGTCCGGCCAGTCTGGTCACTTTTTCATCACGTTCCACAGTCATTTCCTCCGCCTATCATTCGAAAGGTCATGCCTTTTCAAAAGCATTTCATTTACGGCACAGTATTTATCCGCCAGACAGACCAGCACCGCCTCTTTGCTCCTGGGCGGGTGCAGCAGGGTCATGGGCCACATATGGCTGCGGATGATATTTGCCTCCTTATCGGTGAGATCGTGGCATCTGGAGGCGTTCCGCAGAGCGGTCTCGGGATGGCTGATCCCATGCCTGTAGGCACTGATTTTCGTATCCTTAAAGGTATAAAGGTAGTAGTCGTGGAGCATGGCGCCGCGCGCCAGCGCCGCTTCATCCACATGGATCCCCAGCTTCTGTGCAAGGAGGAAGCTCATGTTGGCTACATTTTCGACATGCTGCAGGGTGTTGTTTCCGCCGTGCATGCCGAAGGAAGCCATTTTCTGTATTTCAGGCTCCTCTTTCAGGAGGCGGATCTCTTCCTCAAACCTTTTTCTGTCATTGGTACCCCTGTACCGTTTATTGTCTTCTGTTTTCTTCTTTTTCCTGCGCATGTCGCCCCCGCTTATCCAGCAAACGGAAAAATGATGTTACGGCTTTGCTGAAAAAAACAAGTCACCGCCTCCGTTCGCGAGGCGATGACTTTTAAAGCTCTTCCCTTTTTTAAGGTTTTCTCTTTTAAAAAGATTTCTCTTTTAAAAGCTTTTCTCTCTTAAAAAGTTTTTCTCTGTCCAGGCTGTTTTCCCTGCGGAAAATTACTGCGCCTTGTTGATGGCAGCGGCAAGTCTGGCGACCTTGCGGGCAGCGGTATTTTTGTGCAGAACGCCCTTGGAGGCAGCCTTGTCGATCACGGACTTTGCGCTCTCAAATGCTGCTGCAGCTGCAGCTGCGTCATTGGCCTCGATGGCCGCACGGACCTTCTTGACAACGGTCTTGACGCCGGACTTGACAGCCTTGTTCCTGGCCGCTCTCTTCTCACTTGTCAGAATTCTCTTCTTGGCAGATTTAATGTTTGCCATTTCATTTCCTCCGAAAATCAGTTAAAACAGATCAATCTATTATCTTGTGTAACTCTGGAATGCTCTCCTGTTCCCGGAAACTGTGCAGCCGCGCAAACAGGATCCGCAGGAAAGACCGACAGAAGATGACACGGAACTTCTGCCAAAACATACCTTGTTATCATACAAAAAGGTGCCGCCAGTGTCAAACCGGAGATTGCATTTTTTCCCATGCAGTCGGTTCGGTAAAGTTTACGATTCATTGCGCCGGCTCTCGTCGGCGCGCCTTGCCGCTTCCGCCAGGGAGATGCCGCCGGCACGGGCCGCTTTCGCCAGATCGTCATACTCGTATTTTTCGCGGGTCGTCCCCCATCCGCGGACACTTTTCAGCCGGATGTCCCCGACCGATGTCTGAAAGCTCTGTACAGACCTCTCCATGGTATACCGGCTGCAGGTATATTCGCGCACGCCCAGTGTCGTCGTATGGCGGAACAGGAGCTCCAGCATTTTTTCCCGCATATTTTCGTGACACATGCAGGTCAGAAGGAATCCCGGACGGCTCTTTTTCATCGTGACCGGGATGGTGTAGACATCCATCGCACCGGCGGATAAGAGTTCCTCCATCGCAAAGCCGACCGCCTCCGGCGTCATATCGTCCAGATTGCAGGCAAGTTCGATCACTGTCTCTCTGGAATCGGGTGTCTCCCCCCAGAAGGCGCGGACGCAGTTTGCCTGCGGAAAATCCTTTTTCCCACAGCCGATCCCGATCCTGTGCACCTGCATCTGCGGCAGCGTACAGAAATTCTCCGCAAAACTTTTGAGGATGGCTGCACCCGTAGGCGTACACATCTCACCGCGGATCTCTCCGGCATAGGCGGGGACCCCCTGCAGAATAAAGGCCGTTGCCGGGGCGGGAACAGGAAGGATCCCATGGGCACAGTGCACTTCCCCGAAACCTGTTTTGACAGGGGAGGCGAGTACACGGTCAGGCGCCAGTTCATGCAGAAGCAGGCAGAAAGCTGTGATATCCGCCACAGCATCCATTGCGCCCACCTCATGGAAATGCACCTCTCCAACAGGTTTTCCGTGCGCATGGCTTTCGGCCTCTGCGATGCAGCGGTACACCTTTATGATGTTCCCCTGAACCTCCTGCGGCACGGGAAGGCTTTCTACGATCTTCCTGATATCTGACAGGCTGTGGTGGACATGGTCGTGATGATGGTGGTGCCCGTGATCCTCTCCGCGGCTGTGTTCGTGATGCTCATGTCCGGAGTGTAAGTGGAGGCTCTCCTCTTCCTCTCCATTCACCTTCACCTGCAGGTGCGTGCCGCAGATCCCGCACTTCTCCATTTTCTCCGATGAAAATGTGACTCCCGGGATTCCCAGTGCGTTCAGCTTTTCGACAGCCTTATCCGGATCCGGCTGCAGCTCCAGAAGAGAAGCCGACAGCATATCCCCGGCAGCGCCCATATTACATTCCAAATACAGTGTTTTCATCTATATCCTCCGTACTGCAGTTTCAAGACTCGCTCAGAAGCACCGAAAGCCGGCCGTCCGGATGGTCTGAGCATGGCAGACAGGCCGCCTCGATGGCTTTTCAGGGGCGCAGGACCCGGATCATCAGTCCAGATGATTGATCATGCTGGCGAGATATCCTGCCCCGAATCCATTGTCGATATTGACGACGCTGACCCCGCTCGCGCAGGAATTGAGCATGGATAAAAGCGCGGAAAGCCCCCCGAAGGAAGCGCCGTACCCGACACTCGTAGGTACCGCGATCACAGGACAGGCCGCCAGGCCCCCGATCACACTCGCCAGGGCGCCCTCCATGCCGGCGATCGCGATGATGACGCGGGCCGACTGGATCTCATGCTGATGGGCCAGCAGGCGGTGGATGCCCGCCACACCGACATCGTAGAGTCGGATGACCGTATTGCCGAATGCCTGTGCCGTCAGGGCTGCTTCTTCGGCGACACGCATATCGCTGGTGCCGCCCGTTGCGACGACGATGGTCCCTTTTCCATCCGGAGACGGCAGATCCCCTACGATGCCCACACCGCTGACAGGTTCATACTCGAGTGGAAACTCCTCTTTGATCAGGTCTGCAGCCTCCTTTGCCATGCGGGTGATCAGGACGGTCTTCTGCCCGTGCCGGACCAGTACACTTGTGATCTCCAGGATCTGTTCCGGGGTTTTCCCTGCCCCGTAGATCACCTCGGGGATTCCCTGGCGCATGCCCCTGTGCAGATCCGGTTTTGCAAAGCCCAGATCCTCAAAAGGCACTTCCCGGATCTGCAGCGCAGCTTCCTCCGGAGTGGTCTTTCCTGCCGCCACTTCCTCCAGAAGAGCCGTCAGTTCTCTGTTGTTCTTCATGCTTATCGAATTCCTTTTTTTCAATGACCCGTCCGCGGGTCTCCTGCCTATGCCTGCAGGGCATGCCTTGCAGGTCGCCCACCGCCTTGATCAGCAGGTTGCTCCTGCCTATGCCTGCAGGGCATGCCTGCTCCTGACTTCCTCCGCCTTCGCATCCCGGCCTTTTTTGTCCGGAAAAACTGCAGCACAGTGCAAAAAAAGCGCTGTGAAAAAGGGGCAGGCCTGCGACTCTGCACAGTATTTCCATAGATACACAAAAGAGATGATCCACCCTTGTGCGAACCATCTCTGTCTTATGTGTCAGCCCGCGAAATTGATCACAGGCTCCTCTGGCTGGGCCGCCGGCTCCACGTCCGCCGCTTCGAGCACAACGCCGGGACCGCCGTAGGGCCCGAAATCCTCTTTCCGGATACCGGCAGTGATCTTCACCCACTGGCGTTCCGGGAAGGCATCGGCTTTTTCGGATCTGCAGGCATATCCCAGAAATGTCATATCATTGGCGCAGCAGGTCATGGCCATCCTCCCGGGTACAAAGTATCCGGCAGGGAAGTCCTTCGGCCGCATGACCATCCCGACATAGGTGATATTTTTTCCGACATACCTGTCCGGGTGCTCCATCGCGTCGATATACCAGATGCCGTAATCAAGTCCTTCCAGGGGGATCGGATCCTGGTTGATGTCAAAGGGCAGATCTTCTTCGGTCGTCATGTCGATCTCGCCTTCAGAATCCTCAAAGACCAGGTCTGCCTTCTGGTTGATCGCCTTGACGTTTCGCTTATAGCTGACGAGGTCCTTCTCGTCTATATCGTCACAGCGGTTGAACATGATCAGTTCGGACGCCCGCAGCTGTTCCGCTGCCAGAGAGCGCATATTGTTGAAATAGATATTGAACATGGAGGCATCGATCGTCGTGATCTGCTGCTCCAGCCGCCAGGCATTGGGAATCCTGAAACGGCGGAAGTCCCACATGCCGTTCCACTCGATCAGGACACGCTCCGGCCTGTGCTTTTTCTCGAGCTCCATCAGGCGGGATGTCGTGAATTCCTCAATGTCCTCAATCTTCTCGAGTACTGTCCCGGATTCCTTTAAAAGGGCCTCCCTGTACTCGCACTCTCCTTCCTCGCAGAGGATGAGCAGTGTCGTCCCCTGGACCTGAAAATAGGGCTGCCCGATCGTATAAGCGATAAACGAGGTTTTCCCGCTGTCAAGAAAACCATTGATGACATATACAGGCTTTTTTTCCACTTTTTTATTTTCCTTTAAAAAATCAAACATACCTTATCTTTATGTGTATTGCAGGGCCCCGGCTCTGTACCGGCAGTCGCCCGGATGTTTCTGATTCTGTTTCCCTTATGCCTGTCTGCGCTTGAACAGCATAGCCAGCGCCTCTTCGTTCAGCTTTGCGCCGATGACACAGATCTTGCCCGTGACATCTGCGGCGCCTGTCCGGATCTCGGACTCCTCCGGAACATAGTCGAAATGGATCCAGGTGCCGTCCTGGGCCTGGACCATTCCCTTGGAGCGAAGGACATAGCCGTATTTTTCTTCATTTTCGAGTTCCTTCAGGATACCGGCGATCTCATCCGCTGTGAACCTGGAAGGGGTCTCCATCCCCCAGCTGCCGAAGACTTCATCGGCATCATGCCCGTGGTGGTGG
>JAFWDM010000096.1 GCA_017513005.1 Lachnospiraceae bacterium
CTGACCCCTGTCTCCTCCTGTCTCCTTGCTGCTTCCTGTCGAAGCAGTCCGTCAAGGAACCGTTGTGAAAAGACTCGTCATCAGCCCTTGATACCGGACGAAGCGATACCTTCCACATAGTACTTCTGCATGAAGATGAACATCACGATCATAGGGATCGCGGAAACCACCAGGGCCGCCATGATCGCGCTGTAGTGCACGGGGCTCGTGCTGAAGAAGGACTGCACGGCCAGCTGGATCGTGCGCTTATCCTCTCCCGTCATGACCAGGAAAGGCCACATGAAGTCATTCCAGTGTGCCACGAAATCCAGGATGAAGACTGTCGCATAGACCGTCTTGGAGATCGGCATGACGATCTGGAAGAAGGTCCGCACGGGAGAACTGCCGTCGATCGCGGCCGCTTCCAGCAGGTCATCCGGAATGTCGTGGAAGAAGTTGTAAAACATGTAGATGGAGAAGCACTTGGCGATAAAGGGGATGACCAGAGCCTGCAGGGTGTTGACCCACCCCAGCTGGGACATCTCGATATAGAGCGGCAGAAGGATCGCTTCCATCGGAAGGACCATCAGCGCGACGATGAAGCTGAGCATCAGCCCCCGCCCCTTGAAATCAAATTTTGCAAGTGCATACCCGCAGATCGAGTTGATGATCAGGTCCAGGATCAGGATCAGGGCGATATACAGCAGGGTGTTTTTGAAGACGTTTGCCATATTGATGCGCCTGAACACTTCAAAATAGTTGTCCAGAGATGCCTGCTCGGGCAGGAAGGTGGACAGCGAATTCATATTTGCAAAGATCCTTGCCTCCGGCTTAAAGGATGCCGAGATCATCCAGATCAGGGGGGAGACGAAAATAATGCCGATCACAGCATTTCCAAAGTAAAACAAAAACTTGCCCAGCATTGCTGATCCTTTTTTGGATTTCATGATTCCCCTCCTTTCTTACTCTGCGTTGGTGATCCTCTGGAGGATCAGAGACATGGCGACGACGATGACGAAGAAGACTGCCGCGACAGAGCACGCATATCCGAAATTACCCTTCTGGAAACCCTGTGTATAGATGTAATACACCATGGTCTTCGTAGCGTTGCGCGGACCACCCTGCGTCATGACATAGGGCTGGGTGAACAGTTTCATCGCCTGGATCATGGTGATCATGACGACGTACTTGATCGTGCCCTTGAGGTTCGGAAGTGTGATATTCCAGAACTGCTGCCACTTTGTGGCACCGTCCACGGCAGAAGCTTCATACTGCTCTGTCGGGATCCCCTGCAGTCCTGCCAGGAAGATCATCATCTGGTATCCTGCGCCCTGCCAGGCCGACATGAAGATGATCGCATTCATGGCTGTCTTGGCATTCGTCAGGAAATTGATCGGCTGCATACCGAGGCCGACCAGGATCGAGTTGATCAGACCTGTGTTGGGGTTGGAGTTGTACAGGACCGTCCACAACACGGAGATGACGACCATGGAGGTCAGCTGCGGGCTGAAGTACATGGTACGGAAAATAGAAACGCCCCTGAACCGTTTGGATACGAGAAGTGCCAGCGCCAGAGCCAGCACGCACTGCACCGGCACGACGATGACCGTGAAGTAAAAGGTGTTTTTCAGGGACTGCCAGAAATCCATGTCCTTGAAAAGCTTGGCGTAGTTGTCCATCCCGACGAACGCGATGTCATCCGGCCTCATGACCTGATACTTGAAAACGGAGTAGTACACCGTGTAGATCATGGGAACCACCAGGAACGCGACCAGCAGGATCATCGCAGGCGTCGTAAAGATGTACGCCGCAGCTCTCTCGTCCTTTTTTCTGTCAGAGAATTTTTTGGTGTTGGCCATAATAAATTCCTTTTTTATGAAGATGTATTTACAGTTCCTCTGACTGTACAAACCGGCTGTACCGCGATCCGGTACAGCCGGTTCAAAAAGCTTGTGACCGTAGGAATTATAAGGTGTTGCTCAGGTCTGCCGCTTCATAACGCAGGAAGCGCCTCATGTCTTTTCCGGGTTATGATCGGGCAGCGCCTTACTTCTTACTGATAGTAGGTCGTGTAATCTTCCGTGAACTTCGTGGAAACGCCGTCCAGTTCTTCCTTGATGTAAGCTTCGTCAACGGTACCGTTGGAAGCAGCTTCGGCAAGGATGTTGGTCATAGCTTCCGCGTAGTCAGTGGAGAAGGTAGCATAGGAAGGAGTACGGGGTCTCGGAACAGCGGTGTTCTGAAGCTGCTCGACGAGGAGAGCCCTGGGGCCATCTTTGTAGTCAGCCATGGCGGGATCGTCATAGGCAGTTGCCCTGGTGGCGGGCTTTGCGATCGCCGCTGCATAGGAAGCGACGTTCTCAGTGCCCATCAGCCACTGCAGGAACTGACCTGCTGCCTCAACATTATCGCAGTCCCTGGTAACAGCTGCAGACCAGTCGCCGCAGGGAGAAACAGCCTTCTTGGTGTCGTCTGCGACAGGATAGTAGGTCACGCCCCAGTCAAAGTCCGCATTTGCTTCCAGTGTAGCCACTTCCCAGGAGCCGCCGATCATGGTCGCGCAGGCCTTGTTCAGGAATTCATCTGTGATCGGGTCGACGTTCGCCTGGCCCTTTGCGATGAAGTTGGCGATGAACGCAGTGGTCTTGACAGCCTCGTCGCTGTTCACAAAACCTTCTGCAGTTGTGCCGTCCTCAGAGATATAATCCTTGCCCTCGGAGATGTACATGGGCTCCAGTGCATAGGGAAGGCCCTCGCCGTGGTCCATGACGATGTGCGTGCCGACATAGCTGTCAGTGGTGCACTTCTCGGCGATCTCAGCCATCTCGGACCATGTGATCGGGTTCTCAAGGGTTCTGGAGTCGAGATCATCGGTATCGACGCCGCACTCTTTGAGCATATCCTTGTTGTAATAGAAAGCAACAGAAGACTCCGTAGCAGAGATGGCATAGAGCTGGCCGTCATACGTGCACTGGGCCACTGTGGATTCCGCGAAATCGGAAGTATCCGGGAAATAATCTGTGATCGGAACGATGATGCCGTTTGCCGCATAATAGGAGACCTGCGGGCCGTCGACAAACAGGATGTCCGGCAGATCGTTGGAGGTCACTGCTGTAGCGACCTTGTTGTCATAGGCGTAGGAATCGGAGCGGTCGATCGCTTCTCTGGAGACCTGGATGTCAGGGTGCTCGCTGTTCCAGGCATTGATCTTTTCCACCCACCAGTTCTCAACGGCTTCC
Source organism: Lachnospiraceae bacterium (assembly GCA_017513005.1). GTDB lineage: Bacteria > Bacillota > Clostridia > Lachnospirales > Lachnospiraceae > CAG-791. The sequence continues at coordinate 3,219 of JAFWDM010000096.1, forward strand.
TTATCGGTGGGCTGCCAGATGCTGATCGAAACAGCCTCGGAGCTGCTTGCATCCGCAGCGGGAGCCGCCGCCTCTGTAGTGGTGCCGGATGACGCATCAGCACCGCCGGCGGGGGCGGAACTGCCGGAGCTGCCGGAACCGCCGCAGGCGGCCAGGCTCAGCGCCATCGCAGATGCCAGAAGTAAACTGACAACTTTTTTCATACTGTCCTCCTTTTCATCTTGTGCTGCCTCAGGCAGCTGTTGAATAGTACATGTGGAACCCGTTCCACATTCCCTTGAAAAAAATACCGCAGTGCACGCTGCGGCAGCTGTATGCCTTTGAGCCGGAGGTTGTGGAACCCGTTCCATATTTCGGTTTAATGGTACCTGATTTGTCAGAAATTGTCAATATGCCAACTCCGCACCCGAAAAAAATAGTGATAATACACAATTTTTACAGGTACACTTGTGCATTATCACCATATACAGTCCGTCTCTTCTGTACAGCATGCCTTTTCGCTTTATGTATATTCGCAAACCTGTCTACATTACATTTTTATGCTCTCTTCCCTTGCCCTCTTTTTGCCCTCTTTCAGTCGGGCAATTCCTGATTTTTACTTTTAAAAAGTATATGCCCTGCGATACAGCCTGCCCTGCAGCGCCAGCCTGCCTGGCAGCGCCAGCCTGTACTGCAGTGCCAGCCTGCATTTTCCGGGACCTCTGCCCTCATTCCTCCCGCCGTTCCAGCTCCTCCATCTTCTCCGGGGCAAACAGACGGGCGATATGGAGGGAAGCCAGGTAGGCCACCGTCCCGCTTCCCAGCAGAAAATACAGGATCAGCCACTGCCCGAAGCTGGCGGAGGTAAAGCGCCTGACCAGAAACAGAACCGGCATGATGTTCAACAGGATAATAAACATTGTAAAGACCCCGTTTCGCATCGCCATCAGAAAGGCTTTTTTCACCACCTTTGCCGGCTTTCCCTCATACCAGGCGAGACCGGGAAATGCATGGGTGAAGGCTGCCGCCCAGAACCAGCAGGCCGCGAGGATCATGAAGATCAGGACAGGGCGGATCCCCGTATCCCATCTGACCGCGGCAAACAGATCCGCACCCAGAAAGAGCCCGGACCCAGAAAGGCCAGAAACGTCACCGTCGACCGCACAAAATTCTTTTTGAAGGAGGAAAAAAAAGTCTGGACGATTCCGCTCCCCTCATCAAAGACCAGGTGCAGCGTCACGTCATACATCGCCGTCGTGGACGCCCCCATCGTGACCAGCGGAATGCTGCACAGAAACCACAGCACACTGACTATGAGCAGATCGATCAGCCTGCTCAGGAATCTGGTCAGAAAAGTATCCCCCTGAAGAAATCTCATAGTACCGCTCCCCTGCTTTTTGCTTCTCAAATCTTTGTATCCACTTCTTCCTGCTCCTGAAAATACTCTCTGAAGAAAGGGATTGCGAATGAAAATGTCTGTCCGGCACCCTCTTCGATTACGCCTGCTTTCAGCATGCGGGTCTTATAGGTGGATGCATAACCTGTTTTCTTTCCCATTCTACCTGCGACATCTGACAGGCGGCTGAATTCACGATCCGGAAGCATAGCCCGCAGAAATGTCCTGTCCCCCTTTGAGAGTTCTCTGTATGTACTCCGAAGAACTCCGTTTTTGAAATCCTTTACTGCCAGGCTGATCCCCCGTTCCGCATGAATCCCGCTAATCACAGCCTCATCCTGACATTCTTCCCACATGGAAAAGCCAACCAGCTGCATCATATAAGGATATCCTCCTGAAGCGGCGACAGCTGAGGAAAGCGCCTCTTCCTCGATCCGCTTTCCTTCGCTCTCTATGGTCATGCGAAATGCGCGGCTGATCTCACTGTCACTGATACGGGCAAGGTCATGCTGTCTGGAACGCCTGAGAAATGAGACATCCTCATTGCTGATCAGGCTGTCAACATTGGCAGGCAGTCCCGCCATGACCAGGCTGACCTTCGCGCCCTCCCGGATAAAGAGCTGATAGGTAGAAGCCAGCCGGATCATCTCGGGAACATCTGCACGCACTTCATCCACTGTCATCAGCAGACCGACATCCTGCTCCTTCAGCTTCTCGAGCAGAGTCTCCATACGCATTCTCCAATTTACATCAGAAGAAGTGTCTGTCGTCCATTCCAGCCCACGGATCTGTCCGATTTTTACTCCTGTCAAATGCTTTTTCTGCGGGGTACCAGCCAGCTCCGAGGCGGTTTTCAAAGCCTGCTGCAGGATATCCTCGAGCATGCCTTCCACTGCAACTGTATCGACTACAAGCCATCCTGACTCACGGGCTCTCTCTCCGATACAGGAGAGAAGTGCGGTCTTTCCGGAGCCTCTCGGACCAATCAGAATGCTGGACAGATTCGGATCCCCGGGCCAGTTCTCAAATGCCCTGCTCATGTCTGCCAGAATTATTTTCCGTCCTGCCAGTACCGGCGGCACCATTCCGAATGTAGGGGTGAAAGGGTTTTTCATCAGTAACAATTTCCTTTTCTTCGTGAGATGCAGTTGACACATCCTCTTTCCGTATCAATATTGTACGGCCGGGGTATAATTTTTGCAAGTTTAGGCATTTTTTGTCATTTTAGGCATTTTTTGCAATTTCAGGCAATTTTGTCTGTTCATGCCGTCCTCTCAGGTTTTCCGCTCAAAAACGCCTCGGGTTTCGAATATCACGCGCAGCTCCCTGATTGACTTTCCCCTCCCGGCAGGATACAGTAAAGCAGGGTGGAGACAGGTGGAGACAGGGGTCAGTTCTCTGTCTCCCCTGGAAAAGGGAGACAGAGAACTGACCCCTGTCTCCTTCCTGTCTCCTTTTCATGAAACTGAACATCCTTCGTTACATCTTTCTTTTTTCCAGGAACTGACATGACTGATCATAACATTTCAAACACGAAAGCTGCCATAAATGTCCATGCTTCGCAGGACACGCTCCCTCTGGAAGTCTCCGCACAGGACCTTCTGCAGTGGTCCCGCGGGACCTGGCTTGCCGTCGATCTGCGGGACGAAGCCTCCTGCGCCTACGGGATGATGGAGGGAGCGGTGAGGATCTCAGAAGCAGAGCTCCTCGATTTTGTACAGAAGCTCCCCGCCAGTCCTGTGGAGGAGCGCACCCGGGATGCACTGATTTCTCCCTCCGGTTCAATGAAGGTGACCGCCGGAGAGGCACAGATTTCCCCCGCCGGCTCTTCGAAAACCACGTCTGACCACGCATCGCTACCGGAAGCGCCAGCGGACAGAGAGGTAGACAGAGAGGACTCCGGAGACATCTCCAAAGAGACCTTCCATGCCTCTGCCCGCCTGGAGGACGCCCTGTGCGCAGGCCTGCCCATTGTCCTGTACTGCAAGTACGGGCTGATCAGCCGCGATGCCGCCGAAGCCTTTCGGGAAAAGGGATGGAAAAACGTATGCAGCCTCGCGGGCGGGTACGGGCGCTGGGCCCTCGAGGAGAGCTACCGGGCCGCACAGGATGAGCAGCGGCGCGGCGATATCGAAAAATCCCTGCGAAAAACATTTAAGCACGACCTCGTCGGCCGCTTTGAGAAAGCTGTCGTCCAGTACGGCCTGGTCGAGGAGGGCGACCGCATCGCCGTGTGCATTTCCGGCGGCAAGGATTCCATGCTGATGGCAAAGCTCTTCCAGGAGCTCAAGCGCCACAACAAGTTTCCCTTCTCCCTCGTTTTTCTGTGCATGGATCCCGGCTACAACCGTGAAAACCGCGGCATTATCGAAAACAATGCACGGCTCCTGGGAATCCCGATCGAGTTTTTTGAGACCGACATTTTTGACGCGGTCTTCAACATAGAAAAATCCCCCTGTTACCTGTGTGCGCGCATGCGCCGCGGATACCTCTACCGCTTTGCCAGGGAGCACGGCTGCAACAAGATCGCCCTCGGCCACCACTACGACGACGTGATCGAGACCATCCTCATGGGCATGCTCTACTCCGGCCAGTACCAGGCCATGATGCCCAAACTCCGCAGCACCAACTTCGAGGGCATGGAGCTTATCCGCCCCATGTACCTCGTCCGGGAAAAGGACATCATCCGCTGGCGCGACCACAACGGACTGCGTTTCATCCAGTGCGCCTGCAAGTTTACCGAGACCTGCTCGAGCTGTGCCGACGACGGCACCTCCAACTCCAAGCGGCTGGAGACGAAAAAGCTCATCGCCGCCCTCAAGGAGACCAATCCCCAGGTCGAGAGCAACATCTTCCGCGCGACGGAGAACGTCGTTCTGAACAAGGTCCTGGGCTACAAACTCCACGGAGAAAAGCACAGCTTTCTGGAGGATTACTGAGGCGGTCTCAGGTGTCCCCCGCCTTATATCCGCTCCCGGGAGGCGGCACTGCAGAAGCCTGCCCCGGCCGCCCTTCTGTCCCCGGGAGCAGCAGTATTCCTGATAAAAAAGCATCCTGCAGGGGGATGCTTTTTTTATCAGGAAATTTTAGAGAAAGAACGATTCCATACGAAAAAACAGACGCATATTTCTACAGCTGCGCTGCCACATCCAGGGCGACCTCCATCATATTGGTGAAGTTGTTCTGGCGCTCCTGCGCCGTAGTCTCCTCCCCGGTTACGAGGGAATCCGAGACCGTAAAGATCCCGAGGGCGCGCACACCGGCGCGGGCCGCGTTGCAGTAGAGGGCATAGGTCTCCATCTCAGAGGCCAGGCATCCCATCTTCGCCCAATCCTTCCATGTCGGAAGCTCATTATAAAAAATATCCGTGGAATTTACGTTGCCGACCGCATACGGAAAGCCGTGGGCCTTCGCCGCATCCACTGCTGCCGAGAGCAGGCCGAAATCGGCGATCGCCGAGAATGTGCCGTGCAGGCCGTACTGGTAGGCATAGTTGGAGTCCGTGCAGGCCCCCTGGGCCATGACGATGTCTCCGATCTTCACCCTGTCGGTGATCGCACCGCAGGAGCCGATGCGGATCAGGTTCTGCGCGCCGTATACATGGATCAGCTCATGGCTGTAGATGCCGATGGACGGGATCCCCATGCCCGTTCCCATGACCGAAACGGCTTTTCCCTTGTAGGTCCCTGTGAATCCGAACATATTGCGGACGGCATTGAACTGCACCGGGTCTTCAAGAAATGTGTCTGCGATCACCTTCGCCCGCAGGGGATCCCCCGGCAGAAGGACGGTCTTTGCAATCTCTCCGATCTTCGCTGCATTGTGTGGTGTCGCCATATTTACTCCTTTCTTTTCCGGGTTCTTCCGGGTCCTTGCCTGAATGCTTTGCAAGTAGTATCGCTGCCTGAACGCTTTGCAAGTATTATAGCATCGAATCTCCAAATATGATATGATAGGGAGCCGCGGCGGTTCCGGGCTTGAGCCACATAGGTCTACCCGGTTTTTTCGCGAAAAAGACGCGGAAAACACCACGAGGCTTCAGGTGGGTCTGTACTGTAACCCACATAGAACAACCATCTTGAGAACAACTTCCAGAACATCCTGAGGACAGCTTCCTGGAAAGAAAGCGAGGCAGCATTTGGACAAAAAAGCAATTGCGGAGATCCGCAAACTGATGACGATGAACAACTGCCGGATCGACCGGATCCGGGGATGCTATGTAGATGAAAACCGGGAGATCGTGACAGAACTGCAGGAGACCTTCCTTGCCCTGGAGGAGTCCACAGTCGAAAAGTACTGCGAGCTCTTCCGGCAGACGCTGTCGGGAAAACCCGGCAAAAACCTTTTCAACCTGGAGTTTCCGCTTGCGGAGGAGGAAGCCGGGGGCCGGCAGGATCTGCTGTACCGCCTGCAGCAGTCCGGGCTGGAGGACAACACCCTGGTGCGCGCCTTTTTTGACCGCGTCATCGAGACTGCCGCCTTTCCGGACAAATATCTGATCCTGCTCGCACACGGCGTCTACGACATTCCCGGCCGCACATCGGACGGCATCGATATGGAGGATGCCTCCGACTATGTCTATTCCTTCATCCTGTGCAGCCTCTGTCCCGTGATCCTGCTGAAGGAGGGCCTGTGCTACGACTCGGAGGAAAAGACCTTTCTGGACCGCCGCCGCGACTGGGCTGTGCAGCGGCCCGGGGCTGGCTTCCTCTACCCGGCCTTCAATGACAGGAACACGGATATCCACCAGGTCCTCTACTTTGCCCGCCGCCCCGACGAACTCCACGAAGAACTGCCGGCAGAGCTTCTGGGATGCCCCATGCCCCTCCCCGAGGATGACCAGCGGGACGTGTTCAAAAACGTCGTGGAGGCCACCCTGGGCCGGGACTGTGATTTTGAAAATGTGAAAAACATCCACGAGGCCATCGGACAGCTCGTGGAGCAGGAAAAGGACAGCGGCGAACCTCCCCAGATCGAGAAAGTACAGCTACGCCGCATCCTCTATGAGAACGGCGCTCCGCAGGACTCCCTCGACACCTTCGACGAAGCCTTCGAAGAGGCTGTCGGTGAGGGAGGCACCCTGGCCGCGGAAAATATCGCCGACACCAAGAAGCTGGAGATCAAGACCCCCAGCCTGCGGATCACCGTAAAGGCGGAGATGGCGGATATGATCAGGACCCGTTTCATCGACGGGATCGAATACCTCACGATCCCCGTCGCCGACGACATCGAAGTCAACGGCATCCGGATCCTCCAGTCCCGCAGGGACAAATGATTAGAAGATTCAAGACTCGCTTGCGCGTATCTCACGACTGAAGTCACGGGTATTGCGCGAGGAAGAATAAAACCATCCGATGGAAGCACATGCTCCACCGGATGGTTTTTCAGTGTTTAGTAGTAAATGATGATCGCTGTGCCCGGCACGATGTTGTTGTAGACCGTCTCCGCGACCGACGGAGGGAGATTGACGCAGCCGTGAGAACCGTTGCCTATATACTCACTGCCCCCGAAGACACTCTTCCACCACGCGTCATGCAGGCCCTGGCCCTCGTAGAAGGGCATCCAGTACTGCACCTTGGTCTCGTATTTTTTCTTGCCCTCGCCGCCCCGCAGGATGGACGGACTCTGCTTGAAAGCGAGCGGAAAAACGCCGGTCGCAGTTCCCTGGTCCAGGGTGACATCTCCGGTCACGACATCGCTCTCGACAAAGAGCGCACCGTCGATATAGTACCACATGTGCTGGGCGCTGATGCTGACCTCCACATAGGTGCCCGCGAGATCATCCGTCCCGCTGCGCTTCAGGAAAAGGGGATCTCCCCAGGGTCCGTAGATCTGGTAGACCGGCTCGCGCTCCACGGACTTCCCGGACAGGAGATCCTGCATCAGCTGCGCCGTCTCCTCATCCTCCAGGATCGTGTAGCCATACTCATTCAGTCCCGGAGAGAAGGTGACTACATTTCCCCAGGTCGTCGTGAAATCCCGCTCCCTGTAGCGGGTCTCGTATTTTCCCGCCAGCTTCCGGACATAGGCCCTGACCTCGTCCTCCTTCACACTCACCTTTCCGTCTTTGATCTTCAGCCAGTTCATGAAGGTCTTAAAATCCAGGGTCTCTGTCTTGTCGCCGAACACATAGGTGACGGTCTCGCCTGCATACTCGTTCAGGATCCTGCATTTTTCCTGCATTTTTTCGTCGTCCGCGGTCTTTTCCGGCGGAATATACAGGGCTCTGGGGATCGCGCGCTCGACCGTGCAGTCTGCCGGACCGCCCTCTTTCTTCTCCGCAGAAAGTTCCGCAGCGGCCTCCCCGGAATGACCTTCCCCGGCATCTGCTGTCACACCTCCGGAAGCTTCATTCCCTGCCGAAGCTCCCAGCACTGCCTCGACTTCGCCGCGCAGCCAGGTCTGCAGGTCCTCATCGTCCAGCTCCGTTCCCTGCACTTCCGGTTTGATCTTACACTTCCTCTCCTTCTCGTAATAAAGGATCTTCGCGTTCTCGTTTTTCTTTCTGGGAACAGAGAGGGCTTCCGCCCGGACAGCCTCCCGGAAAATCTCCTCGTCCAGCCGGTACGGGAGCTGTACAGAGAATGCATTTCCCTCCCGCAGTACATCGAGCACACTTCGCAGATCTGCCTTTTCAGCTTCCACATATTCTGTAAAAGTCTTTTCCAGCGCCTCTGTATCCAGGGTGTAGCCCAGGTCCGGAAGCGCTGCATGGAAGACCTCTTTCCCGTTCTCCGTCAGCACGACCTGCCCGCCTTCAAATTCGTCCCGGAACAGGACAGCCGCCTCCGCGGGGGTCTTTCCGGAGACACTGGTCCCGTTGATCCGTGTGCCCGTCAGGAAATCATTGCCGCTCCGCAAGGCATGCATATACCAGGCGGCACCGCCTGCAGCAGCAGCGAGAACGGCCGCTGCGACGATGACGGCAAAGAGGACGCCCCTTCCCATTTTCTTTTTCATATCTATATCTTTTTCCTCCCCTCAATCCCTTTTCGGGATGTATCCAAAATGCTGTTATCTGCTCACGCCCTCCTGAGGGCGTGAACAGTTAACGTTGCGTTCGGCGATTCCAATGCGTTTCGCGCGCCGAACGCCTTTGCACTCAGGTTTTTTCGCTGAGAACCGCTCAAAAACACCTCGAGGCTTCAGGTGGGTCTGAACTGTATCCCAAATGCTACCACGCTCCGCAGGAATGTCAATGTCAAAATTCTATTTCCTTTTTTTCTGATATAATGTAACATATCTTTGTATCGCAACTCTGTTTCAAAGGCTTTCAAGCCAGGGAGAATATATTATGTCAAATCATCTGAACCCCGAACGTCTTGCATCCGTCCGGAAGAATCTCGGTCTGAACAAAACAGAAGCTGCCGGTCTGCTGAACCTCTCCAAAATGGGATACGGAAGGTATGAGCACGGTGAACGCACACCCTCCACGCAGATCGTAGAGTATATCGCCTGGAAGTTCGGGACCTCCGCAGCCTACCTGACCGGCACGACTGATGATCCATCTCCGGAATGGATCCACGTCTCCAGGCAGGAGGCACCTGCCCTGTTCAAACTGGTACAGGAGCTTCAGGCCTCCGAGGAGATGCAGCAACGCCTGTCCGCCTACTATGAGTCTCTGAAAAGGCAGTGACCTGCGGCGCAGATCCTCTTATACGAAGCAGACCTCTTTATGCGCCACAGACCCTCTTATACGAGGCAGACCTCCTTATGCGGCGCAGACTCTCTTATGCACACAAAGAGCAGGCAGCCCCAGCTGCCTGCTCTTTCTTTGTCGTCATCGGGCATTGTCCGGTTACATTCTCACGAAAGTCAGAATCAGGAGTCTCACAGCCAACCGGCTGATCAGACATTGAACTCAAACAGATTGAGTCCGATCTTCTCACTGTAACGGCGGCCGACTGCGCCGTCGATCTTACGGATCACGATCTCCGCCGTCGCGCTGATGATGGCTGCATTAAGATGACCGCCGACAACATTTCCTTTTGCGTCCCCGGCACTCAGGTGCGCATGCAGATAGGGCTTTCCCTCCATTCTTGTCAGGGTCCCGACCAGAGAAGTGATCTCATAGACACCCTTGAAGCTGTTCGCGTGATACTCTTTTGCTACCGTATCGAAAACGCCGGTCGTGAACTCATTGATGGCTCCGAGCCCCTGGAGCTCCGCCAGAATGATATTTTCCTTTTCCGCGATATCCAGAAGGCTGGCGCAGATCTCCTCCCCCGGATCCAGACGCACGACCAGTGTATCTCCGAATGTTCTGTATTCCACAGCAATCTCCTCCTTCTTTATTCTTGTTTTTTTTTTCTTTTGTATGTATGTCCGCGTCATGCAGACAATTATGTGTCCCGGTAAGGAATCGGACATTGAAATCAGATTTCTTATTTTCTATAATAAATCTGCGCCGGCCTGCTTTGCAACGGACAAAAGCCGCGGCAGCACACGCGGCGGCAGGACCGTATCCATACATGTCTGCGGATGCGCATTCACAGACACAAGATGCCGAAAGGAAGGAAAAACGGATGAAGAAGCACTCTGCATTCAGAAATATCCGGAAAGAGCGGCCTGTCCTCTATTCCCCGCGCAGCAGCGCGGCGGAAGATCCGCTTCCCTCCCCCCGGGACACTGACTCCTTCCCTGAGGACGATCCCCGGCTGTCCGAACCCCGGTCCGACTGCAGGGAAGATTCCCGGCTGTCCGAACCCCGGTCCGACTGCAGGGAAGATCCTACACCATCTCTTCCGGATGAAACACTTCGTCAAACTGCTCTGGAGTGAGGAAGCCCAGCCGGGCACAGGCCTCCCGCAGGGAGATGTTCTCCCGATAAGCGAGTTTCGCGGTCTTCGCAGCGTTCTCATATCCGATATAGGGATTGAGCGCTGTCACGAGCATGAGGGAGTTGTGGAGGTTGTGACGCATTTTCTCTGTGTCCGCCTCGATCCCCTCCGCGCAGTTCTTCGTGAAGGAAAGGATGGATTCCGATAAAAGCCGCACGGACTGCAGGAAGTTGTAGGCGATCACCGGCATAAAGACATTCAGTTCAAAATTTCCCTGCGAGGCGGCAAAACCGATCGCGGCATCGTTGCCCATGATCTGGACAGCGACCATCGTGACCTGTTCGCACTGGGTCGGATTGACCTTGCCCGGCATGATGGAGCTTCCCGGCTCGTTCTCCGGGATGCGGATCTCGCCCAGGCCGCAGCGCGGACCGCTCGCCAGCCAGCGGACATCGTTGGCGATCTTCATCATATCCCCTGCCATCGCCTTCACAGCGCCGTGGGCAAAGACGATCTCGTCCTTCGAGGTCAGCGCGTGGAACTTGTTGGGTGATGTCACGAAATTTTTCCCCGTCAGGGCAGAGATCTCTTCTGCCGCCTTTTGGGCAAATCCCGCAGGCGCATTCAGGCCCGTACCGACTGCCGTGCCTCCGAGCGCGAGCTCTAAGAGCGGGCCCAGCGCAAGCCGGACCATCTCAATATCCCGCTCCAGAGAACACCTCCAGCCGCTGATCTCCTGGGAAAAGGCCACCGGAACCGCGTCCTGCAGATGGGTCCGGCCGCTCTTTACGATTCCCTGATTTTTTTTCTCCAGCATTTTAAACACATCGATCAGGCCCTGTGCTGCGGGGATCAGTCTGTCCTCCAGCGCCATCACTGCGGCGATGTGCATTGCCGTCGGAAATGTATCGTTCGAGGACTGGCTCATATTGACATCATCGTTTGGATGGCAGAGCTTCGGAAGGGATGCGATCTCATTTGCCCGGTTCGCGATGACCTCGTTCGCGTTCATATTGGACTGCGTGCCGGACCCCGTCTGCCAGACCACCAGGGGAAAATGTGCATCCAGCTTCCCGGAGATGACCTCGTCCGCCGCCTGTGAGATCACAGCCAGCTTCTGCGCCGTCATCTTTTCAGGCTTCAGCGCATGATTGGCCTGCGCGGCGGCCTTTTTCAGGATCCCGAACGCCCGGATGATCTCAGCGGGCATGGTCTCGATCCCGACGCCGATCCGGAAATTCTCGTGGCTGCGCTGCGTCTGGGCCGCCCAGTATTTATCCGCAGGCACTTTCATCTCTCCCATAGAATCATGTTCGATACGATATCCCATACCTTTCCTCCCGTATGCTTCCTCGAAAGCTTTTTGCAATTTGAAGTATACCATGCGGCGTCCGAATTCACAAACACCCCTGCGCCTCCTCATTCGCCTATTGACAGCATAGGTAAATAGGGTTATCATTTTCAAGACTACTACATGTCGGACTCCGGCAGACCTTTACGGAAAACTGCCCGGGCAGGCTTTTATGGCTGACTGCCCCGGCAAAGATCAATACAAAAGCCCCGGCAGAGCGCGATACAAAAGCCCCGGCAGAGCACGATACAAAGCCCCCGGCAGAGCACGATACAAAACCCCCGGCAGAGCACGATACAAAACCCCCGGCAGAGCACGATACAAAACCCCCGCAGAAAACGGATACGTGTCTGCATGACAGGAAGCAGGTGACCCCTTGAACCTGGAATTTATACACCAATACCTTCCCCTTTATCAGGAAGCTGCCATACTGACCGTGCAGATCGGTGTGCTGGGCATCCTCGCGTCCATCCTGATCGGCATCCTGTGTACCATGATCCATTATTTCCGGGTGCCCGTCGCGCGGCAGATCGCAGCCGCCTATGTGGAGATCAGCCGCAACACACCGCTCCTGATCCAGCTGTTTTTTATCTATTACGGCCTGCCCAAGATCGGGATCCGGACGAATCCCTACGCCTGCGGTGTGGCAGGTCTCGCTTTCCTGGGCGGAAGCTACATGGCGGAGACATTCCGGAGCGGGATCGATGCGGTAGACAAAATACAGACAGAGAGTGCCGCCAGCCTGGGGCTGAGCGGGCTGCAGGCCCTGCGCTACGTCATCTTTCCGCAGGCCCTCTCGATCAGCTTTCCCGCCTTCATGGCAAATGTGATCTTTCTGCTCAAGGAAACCAGCGTTTTCTCGGCGATCAGCCTGATGGACCTGATGTTCACGGCAAAAGACCTGATCGGCCTGTACTATCAGACAACGGAGAGTCTGTTCCTCCTGGTCATCTTTTATCTGCTGATCCTGCTTCCGGTTTCCATCGTCGGGAGCCTCATAGAAAGGAGGCTGCGCTATGCCGGATTTGGGTCTTAATGTTCTTTTCAAGGGAAAAAACCTGACCCGTCTACTGGGCGGACTGGGCGTCGCCCTGCAGATCAGCCTGCTCTCCGTCGGGATCAGCATTGTCCTGGGCATTCTCCTCGGGGTGCTGATGACATGGAAAAACCCGGTCAGCAGGGTGCTGACGAGACTCTGGCTCGAGACGGTGCGCATCATGCCGCAGATGGTCCTGCTGTTTCTGGTCTATTTCGGGACCACGAGAGTGTTCGGCTGGAATCTCTCCGGGGAAATGTCGGCCGTGATCGTCTTTTCCTTCTGGGGAGCGGCCGAAATGGGAGATCTGGTGCGGGGTGCCCTGCTCAGCATCCCTGCCCACCAGTATGAAAGCGCAGCGGCGCTCGGAATGTCCGGCGCACAGACCTATCGCTATATCATCCTGCCCCAGACGGTCCGCCGGCTGATCCCGCTGTCGATGAACCTGATCACCCGCATGATCAAGACGACGAGCCTGGTGCTGATGATCGGCGTCGTAGAAGTCCTGAAGGTCTCGCAGCAGATCATTGAGGCCAACCGGATGAGCAGCCCGAACGCGGCATTCGGCGTATATCTGACAGTCTTTTTCCTGTATTTTATCGCCTGCTGGCCGATCAGCGTCCTGGCGGGATATCTGGAAAAACGGTGGAAATGAGGACATGATGGAAAAAAGAACAGCTGAAGCCAATATAATGGAACCGATCCTCACCGTCAACAGCCTGACGAAGCGATTCGGAGATCTGACCGTCCTGGACGGAATAAACCTGAAAGTGCGGGAGGGGGAGGTGATCGTCATCGTCGGCCCCAGCGGCTGCGGCAAGAGCACCTTCCTTCGATGTCTGAACGCCCTGGAGGATATCCAGGGCGGTGAGATCCGGCTGCGGGGTGAGACCATTTCCCGGGACAGCAAAGATCTGACAAAGCTGCGCCAGAAAATCGGCATGGTCTTCCAGAGCTACGAGCTCTTCCCCCACCTGAATGTACTGGACAATATCCTGCTGGCCCCGACGAAAGTCCAGAAAAGAGACCGGGAGGAAGTAAAAAAGGAGGCAATGGCACTTCTGGCCCGCATCGGACTCGAGAGCAAGGCGGAGAGTTTTCCCCGGCAGCTTTCCGGCGGCCAGAAGCAGAGGGTCGCGATCATCCGAGCCCTCTGCATGCATCCCGAGGTCATGCTCTTCGACGAAGTGACCGCCGCCCTGGATCCGGAAATGGTCCGGGAAGTCCTGGACGTGATCCTGGAACTGGCAAACCAGGGAAGGACCATGCTGATCGTGACCCACGAGATGCAGTTTGCCAGGGCCATCGCGGACAGAGTTGTCTTCATCAACGAAGGCAGGATCTGGGAGGAGGGAAAGCCGGACCGGTTTTTTGACGACCCGAAGACAGAAAGGGCGAAACAGTTTCTGCAGACCTTTACCTTCGAACGAAAGAGGGCGGAAGAGGGAACTTCAAGACTCGCCAGCGAGTCTTGCGCGCCGGATGCGGGCTGACATGTCTTGCTTTTCAAAGACATGCCAGCAACTTCCGCACCGCATCCTGCGCAGTTTTTCAGCAGCGTCTGCGCAGGAGCGCCGCAGACAGTCTCATAGAGCCACCAGACGCTCCGGAAAAGGAGGCAATATGAAAAAGTATCGCAAATTCACCGGGATCCTCTTGACGATCGCCATCGCACTCTCCCTTGCAGCGTGCGGCTCCTCCGGTTCAGCCGGCTCTTCCGGAGCCGCCGCGCCGGCAGACGCAGCTGCACAGGATGCGACTGCCGCGGCAGCCGGTCAGGAGGCAGAGACCGATGCGGCCCCTGCGCAGGACACCGGCGCTGTCTTCAGGACACTGGATGAGATCACTGCAAGCGGAACCATCAATATCGGCGTTTTCTCCGACAAAAATCCTTTCGGATATGTCGACGAGTTCGGAGAATACCAGGGCTATGATGTCTACTTCGCCGAGCGGATCGGAAAGGACCTGGGCGTTGAGATCAATTACGTCTCGACCGAGGCCGCAAACCGCGTGGAATATCTGGAGACCGGCAAGGTGGATATTATTCTGGCGAATTTCACTGTCACTGCGGAGCGCGCGGAAAAAGTCGACTTTGCCCTGCCGTACATGAACGTGGCACTTGGCGTCGTCTCCCCCGACAGCAGGGTCATCAAGGACCTGTCCGAGATCGGCGCGGATGATCAGGTGATCGTCATTTCCGGCACAACAGCGGAGACCTACCTGAGCGAGAACAACCCCGAGATCAGGCTCCAGAAATATGACACCTATGCAAACGCGAAGAATGCCCTGGAAAACGGCAACGCCGTCGCATGGGCGAACGATAATACCGAAGTCATCGCATTTGCCCTCCAGAACCCCGGCTATACGGTCGGCATCCCCACACTGGGAAGCCAGGACACGATCGCACCGGCCGTCTCCAAGGGCAACGAGACCCTTCTGAACTGGATCAACGATGAGATCGTCGCCCTGGGCAGTGAGAATTTCTTCCACACGGCCTACGAGGAGACCCTGATCGATACCTACGGCGCGGATTATGAGGACAGCCTCGTTGTGGAAGGCGGCGTGACGGCACAGGAATGATCTTTCATTCACTGCCTGTTTGTCACTGCATGGCATTTTGCCCACTCTATCTGCACAACAGATAGAATAGAATACAGCAAATACGAAACACGTACACCGCCCCTGCAGAACATACAGGGGCGGTTCTTTTTGCCCCCTTTCTATGGTATGATAGTACCAGGTTATGAACACTGTACAGACACGCATATATCCAGTGTCTGTTCCACCTGTCACGCCAGGGAGGCAGAATAGTATGGAAACAAGACCCTATGTCAAATGGGAACTGATGAATGATTTTCTGACGGATGCTTTCGCCGGATACGGCGTCCCGCGAAAGGAGGCCGCGATCTGTGCGGACGTCCTGCTGGAGGCAGACCGGCGCGGGATCGAGAGCCACGGCTGCAACCGCTTCAAACCCATCTACATCGACCGGATCGAAAACGGGACGCTTCTGCCGGTCACACAGATCGAGATCCTGAAGGAGACACCGACCACGGTCGTGATGGACGCACACGACGGGATGGGGATGGTCGCAAGCCATCAGATGATGGAAATGCTGATCGAAAAAGCAAAGAAAAACGGAATGGCCGGCGGGGCGATCCGGAATTCGACCCACTACGGCATCGCCGGCTACTGGGCGACCATGGCCAGCAAAGAAGGCCTGATCGGTCTGACAGGCACAAATGCACGGCCTTCCATCGCTCCCACCTTCGGTGTGGAAAACATGATGGGCACGAACCCGCTGACCTTTGCCCTGCCCACGGACGAGGAATTTCCCTTCTGCATCGACTGCGCGACCTCCATCGTGCAGCGGGGCAAGATCGAATACTACGCCCGCGAGGGCAAGGACACTCCCGCCGGCATGGTCATTGCCCGCGACGGCACAGCCATGACGGACAGCCCGCAGATCCTGCAGGCCCTGGTGGCCGGCGAAGCTGCCCTTGCGCCCCTGGGAGGGATCGGTGAGGAGCTGGCCGGCTATAAAGGGTACGGCTACGCCGCTGTCGTCGAGATCCTCTCCGCAGCGCTGGCAGGCGGACAGTTCATGAAGGCCCTCACCGGCGTCTCGGAGACCGGCGGACCGCAGATGTATCACCTCGGCCATTTCTTCTTCGTCATAGACCCCGATGCTTTTACGGGCCGCGACGCTTTCCGCCGGACTGCCGGCGAGATCTGCCGTGCCCTGCGAAGCTCCGAGAAGGCTCCCGGACAGGACCGCATCTATACAGCCGGTGAAAAAGAGTATCTCACCTGGCTTGACCGCAGGGACAAGGGCGTGCCGGTCGGTACGGCCGTCCAGAAGGAGATTCTCGAAGTGCGGGACCGGCTGGGCCTCCCCTACCGCTTCCCGTTTGAAAACTGATCTCTTTTACCCATTTTCCTATACAGGGAAACCCGGACTGCAGACTGCCGAAGTCACGAGAATGCGCCGACTGTCTTTCAAGTCTTTCAAGTATGAAGAATAAAAAAGCCCCGCCGTACCGGCCAGGACCAATTCCTGCAGTACAGCGGGGCTCTTTTCTTTTTCCATTTTTCTTTCATTGAACCGCATCTGCGCATCTGCGATTCAGTCACATCTGCGATTCAGCCGCATCCGCGATTCAGTCACGTCTGCGATCCAGCCGCATCCGCGATTCAGTGTCACATCTGCTGCCGGCTTTTACGGATCAGTCCTGCTCCAGCATCGGATAGATGACTGCCGCAAGCGCTGCGCCCACAAGCGGTCCCACGATGAATACCCAGAGCGCCGCGATCGGGGCGGAATTGCCGGTGATGGCTGCGACTACTGCGGGAGCGATGGAACGGCTGGGGTTCACGCTGGTCCCGGTGAGGCCGATGCCCAGAATGTGGACGAATGCCAGGGTCAGGCCGATGATCAGGCCGCCGAAAGATCCGTGGTTAAACTTCTCGGAGGTCACTCCCTGGATGGTCATCAGGAAGATAAATGTCAGGATGATCTCCACCAGAAGACCTGCCACGGCGCTGCCGTTCACACCTGCGAGTCCGTTGCTTCCGTAACCGCCCGTCATGTCTGTCACTTTCCCTGCGCTGAAAATGACCGCCAGGAGGATCGTGCCGACAAAGGCGCCGATGATCTGGAAGATCCAGTACATGACTGCGTCCTTGCTGGAGATCTTCCCGCGGATCAGCATCGCCAGCGTGACAGCCGCGTTAAAATGACCTCCGGAGATATTGCCGACGCAATATGCCATGGCGACTACGGAAAGTCCGAACGCAAATGCAGTCAGGATATATCCGCCGCCTGCTGCCGCATCGCACCCCACGAGCATTGCAGTCCCGCAGCCCATAAAGACCAGTACGCAAGTACCAATGAGTTCTGAAAGATATTTTTTCATAATTTCCTCTCCTTTCAGTTCCAAAACAACAGCTTCATCCCCTCTATGCAAGTTTCCCTGTGCGGCTGCAGTGCCGGGCAGTTTCCTGCTTCGCGTGGAGCCGTACATCGATTACTATTTTAGCAGGAAAAAGAGGTTCTGCAAGCAGTCCGGCAAAAGTGTGCATCAATAGATACCTTTATAAATAGTATTCTCAATATTTCCTTCGCGCAGTCACACTCTCCTCACCGACTGAACACAGATTGTTCACGATATTGCGTAAAATGGCACACAAGCCGGCAAATGCGGTTTACGGTGAATACGGTTTACGGTGAATGAGATTTACCGTGAATGCGGTTTACCGTGAATGAGATTTACCGTGAATGAGATTTACCGTGAATGCGGTTTACAAGGAAAGGAGGCAGTCATGATCGCAGAACTTCTGGATCTTTTCGTGCGCGGCATCGCGCGTATACATGAACATATACTGGCGCTCAATGATTCGAGTGCCTACTTTCTCACAGACAAACAGCTTCATTTCGTCGTGATGGGTATCGCAGGCATGGCCTTTCTCTTCGTGATCTATCCGCTCTTTCTGCTTCTTTCAAAAAAGCACGTGCTGGTCATCGCGTGGATCTATGTCTTTACCGTCCTGGTCATGCTCTCCTTCGCGATCGAGATCGGCCAGGGACTGTCCGGGACCGGCACCATGGACATGCGCGACGTCATTTCCGGTCTTGCGGGCTTCCTGCTTCTGTTTTTTGTCTTCGCAGCAGTCCGCGCCGTCCTCCATTTTTTGACAGGTCTGTTCAGGCATAAAGACTGAGCTGCCGTTCACGCCCCATCGAGGGCGGAGGCAAAGCTGCGCATTGCTGTTACTTGCGTTCGCCTATGCTGAATTCGCTGCGTGAATGGGCGAGCGCCGTTCCACTCGGATTTTTCGTGAAAAACCGCGAAAATGGCAGAAAAAGCTCCCTGTTTTGCAAAACAGGGAGCTTTTTAACTTCGCTGACAGATACTGTTCAAGCCCTCCCGGGGGCGTAAACATGTAACTTAGGGAATATGCGGTCAGAACAGTCCGCTGATCACACCGTTTTCGTCCACATCGATCCTCTCCGCGGCGGGGACTTTCGGCAGGCCGGGCATCGTCATGATATCGCCGGTCAGGGCCACGATGAATCCCGCGCCCGCGCTGACCTTCAGATTGCGCACGGAGACTGTAAAGCCCTTGGGTGCGCCCAGAACAGACGCATCGTCGGAGAAGGAATACTGGGTCTTGGCCATGCAGATAGGAAGGTTCCCGAAACCGAGCTCTGTGAGCTGCTTCACCTGCTTGACTGCATTTCCGACCAGCTGCACGCCGTCCGCGTGGTAGATCTTTTTGCAGATCGCCTCGAGCTTTTCTTCGATGGAAAGATCCAGCGCATAGGACTGGCGGAAATCATTGGGCTGTTCGCACAGACGCACAACTTCCTCTGCCAGAACCTTGCCGCCTTCGCCGCCCTTGGCCCAGACCTCGGAGAGGGCGACGTTCACACCCAGCTCCCTGCACTTTGCCTCGACCAGATCCAGCTCCGCCTTCGTATCTGTGGGGAAGGCGTTGATCGCGACCACGCAGGGAAGACCGAACACATCCTTGATATTGCCGACATGCTGCAGGAGGTTGGGAAGGCCCTTCTCGAGCGCCTCGAGATTCTCATTGTTCAGATCGGCCTTCGGCACGCCGCCGTGGTATTTCAGCGCGCGGACCGTAGCGACGACGACAACAGCGCTCGGATGGAGGTCTGCCAGACGGCACTTGATGTCGAGGAATTTCTCGGCGCCGAGATCTGCGGCGAATCCTGCCTCCGTGACGATGTAATCACCGAGCTTCAGCGCCATCCTGGTCGCTGTCACAGAGTTGCAGCCGTGCGCGATATTGGCAAAGGGACCGCCGTGGATAAATGCGGGCGTATGCTCCAGGGTCTGCACGAGATTGGGCTTGAGGGCATCCTTCAGAAGCGCCGCCATCGCGCCCTCCGCCTTCAGATCGTGGGCAGTGACAGGCTTTCCGTCATAGGTGTAGGCGACGATGATCCTGCCCAGACGCGCCTTCAGATCGGCGATATCACTGGCGAGACAGAGCACTGCCATTACCTCGGAAGCGACCGTGATGTCAAAGCCGTCCTCTCTGGGGACACCCTGCATCCTGCCGCCGAGACCGTCGACGATATTGCGGAGCTGGCGGTCATTCATATCGACCGCGCGCTTCCAGGTGATCTGCTTGACATCGATGCCCAGCTCGTTGCCCTGCTGAATGTGGTTGTCCAGCATCGCGGCGAGAAGGTTGTTGGCCGCGCCGATGGCGTGGAAATCCCCTGTAAAGTGCAGGTTGATGTCCTCCATGGGAATCACCTGGGCATAGCCGCCGCCTGCCGCGCCGCCCTTGATACCGAACACAGGGCCCAGGGAGGGTTCACGGAGTGCTACGACAGACTTTTTGCCGATCTTTCTCAGACCGTCTGCCAGACCGACACTGGTCGTCGTCTTTCCTTCCCCGGCGGGTGTAGGAGTGATCGCAGTCACCAGAATCAGCTTGCCGTCAGGCGCATCGGAATGATCTTTCAGAAAATTGTAGTCAATTTTTGCCTTATAATTGCCGTACTGCTCGATGTACTTCTCATCAATGTTCAGCGAAGCGGCGATCTCCGTGATCTTTTTCGGAGATGCTTCCTGTGCGATCTCAATGTCGGACTTAAATCCCATGTATTCTCCCTCCTGTATGCTGTGTTGTATGAACACCATCATGTTTCTACTGCTATTATACTGACAAAATCCAATCTATCAAGAAGAGCAGAGCCCGGATCGGCTCCGAAAAGGTATCTTTTTACAAGCCTTTTTCTTTCTTTCGAAGCGGATTTACGATAAATCGTGCACAGTCCTCAGAAAATGACAAAAACCGCTGCACAGGCATCTCCCTGATCCGCAGGTCCCAGGAGGAGATCCTTCTGCAGGACCCGGCTGCGGGTCCTTAACGCGCATCCCGTGCGTTTCCTTACAGGTCTATTTCCAGCAGGATCGGTGTGTGGTCCTGTCTGGGACCGGAATCCATCATCTCAGACCTCTTTACCAGGTCTCTGATCCGGTCGCTGACCAGAAAATAGTCGATCCTCCACCCCGCATTGTTGATCTTACTGGTCTTGACCCTCTGTGCCCACCAGGAATAGACATCCTTTACGTCCCCGTGGACATACCGGAAAGTGTCAGTGAATCCCTTCTCCAGCAGTCTGGTGAATCCCTCCCGCTCTTCGTCCGTAAATCCAGGAGACATATGGTTGCTCTCCGGATGGGCCAGGTCGATCTCCCTGTGCGCCACATTGAAGTCCCCGCAGGCGATCACGGGCTTACTGCGGTCCAGCTCTGCCAGATATTCCGCATAGAGGCCGTCCCAGATCTGCCGGTCGCCCAGCCTCCTGAGTCCGTCTCCCGCATTCGGTGTATAGACATTTACAAAATAGAACTGCCCGCTCTCCAGAACAAGCAGCCTCCCTTCCTCATCCATGGGAGCGGGGGCTCCGATCCTGGGAACGATCTTCTCCGCTTCCATCCCTTCCCTCCGGAGGATCATCGTTCCTGCGTAGCCCTTTCTTGCGGGCGGTACCGAACTGATCCATTCAGGCGTATACCCCGGAAAATACTCTGCCAGCACGGCCAGATGTTTTTTGGAAGGCCCTCCGGCGGGCAGCTTCGTCTCCTGGATCGCAATCAGATCGGCGTCCTCATTTTTGATCGTATGCAGGACATCTCTGGACAGCCGGGCCCTGGGTGACTCCGAGGTCAGGGCGGCATTCAGAGAATCTATATTCCAGGAAATAAATTTGTGCATATCTTCCTCCCACAGTATGCTGTTAAGGTAAAAAGTGATATCACCGTTTCAAAAATCAAATTTTACGATCTCGCAGTTTTCGATCTTACAGGCGGCAAATTCATCGTTAGCCATATCCGAAAAATATGATTTTACAAAACGCACGATTCCGTTATGCGCGACCAGGATGCAGGTCTTTTTGTCCGTTTTCAGTTCATCCAGAAGGTTATAGATCCTCTGGGCGACGCGAAACATGGACTCGCCGGTTTCGAAGGAATTGATAAAACATTGCTTTGCCAGAAAAAACGCATGGCTGTTCCGGGGGCTTGTCCCTTCCCAGATGCCGAAATTCTGTTCAATGAGGCGGGGTTCGATCCGGACAGGGATCCCGGTGATCTCTGAAATGTGCATCGCTGTATCCTTCGCCCGCATCAGGGGTGAGCACAGGATCTCATCCGCCGAATATCCCAGGCCTATGAATCTGTTTCCTGTCAGAACTGCCTGCTCATGCCCTTTCTCCGTGAGGGGCACATCTGTTGCTCCGCAGATCCTGTCCGCCACATTCCAGCTGGATTCCCCGTGTCTGATAAAAAATACGTGTCCCATTCTTCTCTCCTTTGCCTCTTCCGTTCTCGTCTCAATCCAGCACCTTCAGCGGCTTCCACCGCAGATAATCCCCGGAAACCAGGTGGTAAGTCCTTCCCCGAAAGTCGCCATGGATACTGTCATAAAACCGGCTCTCCCCGTGGCAGTGCGCATAGATCACCTGCTCCGCACCGTACTCCTCCGCCATGTCGGTAAAGCCGCTGCGCTCCTCCAGAATGCTTGTGGGAGGGTAGTGCAGGAACATGATATATTTCCGGTATCCGTCCGCCCTCGCCAGCTCGAAAGACTTTCGCAGCCGCTGCAGTTCCCGGTCCACCAGCTTTTTCGCGTGGTCCTCCGCCTCTTCATCCCAGCCAACGATCCGGCCGCGGCGGTCAATATAAAAAGGCCCTTCAAAGGTATAGCCCTTCGTCCCGACCAGGGCGTAATCCCGATAGCTTTCGTAGCTGTCCTGCAGAAAAGTCAGATGCGGCTGATACAGCTCATTCAGCTTCTTCGTCTTCTTCGCATCCCAGAACATGTCGTGGTTGCCTCTGGTCAGGATCTTACGGCCGGGCAGGCCGCAGATATACAGCAGGTCCTGCCCGCATTCCGGTAGATTTTTTCCCCAGCTGTGATCGCCCGCCAGAACGAGCGTATCCACCTCTGTGACCAGCTTTGCACAGTTCTTTTTGAATTTCTCCTCATGATTTTTCCATACACGGCCATGCAGCTGCCCCGGTGCCTTCAGCACCGACTGATAGTGCAGATGCAGATCGCCGATCGCATACAGACTCATACTATACCTCGACTTTCCTGCCGGTCTGTAACCTTTCCTGCCGGTCCGGTAAAGAATCAGTGCTGCTTTAGGCGGGCCTGCACCGGAAAGGATCAGTCGCCAAGGACGAGCCCTGTGCAGCTTCCATTTTCTCTGTCCTTTCGAACCACGATCTGTTTCCCGATCCTCGATTTGAGTTCACTGACATGGGAAATGATCCCTACCAGCCTCTCCCCGCCCTCGGTCAGGTCCTGCATTGCATTCATGGCCTGGTCAAGAGCATCCTGATCCAGAGAGCCGAAACCTTCGTCCACAAACATGGTATCAAGCCGGATACCACCGGCGTGGGACTGGATCTCATCCGACAGGCCGATCGCCAGCGAGAGGGATGCCATGAAGGATTCTCCTCCGGAAAGGGATTTTACACTGCGCCTTGTCCCGTTGTAGTGATCAATGACCTCCAGGTCCAGGCCGGTCTGTTTCTGCCCCCCGCTCTCTGCCACATCACAGCGGCGCAGGTCATATTGACCGGAGGACATGACCGAGAACCGGCTGTTGGCCCTTCCTATGATCCGGTCAAACAGCGACATCTGGACATAGGTCTCCAGTTCGACCTTGGCTTTTCCTCCGGTTTTGCCGGCGGCTGTGTCCGCGAGAGCGCTGAGATCGCGATGTTCTTTCTCTGCCTCAAGGGCCTGCGCACTGTGTTCTTCAAATTTCTTCAGCGCAATCTCATTGATCTTCAGCCTGCCCGCAATCACTGCGGTCCGGCTTGTAAGCTCCTTCTGCCTGCGCTCGACTTTCTCAAACGCTTTCAGGTCCTCCTCCCTGTTATAGGCAGGTGCGGCAGCGATCTCGGCAGCGACGCGGTCGCGCCGGGCACCTGTCTCCAGGATCACCTTTGTCACAGTCTCCAAAGCTTTCCGGGCGTTTTCGATGTCCGCAAGGATTTTGCTGCTCTCCTGCCTGAATGAACGGGCGGCCTCTTCTGCCTCCCTCCGCCCGGCGTATTGCAGTTTTTCCTTCAGCACATTGATATTGCCCTGCAGGTTCGTCCGCTTCTGGGTCAGCGCCCCGATCCTGACCTGCAGATCGTTCGCCTCTCCGGACAGGGCGCGGATCCGGGCCTCCATCTTTTCGTTTTCTATTTTCAGCTGTTCTTTTCTCTTCTCCTGCTTTTCCAGACCTGCGATCAGTTCGTGACAGGCGGTTCTTTCTTTTTCAATGTCCGCTTTTTGCCGGCGTACTGAATCCCCGATCGAAACTCTGAATGCTTCCTCCGGTTCTTTTCCAAGGACGGCAGCCGCACTTTCTCTGACGGCCTTCCATCCGGATTCTGCCGTCGCCTCGGCAGACTTCACTTCGTCGTGCAGCACCCGGAGCGCTTCATCCATACGTCCTTTTTTCTTCTCACGTTCCGGAAGATCCGTCTCCAGCTGTTTTTTTCGGGTGGCTTTCCGGTTCAGGGCAGAGATCTCCTGCCCGAGGCTCTGCTCTTCTTCCTGCACGCGCCGGATCTCGGGGATAATGGCTTCCGCGTCTGCCTGCAATGCTTCCGCAAGAAGGCTGTCCTCTCCCAGGAGATCTGCAGACATTTTCCGGCACTGCTGTTTCTGTGAGTCCGCTTCCTGCCTTTTTGCAGCTGCCCGGTTCCCTGCCGCCGTGTACAGATCTGCCATATCCTCTTCGTCTTTCTCGGCTGCGGCCAGCTCTTTCCCGAATCCGATCCTCTCCTCTATGGCCGCCTGCGCCTCCTTTTTCCTTGCAGCTGCCGCTTCACTCTCCCGGCGGTTGATCTCTGCCAGCGCAGCTGTCCTGCCGGATTCGGGAAGGGGCTCTTCGATTCCTTCCAGAAGCTTTTCGGTGTCCTCTTCGATCTGCTTTTCCAGGGCTTTTATCTTTTCAGACTGTGCACCGGCGTTTTCCTTTGCTTTTGAAAACGCCGCAATATCCCGGTCACGGATCACGGCCGCCTGCTCGACCGCATCCTGGGAGGGTACATCCTCCTCGCGTTTTCGGGGGGCAGGATGATGAATGGAGCCGCAGACAGGGCAGGGCTGACCGGGAACGAGCTGTGTGTCCGCAATGATTCCTGCCTGACCGGCCAGAAATCTCTGGTAGAGCCGGTTCCATGTCCCGGAAGACGCGGAGGATCGAAGGAATGCCTGCTGTCTTTCCTCCTCAAGACGGACAAGGGTCCTGTTTTCCTTCTCAAGCGAAGCTTCCAGCCTTTCCAGCCTTTTCAGTTCCTCTGCACGGCTGCCGGTTCGTTCGATCTCGTTTTTTGCCGCCTCGAAGGCTGCATCCGCATTTCTGCGCGCTTCGATTTTTTCTTTCAGGATCCCGATGTACGCTCTCTTTTCCCGAATCTTTTTGTCCAGTTCCCCTGCTTCCTCCTGCAGCTTCTGTGCTTCCTCCTCCAGGCCCTTCTGTTTCTGCAGGGCGGCGCGTAAGCTCTCCAGAGCCCGGCGCCTGTTGACAGTATCTTCAAGAGCATGGCTCTTTTCGCTGAGCCGGATCTCCACATCGGCCAGCTCCGCCAGTTCCTGCCGGAGTATATCGGTCTGCGCACTGAGCCGGCCGATCTCCTCCCCCTTTTTCTTCTCCTCCTCCTGCTTTTTCTCCAGATCGAGATCGCCCTCTGCGGCCTCTTTAATCTTCACAAGCAGGTTCTCCGCCCGCCCGAGGCGGTCTTCGATCATATCTTTGGATGCACGGGACCTGACCAGCTGCTCACCGACCGTACTCAGCTTCTCTAACTCTGCCTTCTGCTGCGCCAGTCCAGCCTCCAGGGTATCTTTCCCTGTATTTTTTTCCTCCAGACGGTTTTTCGCCTCTTCCTCTTCTGCCGCTGCCGCCTCCAGAGATTTCCTTTCCTCTTCGAGGCGGTCATACTCGCCCAGGCAGTTTTCCTCCACGGCCGCCAGCGCCAGGAGGCGGCCTGACTCCGGCTCCTTCTCCTCTGCCCTCTGCAGGGCCTCTTTCCGGACAGTTTCTTCCTTTTTCTTCTCCTCGAGAGATTCCGACAGGCTCTTCACCTCCGCCTTCCTGCCCTCGATCTGCTCCGCTGCCTGAATATCGGCTATGAGCCTGTCATGCTCTTTTCCCAGGATCTCCTGTTGCTTTTTGATCTCCTCCCCGGCCTGACGGTCCGTCTCGATCAGCGCCTGCATGAGGACCAGGATCTCCTCCGTCGACTTCCTTTCCTGCAGAACCTCCTCCCGCCAGACCGTCCCGATCTTCTCGTCACCGGAGGGGTCAACATTTTCGATGTCAGACAGGCATTTCTGGCGAAGGACGCTGCAGCGCTTCCAGGCTTCCCGCTCCTCCTCCTTGAGACGGTCCTCCAGCTTCTGGTAATTTCCTGTGTGGAAGATCTTACTGAGGATGCCCTTGCGTTCCCTGGTCTCGGCCAGAAGAAGCTTCAGAAAGTCCCCCTGGGCGATCATGGAGATCCGGGCAAACTGGTCTTTGTCGATCCCCAGCAGGTCCTCGATGGTCTTTGTCACCTCACGTTCTTTCCTCTTTGCCAGACCGTCCGGGCCGGTCAGCTCCGCATCAGCAGGTTTTCTGGTCATCCTCCCGTCGCCTTTTCTGGACGGGCGGAGATATTCCGGATTTCGCGTGACTGTGTATGTCTTGCCGTTGCAGATAAATTCGAGCCGGACATAGGTCTCTGTCTCCGGCAGGGCATACTGGGAGCGCAGCATGGATTTTTCCCGGTTCTCGCCGCTGGCAACTCCATACAGGGCAAAGCGGATGGCGTCGAAAATGGTCGTCTTGCCGGCCCCGGTGTCCCCGGTGATCAGGTACAGGCCCTCCGTGCCAAGCTTTTCAAAATCTATCGTCTCTCTGCCCGCATAGGGTCCAAAGGCGGACATTTCCAATCGAACTGGTCTCATACCGGAATCGTCTCCTGTCTGTAGGGCCTCCAAAGGCCCGGTATTGTCTTCTGACTGTCTGGCCTCCAGGGGCCCGTTTTTTTCATCTTCTGCCTTCCCCTACAGATCTTCTCTCCATATCTCTTCGATCAGGCGGGACGCCAGCTGCGTCTGATACTCGTTCATGGCGGAGCCGTTCTGTTTGAGGAACAGCTCCTGCAGGATCTCGATCGGTTCCTTTTCGAGGGTCTCCTCACCGGCGTCGATGTCGGACCGGGTCCGGGTCCGGGTATTGTCGTATTCGAGGTCCATAAGGTTTTTGTAAAAAAATCTGCGCAGCCTTGCGAGCGCCTGGTCGATATCCTGCTCATCGGTCAGGATGATCCTGTAATAGTCCTCTGCAGAGAGGGAAGCAGTAAAACCGGGCGACATAAGCGTACTGAAAGTGCCGCGCAGGGTCTTGAAATCGCGGGCAGCGGCAAGAGGGAGCAGGGAGTACTCCACATGCCCTTTCTCTTTGATCTCCAGGAGGGTCACGCTCTTTTTGTGTTTTTCCTCTGAGAAGGAATATTTGAGCGGCGAGCCGGCGTAGCGCACCATATCCCTGCCGATCCTCTGGGGACCGTGGAGATGACCGAGCGCCACATAATCAAAGGCGTCAAAGACGGAGTAATCCACGTTGTCGAGGCCGCCGATATGCTTCTGCTCCGAGTCGCACTCCTCCGGCCTTGTCCCGGAGGCAGTCACATACTGATGGCAGACGGCAATGTTCCTGGCTGCAGGATCGACCTGTGCATTCCGGATCAGAACATCCATGGCCTGTGTCCAGTCCGTGATCTTTTCCTCCGGATACGCCTCACGGACTACAGAGGGGTGTATATACGGAATCAGGTAGATATTGAGCGGCCCATATGCATCCTCCAAGCAGACAGGCCGGATGACAGGTGTATGCTGCCCGCCGCTGATCCGGGGGAAAATATGAATGCCGCTCTGCTCCATGACGCGGCCTCCATAGGAAACGCGCTCGGCAGAGTCATGGTTCCCGCTGATGATAAAGATCTGCAGGTTCCTTTTGACAAGGTCGACCAGAAAATCGTCCATCAGATTCACGGCCTCCACGGAAGGGATCGACTTGTCATAGACATCCCCCGCGATAATGACCCCGTCGGGCTTCTCCCTGTCTGCAAGCCCGACGATCTGCTCCAATATCTCCTTCTGATCCTCCAGCATCGGAAAGCCATTGACACGTTTTCCGAGGTGCAGATCTGCAAGATGGAAAAACTTCATTTTTCACCTCTTTCTCCGCTTCCGCCCTTCGAGGGGGCGTGGGCAGCAACACCTGCAAAGGGATCGCAGGGATCCTGAACAGGCCATGCCGGCCAGGGAACTGCAGCGAAATACTCTGTACATTTTACTTGTCCGAATTCGCAGATTCTGCGCAAACTGTACTGTTATACTCAGTACCGCATTTGTTTGCCGATGTGTATGTCCGGATCATTAGCGATGGCGTACAATTATATTTCAACAACGGCAGGCAATAGCGTTAACGAGTATAACAGGCCGGCAAATTCTGTAAGCGGTGCAAGCAGATAAAGGTCTGCCTGCGAGGTCGTCCAGCAGCCCGTCCGTGTAAATGAAACATGTATCGGCCCGGACCGGATCCGGCTTTCGGGATCCGCATCCGGCAGCACAAACAGTTACAATTACAAGCAGTGCAAATATGGAAAGTCGGTATTTTTTGCCTGCAGTCATAGCGGCCCTCCATAGAATACAAGAGCCTTAGTATAGTTGAAGTCGCCCGGCGCACCGGCTCAAAGTGTAAATTCTACATAATCGGCCCCTGCCTTGTCCGAGACCTCCTCAGATTTCGCGTAGGAAAAGTCCTCCGACTGGAGCAGGTCCATCATGCGCAGGTCCGGGTTCTGGTACATGAGGTCGAGCAGCTCGATGAAGTCGCGGATAACCTCGCGGGGGGTGATGTGCCGGTCGGCGCCGATCCGGCCGTATTCCAGTTTGATGAAGTCCGCCAGGGACTCTGTCCCGATGGTCCGCTCATAGCCGTAGAGGCCGGCGTGCATGTCGGACAGCTTCTCGCACAGAACCAGCATCTCCTCGGGGGTCAGGGGCTCCAAGCGGATGACCGGGGCCAGGAGGTCGCGGGCACCCGGACGGGAGAATTTTCCTTCTGCCAGCCGGGACCGCAGGGCCTCGTAGCTGTAGACGCCGCGCCGCTTGTCCTCGACGGCCTGGGGCGTCGCCCCCAGGATGATGCCCAGGTATTTTGCCTTGCCCTGCAGGGTGTCATTGTACATGGTCAGCATCTTTTCATAATTGTACTGGCGGGTGATAGAGTTGGGGATCTTGTAGATATTTACCAGCTCGTCGATCATGATCATCATGCCTGAATAGCCCGCCAGGCGGAAAAAGAGGGCAAAGAGCTTGAGGTACTCGTACCAGTCATCGTCCGTGATGATGATATTGACGCCCAGGGCCTCTTTGGCCTCCCGCTTGAGGGCGTATTCGCCGCGGAACCAGCGGACGACCTTCATCTTTTTCTCCACGTCGTCCTCCACATAGGCGTGGTAGTACATGGAAAGGAGCCGGGCGAACTCAAAGCCGTGGACCAGCTCGCTGACGGCGGCGGTGACTTCATAAATCTTCTGATCCACTGCCCTGGTCAGGGCGGGGGCTCCGGGCGCATATCCCGTCTCCTGCAGGGTCTGCGTCTGGACGGTACTGATCCACCGGTCCAGGACCAAGGTCAGGGCCCCGCCCTCCGGCTTCGTTTTGGTGGAGAGGTTCCCGATCAGCTCCCGGTAGGTGGCCAGTCCCTGGCCCCGCGTCCCCTGGAGCCGCCGCTCGGGCGAAAGGTCCGCGTCCGCCACGATAAAGCCCCGGTCCATCACATAGTTGCGGATGGTCTGGATCAGGAAGCTCTTGCCGGACCCGTAGCGGCCCACGATAAAGCGGAAGGAGGCCCCTCCCTCCGAGATGATGTCCACATCGTGGAGCAGGGCTTCGATCTCGTTTTTCCGTCCGACTGTGATATAGGGCAGGCCGATCCTGGGGACCACGCCGCCCTTGAGTGAATTCAGCACCGTCTGCGCGATCCGCTTCGGTACCTTTTTATTTCTGCTGTCTGCCATCTGTTATGCTTCTCCGTGATCTTCTTCTGAATAATCTCCTATTATCTATGATCTTCTCTATCTGTCGATATATCTCACGATTGTTAAAAAACGTTTTTTCGTGCTCCGGATCCCGTCAGTCCGGATCCGTTTCCCGGCCTCCGGCGCTCAAGGAAACAAGTCCGCAAGATCCGCCCTGTAATCCTCTATCAGGATAAGATGATCTTCATCCCACTCCAGGACGTTGTCCCCGATCTCCTCAAAGAGAGCCTCATTGATCGTATCCGCGACGATAGCGGGCATCAGGTGCTGCTCTCTGATCAGGCCATCGACGGACTGATCCTGCAGCAATGTCCGCAGGATCTGCGTGTGCAGGGCATCCAGGCCGTCAATTGTGCCGGCATCCTCCCCGGAGCAGGGGCCTGCCGGCTTTGACTCTTTCGTCGTTTCCTCCGGGCCTTCTGCAGACAAGGGGCTTTCTTTCATTTCCGCCCGACCGGTTCCCGGTATCCGGTCACGGGCAGACTCGTCGAGGCTCTCAGCCGCCCCCGGGAGGCTTTCCCGCTCTTCCTCACGACCGGTTCCCGGTATCCGGCCACGGACTGCTTCATCGGAATGATCTGCCGGAGCCAGGAAGCCTTCAGATTCCGTTACGCCAGCCCCCGCGTCAGTCCCGGGCCGTGTCTGATAGAAAAGTTCTTCAGCTTCCTCCGCTTTCTCCTCTTCCGTCAGCAGGCTGTCTCTGGTAATCAGCGCATCCCGTCGGATCTTGTCCAGGCCGGACAGATCGATCCGGATCCTGTCCAGGGCAGCCTTTTTCTCCACCTCGATCCGGGCCTTTTCATCAGCTTCCAGGTCGGCAGCGATGACCGCCTCGATATAAGGCTCGGCCCATGCCTCCTCCGCTTTTGCCCGGAGGTAATGTCCGGTCCTGAGATATCTGCGAAAGCCCCTGTCGGCAGCATGGAGCAGGCCCTGCAGCCGGTCTTTTGCAAAACAGGGATTTTCGTAGTGCTCCTCCTCCCACTCGCCTGCATGGCAGCGATAGATACGGCAGGCGTTCAGGACATACAAAGCCTCCTGCGGCCGGTCCTCCTCCCAGTGGATGGCATTGGAGAGAGGATTCCAGGGACTTTTTTTCCGCACTCCGAAGCAGTCGGTGAAAATGGCCGGGTCCTCACTCTCGACCGGATGTCCCGCGGACACCATCTCATTTTTCCTGGCCTGCGCAGACGCAGGCGGGGTTGGTTCCGTTTCCGCTGTGAGCTTTCCGGCCGTGTCTCCCGCGGGAGCAGCGGCCTCCTCCCCTGATCCATAGTGCTCGGTCAGGTATCTCCAGAGTGCCGCAAACAGGTGCCTTCCTTTTTCTCCGCCGCCTGTCTTCCCGCCGTCCGTTTTTCCGTTTTCCGTTTTTCCGTTTTTCCGTTTTTCATTTTCTGTTTTCCCATTGTCCGTTTTCCCATTGTCCGCGACGACCGGGGACTGCGGGAGCTTTTTCCCGCCAAAGGCGCAGAGCGCGGCGAAGATCTCCTCGTCGCTGTGGTCTTTAGGGGCCTTCAGGACAGCCAGCTGCAGGTCTCTCTCCGCAATGGCCGGCAGTTCATAGAGACGGGCTGTCTCCACGGGTACATTGTGGATGACCGCGTAATCCAGCATCCAGCGATGGAGATTTCTGCGCATAAAGGTATCCCCGATCCCGGAATCCAGGAAGCCCTTTTCAAACTCCCGCATTTTCCGCAGGCTGTCCTCCGGGGAGGAGGTCCCGATTCCGCAGAGGAGCTCATAGATATACATATAGGCCAGCGATGAGGCGATGGGGCGGAACTGCCCCTTTCGCAGGGCGGTCCTCCAGGTAAAATAACCCCGCAGCTGGGGCAGGTGGAGGTCATGGTAGGTGGTGAAATACCGCCTGTACTCCCCGG
This sequence comes from Lachnospiraceae bacterium, assembly GCA_017513005.1. Taxonomy (GTDB): domain Bacteria; phylum Bacillota; class Clostridia; order Lachnospirales; family Lachnospiraceae; genus CAG-791. The sequence continues at coordinate 34,791 of JAFWDM010000096.1, forward strand.
TCCAGGAGGCGTCGTCCTCGTAGTCCTCCATGAACCTGCCCTGGCGGTAGAAATTCCGGCTCTTCGCCTCCAGAGATTCGCCCTGGTACTCGTACAGACGCATCATATCCCGGATCTTCTGCGGGATATGCGGAAGTGCTGTGGAGGCATAGCGGCCGGTCCTGTCGGCCTCCCGGAAAAAGTCCCTGGTCCAGGCCTCTGTGCTGTCAGGCGCAGAATCTGCCGGGGCATGCTCCTGCTCCGGGGCCGGCAGCCTCAGGGTCTCCTGTATTTTCCTGCTTCGCATCGGAGGCAGTGCAGTGCCGCGATCCTGTTCCTTCTGCGGCAGCGCCGTGTCATGGTACAGCCCCTTTGTATTGCCGCGCAGGTCCTCCAGGATGACTGTGTAAGCCCGCCGCTGGCGGATCATGCCGACCGCCCGGTCAAAAAGCCCGAAGACGATCTCCGGGTCCGTCCGGCCATCAAAGATCACGCCCACCCAGTTCTGGCCCTTCATGCGGAAGGGCAGGGTCAGCCAGGGAACCCGGATCTCGGCCAGGCACTGCCGCCCGCACTTGATGTCGCACCGCTGCACTTCCTCGCCGGTATCCCCGTCCCACTGACGCATGAGCAGGGCGGCCCACTTTCCGGTCCCCGGTTCCGCCAGGACCGAAAAGCCCGGGAAGTCAGCCCACTTATGCTGTTCCTGAATAGTATGTTTTTCCCGGGCATAAGCCGCCAGCTCCGACAGTTCCAAAAACCACTCTCCTCCTTTTGACAGTCCTGACAAGTTTCACGCTGATTTTTTTGATTTATGCGTTATTGCTGATTTATGCGTTATTGCTGATTTATGCGCTATTGTTGATTCTATTGATTCATGCGTTATTGCTGATTTATGCGCTATTGTTGATTCTGTTGATTTATGCGTTACTGTTTCCCCATGAGGTAATGCTGCACTGCTCCATGATGTTGAGAATACTTCTCCCGGGGATTCCACGGGAATGTCCCGATGAATCATGGATCTGAGCTGTGTGTTTGCACGAGCCGAAAAACTGTCCCCGCCGACTCCTGTCCCGAATAAATCAAAAAGGGCCATTTACATCGGGTCATGTCGGTTCGAATGTGTCAAAAAGAACCGTCCCCTTTGTCACCTTTTGACACCAGTCAGGAGCTTTCTCTCATGGCCGGTCCAGCCGAGGACCCGCTGCCGCATGCCCTCGACGTCGAGGACACCCAGGGCAAAGCCCTTGCGAACCAGGTCCTCGGGCACGAATTCGTCGTATTTTTCGAAGACGGGGACCTCTTTGGGGTAGACCAGCTCCAGGGGGTCGATGTCCTTCTCCACCTCTTCGGTGACGATCCGGTAGAAGTCCTCCTCGCTGGCCTGCATGGTGAACTGCAGGTAGTAGGGGCGGGCGGGGTTGAAGCCCTTGAGGCCCAGCTGTTTCCCGCAGCGGATCTTGAGGAAGCGCTCCAGGGCCAGGAAGGCATAGCTGCCCAGCCAGGGAAAGAGGGCCCACATTTTCCCGCCCAGGTGGATGAGGGGCCGGTCCGCCATACCGGATTTCATAAATTCCGCGCGGGCGTCCCGGAGGCGGCAGACGGCGTGGCGCATGAGATAGGGGTAGGTCTCCTCCTCGCGAAGGACCGCGAACATGCGCTCCAGGATCCGGGTGTGGATGTCGCCGGCCACATCGCCGAAATAGGCGGGAATATTGCCCTTGACCAGCTCGCAGTAGACGACGTGCTTTTTGTGGTCGACCTCCTCCACGATCCAGACCCGGCCGGCGATGGCGATCTTGTCCCCGACCGGCGGGGGGGCGACGATGGTGCCCAGCTCCTCGGAGCCGGCCCGGACGGAGTACTCGATATTTTCCTGGAAAACGGCGTAGAACTTGTAGTTGTTGACGATCCGCTCCCCGGAAAGGCCCACGATCAGGCCGCCGCCCTCGGTCCTGGCGATGTGGTCGATCTCCAGCAGGTGCAGCAAAAGCGCTTTATAGTCCTCCTGGCTGATCCTGTGGAAACAGGCCAGGGGCAGGACCCGGGAGGCCAGCTCGCCGGGCGTCATTTCCCCGCAGGAGGCCAGGGTACTCATGGTCTGGTGGTAGAGCAGGCTGTAGGGCAGGCGGTCCATCCTGGGGGGCTCCACGAAGCGGTCCTCGATATAGAGCTGGACAAGCGCGATGCCCTGGATCAGGCGCCAGGGGATCATGTCCGGCAGCATGGCCCGGGGCTCGGGGTGGTCCTCCCGCATGACGAACCACATCTCCGACGGGTCTCCCCGCCGGCCGGTCCGGCCCATGCGCTGCAGAAAGCCCGATACCGTGAAGGGGGCATCGATCTGGAAGGCCCGCTCCAGGCGGCCGATGTCGATGCCCAGCTCCAGGGTCGCGGTCGCGCAGACACTCATGAGGGAATCGTCGTCCTTCATCTCCTCCTCGGCGCTCTCCCGGTAGGAGGCCGACAGGTTGCCGTGGTGGATCAAAAACCGCTCCGGCTCGTGCATGACCTCGCAGTACTGGCGCAGAGTCTGGCAGACCGCCTCGCACTCCTCGCGGGAGTTGGTGAAGACCAGGCACTTTTTGCCCCGCGTGTGGGCAAAAATATAGCCGATGCCGGGGTCCGCTGCCTTTGGGGCACCGTCCGTCGCCTCCTCGGGCTCCATTCCCTCTCCCGTCCCGGCGCTTTTGCTCCGCACCAGTCCCGGAGAAATCCCCGCGTCCGCCTGGGGATCCGTGTTGTAAAAATGCTCCATGGAAAGCCGCCAGACCTCGCGTCCCCCGTCAAATTTCGGGATGATGGTCCCCCGCCCGCTGCCCGAGGCCAGAAAGCGGCCGGCGGCCTCCGGATTCCCGATGGTGGCGGACAAGCCGACCCTGCGCGGCGAGCACCCGGCCAGCTTACAGAGCCGCTCGATCAGGCAGAAGGTCTGCATGCCCCGGTCCCCGCGGAGCAGGGAGTGGATCTCGTCGATGACGATAAAGCGCAGGTCCCCGAAGAGTCTGGGGATCTCCATATGCTTGTTGATCATGAGGGATTCCAGGGATTCGGGCGTGATCTGCAGGATCCCGGAGGGCTTTTTCAAAAGCTTGCGCTTTCTGGTCTGCGCCACGTCCCCGTGCCAGCGCCAGACCTCGATCCCCTCCTCCTCGCACAGGTCGTTCAGGCGCCCGAACTGGTCATTGATCAGGGCCTTGAGCGGGGCGATGTAGAGGGCCCCCACACTGCGGGGCGGATCCTCGTCCAGAAGGGTCAGGATGGGAAAAAAGGCTGCCTCCGTCTTGCCCGAGGCCGTCGAGGCCGTCAGCAGGACATTTTCATCTGTCCCGAAGATGGCGTCTCCCGCCGCATTCTGCACACCTCGCAGCATCTGCCAGCCCGACCTGTATATATAATCCTGTATAAAAGGTGCATACCTGCTGAAAACATCCATGCAGTCAACTCCTTATGACTTGCCACTTTTACCTTAATATCACAGTATAGCAGGTTTTCTTTACTGTTTTGGGATTTGCGGATAAAAAAAGGGGCAAATATCGCTGTTTTTTCAGAGAAATGACAGCCGGTTACGGCATCATAATCCTTCCCCTGTACAGGGAAACAAAAGCCGGCGCATTCTCACGACTGAAGTCACGAGAATGCGCCGGCTATTATTCAGGCACTTACGACGGCAATAGATCAATAACCCAGTATGGGCATTGAAGCAATTCCTCTACCGTTTTCTTCATTTCATAGAACTTCCCAAATCCCGGGTTACAGCTCAGCCCGCGGTTTCTCCGGTCATAGCGTCCGCTTGTTCCTGCGGTTGATTTACTGTTCCCTTTCGATCGTGATCGTCACATCGCCATTACCCAGCAGCTCCGCCATTTCCTGCGCAGATTTATCCGTGACGCGGCCGAGTCTGGTATAAGCCCAGGAGTTTGAGCCATAGAATACAACGATCTGATTGCCGGAATACAGGACGATATCACCTGCCTGTGTCGTTGTCTGGCTGTCATTTCGGGGAAGGCTCTGTCCGATGGCACCGACCTGCTCAAAGCCGCCGTACATGGACATCTGGATCGTCAACGGGCCATTCCGGCACAATTCCTTCAGTGCTTCCACGGATTCATTCTCTTCCCAGTCCACGGTAACGCCTGTATCCCCGATCTTCATTTGAAGCATGGTTTCAGTCCCCTCGCTCTCTGTCTCTTCACTGTTCAGCTGCCTGTCCAGATAAGGCAGGATATAGGACATCGCATCCTCGAAGGGCTGACCGAAGAATTCGTGCCCTCCGTTTTTGATCACATAAAACTCGCAGTCCGGGATGATCTCTTTAGCCTCTTCTGACCAGGAGATGGGTACTGTGCCGTCTTTATCACCGTGCAGAAGCAGCATATGTCCCTGGTAGGAAGAAAGCAGCTCATTAAAATCAACTGTCCACAGATCCGTGATGTAGTTTTTTCCCACATGGATCCATCCGCCGAACAGGCTGACATCTTCCGGAATCTCATCCTCCGACTTGTACTGTTCGGCTCCGCTGTCAGCCTTTGCGGAGAGTGCCGGATACATGAGGATCATCCCCGCGATCTCATCCTGATGGCCGCTTCCGACGACTGTGGTAACAAGCCCGCCCATGCTTCCGCCGAGAAGGACGATCCTGTCCGGGTCCACAAAGTCCCAGGATCCGGATGCTTCCAGTACTGCCTCCAGATCGGACGCCTCCGTCAGGATCGACATTCCCTTATTGCTTCCGTCACTTCTGTTCCCGCCGACAGTGCCGCCGCAGAAATCAAAGACATAAGCGGCATAACCTGCTTCCGCGAGCCTTTCGGCATATCGCTCGCCGGAGGTATGGTCATTCCCCAGCTCATGGGAAAAGATCACCAGCGGCATTTTTCCATTCGCATCCGGTACATAAGCGATTCCGTAGATTCTGTGGTCTCCGTTTTGTACCCATATTTCCCGGGTTGAGTATGCCTTTTCGGACATAGCTGCATCTCCTTCCGACTGCTGCGATATTTCCAGATTCTCCTGTACGGACGCAGCTGTCTGCGATTCATTCTGCCCACCGACATTTCCCGGGTCTGCAGGACTGCATCCTGCAGGCAAAAGGCAGAGGGCCATGCATAATACCGCTGTGTTTAAAATAAACTTTTTCATCTCTTTATCATTATGCTTTTCCCGGCTGTCGGCTCAGATAGTCCAGCCGGTCAATGCAGGCCCATGAACACAAGGGCCAGTGGGACATAGCGCCGTCCCTCCTTCATCTGATCTGTTTCAGTTCGTCGATCCAGGACTGAAGGTCCGTTTCCGGGACATCCCCGCTGAAACGCTTTCCTTCCAGCCAGGTGCCTGTACCTGCAAGTGCTTCCATGTTGGGGCCGCTTCTGCCGATACCGCTTCCGCCGGACGTGCAGAAGGGAATCACTGTGATACCTTCAAAACTGTACTTCTCAACAAAGGTATCCAGGATACGCGGCTCTTCGCCCCACCAGATCGGAAAACCAAGGAATATAGTCGTATAGCCTTCCAGGGAAATGTTTTCACTGCCGATCTCCGGACGAGCGTTTTTATCGTTCTGTTCTGACGTGGAACGGCTGCTGCTTTCGTTATAATTCAGATCGTCGTCGGTATAAGGAACTGTAAATAAATAACTTCATAATTTTATGTGAATATGATATACTATATTCATGGATAAAAACATTCTAAAAAAACGCATTCAAACAGTTGCGTCCATGTTAGACGAAAGACAAAAGAGGATCTATCTCGCAGC
>JAFWDM010000097.1 GCA_017513005.1 Lachnospiraceae bacterium
TATAGGAGATTTCTGCGCTTTTTTGGCCTGCCAGAGAAGTTATTTGAATAAAAGGCATGCGGGAGCGCAGCGGACGCATGCCTTCCTTCATTGAAAAGCGGGGAGGTTACAATCTGAGGTCATTCGTGAAACAACCCTGGGCATGGCGCACTATCTGATTGCCTAAAGACTTCAAAAGAGGTAAAATAGACTAATACATGTCATGGATCGGATAGAAAAAAGGATAAAATGAAAACCACGCTTTGGAAAGGAGAATCCATGTTATGGACAGACAAAATCTGACCCTCCTCACAGATCTCTATGAGCTGACGATGATGCAGGGCTATTTCAAAAACAAAGAGGAAAACCGGACAGTCATTTTTGATGCGTTCTACCGCACGAACCCTTTCGGCGGCGGCTATGCGATCATGTGCGGTGTCGAGCAGCTGGTGGAGTATGTCAAAGACCTGCATTTTTCCAGGCAGGACATCAGTTATCTGAAGGGTCTGGGTATCTTTGACGCGGATTTTCTGGATTACCTGGCGGATTTCCGGTTTACGGGCGATATCTATGCGATCCCTGAGGGAACTCTGATGTTCCCGCGTGAACCCATGGTCAAGGTCGTGGCCCCGATCGCGCAGGCCCAGCTGATGGAGACGGCGATCCTCAATATCATCAACCACCAGAGCCTGATCGCCTCCAAAGCGGCGCGCATCTGCTATGCAACGCGCGGGGACGGCGTGATGGAGTTCGGCCTGCGGCGGGCGCAGGGCCCGGATGCCGGCACCTACGGTGCCCGCGCCGCAGTCATCGCCGGCTGCGTCGGGACCTCCAACGTCCTGTGCGGCGAGCTCTTCGATGTCCCTGTCAAGGGAACACATGCCCACAGCTGGATCATGAGCTTCCCGGATGAACTGACCGCCTTCAAGACCTATGCGGACATGTATCCGAACGCCAGCATCCTGCTGGCGGACACCTATGACACCCACAAGTCCGGCGTGCCGAACGCCATCCGGACCTTCCAGTATATGCGCGACAAGGGCACCCTGGGCAAAGGCTACGGCATCCGCCTCGACAGCGGCGACCTGGCCTATATCTCCAAGAGAGCCAGAGTGATGCTCGATGAAGCCGGTTTCCCGGATGCGATCATCTCCGCCTCCAATGACCTGGACGAGCACCTGATCGACTCCTTAAAGAGCCAGGGCGCGACCATCACCTCCTGGGGCGTGGGCACGAACCTGATCACGGCCAAGGACAATCCTTCCTTCGGCGGCGTCTACAAGCTGGCGGCTATCCAGGATGACAACGGCAATTTTGTCCCCAAGATCAAACTCTCCGAGAACACGGAGAAGGTCACGAACCCCGGCAACAAAAAGATCTACCGCGTCTACGAGGAGCCGGCCCACAAGATCCAGGCGGACCTGATCTGCCTCGAGGAAGAGGTTTTCACCGAGGATCAGCCTCTGGAGCTCTTCGATCCCGTCGAGCCCTGGAAACGGACCCGCATGGAGCCCGGCGAGTACACCCTGCGCGAGCTCATGGTTCCTCTCTTCAAAGACGGAAAATGTGTCTATGAATCCAAAAAGACCATGGAGATCCGCGACTACTGCCTGCAGGAGCAGGATACCCTCTGGGAGGAATCCCGCCGTCTCGTAAATCCCCACCAGGTCTATGTAGACCTTTCCCAGAAGCTCTATGACAACAAACTCAAGCTCCTGGATGAGATCACAAAACAGAAAATGGCCATGCACGGGATGTAAGAGACGCTGCGGCTCCTTGAACAACGACCATTCACAGGATGTCACCTCCCGGTTTTCCGGCCTCGATGAAAACAGCCTGCCTGTTCTCTTGCAGAACAGACAGGCTGTCTTTTCTTTGCCCGAATCAGGCTGTCTTTTCTTTGCCTGAATCAGGCTGTCTTTTCTTTGCCCGGATCAGACCGGCTTTTCCGAAGTATACACCTCACCTGCGCTGACAGCGCAGTCCTTTTCGAAGAAAGCGATTCCGTAAGTCCTTACCGTCTCACAACCATCCAGAAGCGCCTCCTGCACATACCGCTTTGTCCTGACCTGCCGCGCCCCCCGCTCCGCGTCATTTTTCATGGCTCTGGCAGACCGCGAAACCTTCACCTCTATGATAAAGGCTGTCCGCCGCTTCACGCGCTCTGTGCACTGCAGGTCGAACCTTCCTTTTCCGCTCTCGCGGTTGCTTGTCACACGAAACGCGCGATTCTGTGCCAATAATGCCAGAAGTACGCCATGGTAGTAGGCCTCCTGTGTATCATAATAACTCATGGATGACAGAAATTCCTCTGCCAGGATCTCCCGGATCCTCCGGACATCTCCTCTCCCCATGGCTTCATAAATCTGCCGCGCATCAAAATTTTTGATGGCATCATCGAACCATCCACGGATCTTCTCCTCAAAGATCCTGTGCACCTCCTTGTTGGGGATCACGGCAGTAACCATTTCTCCATCGAATGACTCCACCGTCAGATACCCTGTGTACAGCATCACGCTGAAAACGTTGTCGTCATGATAGTCCAGTTCCGCATAGGCAAGGTCGTCCCTGTTTCGGAAGGTGACCGGTTCTCCTCGCAGAAGAGCCTCCACTTTCTCCTTCACCTCCAGGGATCCCCGGGAAGCGAGCTCCCGGATAATCGTATTTTCACTTGTCCCCGCCCAGTGCAGCCCTGGCTTTGCACACTCATCTTCCGCCAGATTTTCAATGTGCCGGATCACAGACCAGGGGTTATAGATCCTCCTCTTTCCAAAACGGTACCCGTCATACCAGTCCCTGACTTCCTCAAAATGGTTCCCGAATCCACTGTCCGCCAGAAGCTGTCGTGTCTCCTCTTCCGTAAAGCCGATCACATCACTCTGCCCCACCGACAATACAGTATTGACCTCCGGATTGTTCAGACCTGTATAAATGCTCTCTTTTGCGATCCTGAGGCAGCCGGTCACCACCGCAAAAGCAAGATTTGCGGAATTCGTCTTCAACACATTCTGCAGCAGCGGACTGATCACATTGATCATCTCCCTGTAATACCCGCCCCGGTAGGCCTTCTCAAGGGGCACATCATATTCATCGAGCAGAACGACCGTTTTTCTGCCATGCACTTTACAGAGAAAATGAGAGAGCATCTGGAGAGCGACCGCCGCGTCTCCGGCAGGAAGCGGATCATTCTCCTCCCGGAGGGGACTCTCCAGAATCAAATGGAAATACTTTTTCTCTTCTTCTGCCAGAAGCCCGCTCTCCAGGACGTAGCGGTGGCGTCTGTATTCCGCCTGCAGCACATACAACAGGGATTTATAGGCATCTGCAAAGGATTCTCCGCCAACACCCTGCAGCGTCAGGGCAATAACAGGGAAAGAGGTCTGCTGCCGCCTGTAGACCTCTCCCGCTTCCAGAATCTTCATTCCCTCAAAGAGCTTCCTGTTTTCGGCATTCTCCGCCTCATCCCTCGTATCCTCCACGTAGTAGCGGATCATCGACAGCGAAAGAGTCTTTCCAAACCTCCGCGGACGCAAGAAAAATGTCGTCTCGTGATCCCCCCGCAGCAGCGGAATCAGAATCTGCGTCTTATCGATATACCGGCTTCCGGACAGGATATTCTTTTTAAAATCCTCCGATCCTGTTGTCGTCCTTTTCATAACCGCGATTTCCGGGATCTCTTTCCTCTCCATTTGATTGCCCATATCAGTTTCTCCAGCATCTCAATGAGCAGACACCTCCTGTGTCCTGTCTTATCACCATTATAATCCATGGAGACTGCAGATTCACCCTTTTCTTTTTCCCAAAAAGGATACTTCCTTCACTCGTAATGTCTCTCTATCCTGCGCAGGATGCGCGAGAAATCGATGCTGCATGTCCCGCCGGAGATTCCAATCGGAATGTTGTCTTCAAAATCATATTTCCGGGGATATTCCTCCTCCCTCTCCAGGTCATAGACGAGGACAGTCCGCTGCTCCGGATCCACGATCCAGTATTCCCGCACACCTGCGTTCGCGTATTTATGGAGCTTTAAGAGCATGTCTTTGGAACGTGTGGAAGGAGACAGGATCTCCAGCGTCAGATCCGGAGCCCCTTCAAATCTTTTGGCACCGAGATCATATGCTCTGCAGAGGACCAGAAGATCCGGCTGCACCATGGTCCGGTTGTCCCTGTCAAGCCGCACATCGCAGGGAGACAGAAAAACTTCGCATTCCCCCTCATGACTGTCCATGCACTCCCGGAACAGGATGAACAGGTCTCCCAGAATCAGTTGATGAATGACCGCCGGTGCCGCCATGTCATAAAAGACGCCGTCGATCAGTTCCACCCGCCTCTCGTCCGGAAGCGCGTAGTAGTCCTCCAGCGTGTATCCGCCCTGGTTGGTGAATCTGTCGTATGCGGCCTCCGGTTCCGCCAGCATGTCTTTTTGATCGCTGTAAACTCTGTAAGCGACATCTCCGGATATGACATTTCCGGTACCTTCATCATGTTCCCGCATTTCTCCCGGCAGGATCCGGTCGATGGCCTCTGCAATAATTCCCTCCGGGGTTCCTTCGACAGCCCTGAAAAACGCCTGTACCGCACGCAGCGAAATGCCGGCAGACGAGGTGATCCTCTCTGCGGTCAGTCCAAGCTCTTCTTTGAGTCTTTCGATCTCCTCTAACCTTCTTATCTCCTCGCTTCTCATAGATTGGTTCTCCTCCTTTCGGACACAACAAAAAATGCCTCCGTTTCAGCTTCGCGAAGAGTGCGGATGAGCATCTGCCGGCTGATGAACACCCTGATTATGTTTATACCCAAAGGATAGCACCGGATATAATAGTTGTCAACGGTTATTCCGGTGTGATAGCTTCACCGTTTTAAGCCCTGTCAATTATTAAGGAAGAGAAGATACTTCCGGGTAAGAAAGAATTCCGACTCCTTATGATTCTCGATGATCACTGAACCCCAGATGCAGGGCATCTGCGGGACAGACCGAACTGCACCTGCCGCATCGAATACATTCAGCGGCATTCGCTGTTTTCACCGGGTCAATGTCCATCGGGCAGACGCGGGCACACTGCCCACACGAGATGCACTTGTTCTGATCGCAGGAGAGGTGCAGAAGGCTGATCTTGTTGAGGATCGCATAGATGGCGCCGAGCGGGCACAGGGTCTTGCAGAAAAAACGTTCGACCAGGACGCTTCCGATGAGCACGATTGCCAGGATCCCCGCCTTAAGGGCAAACAGCTCTCCCAGCGCGCGGCTCAGCTCCGGGTGCGTCAAAAGCAGCGGAATCCCGGCTTCCAGCGTACCTGCCGGGCAGATGTACTGGCAGAAAGCCGGTTCTCCCATCCCCAGAGCATCGGTGGCCGCGGTCGGGAGAAACAGGACGAAGACAAGAAGAATGATGTATTTTATGTATGTGAGCGGCTTCCACACACGAAGACGCCCCGATCCTGCCGCACATTCAGTTTCCTTTACAATGGATTCCTTTCCGGCAGGCACCCTTCCTGTGGATCCCTTTACCACGGACAGAACGCGTCGGATCAGGTTTCCCGCGCCATAGAGCAGCTCCTGGAGCAATCCGAACGGGCAGACCCAGCCGCATACCGCACGGCCGAAGACGGCGCCGACTGCGAGAAGAAAGCCGACGGCATAGAAGCTGAACCGGAAATTCATAGAACCGTTTACTGCCTGCATGGCTCCAATCGGGCAGGACAGTCTGGCTGCCGGGCAGGAATAGCAATTGAGCCCTGGGCTGCAAAACTGCTTCCAGGGGCCCTTATAGAGCTTTCCGCGGGCAAAATTGCCCATGCAGGGATTATTGAATCCGAAGGCGGCGATCTGTATCAGTTTCCGCCTTGCTTTTTTTAAAATGGTCATACATCTGCATCCATTTATTGTTCGCTTTTTTAAGAAGCCGCAGATCAATTCTTTTTATCTTATCCAGCTCTATCGAATTTGATCCAGTTCTATCCAAGTCCGATGCACTGCATACAGATATTGACTGCCTTATTCAGAATGATGGCGGTTTCTCCGCGGCAGGATCCGTAGGCAATCATCCCCGCGGCGATCAGGAGAATTGCAGGCACTGTAATCTTCCTCTTCATATCCGCCCTCCAACCAGGGGTGCTTTCTGAACCGCTGCCTCCCCAGTGTCTCTTCGGCTGCTCACTCAGGTTCCGCTGCTCCGTAGATCGCTTTCAGCTCCTCGATCCGGGCCTTATAGGTCTCTATATCCGCCCCGATGACAGGATCGCCGATCACGCAGCCATTGGAATCGACAAAAAAGGATACCGGCACCGCAGAGATCGTCCCCAGGAAATCCTCCATCGATTCACTGCCGATCAGGCTGGGATAGGTCACGCCCGTCTTTTCAACGATCTCCAGGGCGGTCGGATACTGGGCCGAGTTCTCACCAGACACATCGCACAGAACCCCGATCATCTGAAAACGATCCGGCAGATCCTTGTGGATCTCCTCGAGCTCCGGCATCTCGCCGATGCAGGGCGGGCAAAAGGTTCCCCACACGTTGACGAATGTGACATCCGTCTGCGCAAAGACTGCCTCCGTCACTTCGTTTCCCTCCAGATCTGTCGTCTGAAAAGCTCCAATCAGCTGCTCACCGCCATCATCCTCTCTATTGTCCTCTGTAGAGGCCGATGTGCCTGTATAGGAAGTGGATTTCTGGTTTCCAGACGCACCGCAGGCACTCAGGCTCAGTACCAGCAGCATCATCAGGATGACAGAAGGGACGGTTCTTTTTGTCATCTTTTGTTACCTCCTCTCCAAAGTTCTTCAGTACTGACAGCGTGCTTCTCCGGTCATCTCCAAGCCTGCCGGAGAAGCATCCATGTCTCGATATCCACCTTGATGACGGGATTGACGATCACACAGGATTCCGGTCATCTGTTCACCAACACCATAAATCCTGTTCCCTATCAATCTACAGGAATGACAACCCCGGCGGGCCCGTCTTTTAAGAGGCCTGCATTAACCGCCCACTTTTGATCTGTCATGATATATTCATCTTCCTCGGGCCTGCCCAGCTTATGCAGATACTTATCCCTGTATTGATTATAAATATTTGCAGCGCTCGTGACCGTTATATATTCATAGGGTGGACGACTCCCCATGATTGCTGTAAATTCCAGCATGCTGCCGGAGGTATCTTCAAGAAAGATCCTGTAAACGGGCATATGTTTTTCTTTCTCCAAAATCCTGGACAAAGACAGTTTTATCAGTTCGATGATCCTGTCATCATAATTGCAGTCCGACAACAGAATCTTTTCCCTGAAAGCATCCACGTCGTGGACAACCCTGCGTACATAAAGTCCTTTCATAAAGCCCATGACATCATCATCGGTTCGAATATCATTGAAATGAATGTTGCCGCTTTTTATCATGTTCTCAAGAGCCATGTCCGGCGAATCTGTAACGATAAACAGCACCCTCCTGTTTTCGTCGTGATATATGCAGACAGGTTTCAGCTTGATCTCTTCCCCGCAATGAGGACATTTTGGAAAAAAGAGCGTCTTATTGAGCACTTTCTTCTTAAGCCTGCTGTCCCCCGGAATATGAATCTCCGGGTAAAGAGTATACGTAAACATCCTGCCGCAAAAAGGGCATTCTGTGGACATGTTCACAGTGTCAGAAGGGACGGTTCTTTTTGTCATTCTTTGCTCCTCCTCTTCGCAGCGGGTCCTTTAAGATAGAAATCTGTAAATCTCTTGAGCAGCCATACCTTCGGGCAGCCATATGAGCCGTATTCAGTCTCATGAGCCATGCCACATAAGTGCCTCGTCGGTCTCCTTGTACAGAAGATCATACGAGAGCCTTTACTCATATATCATAGATGAAATATGCCATTATAGTTTTGCTATTCCTGACTGCCCCTTTTTCAGCGATTCATTCTCACTCCGCAATCTGTAGTTTTCATCTACAAGCCTTCTATTCTCTTCCCTCACTTTCTCCAGCTCAGCCTGAAGATTCTTCCGCTCCCGCCTCTGATCATCCAGTTCCTGTCTGCTACGCCTAATAGCATCTTCATGAGATCTGATTTGCGCTTTATAGCTATCTATCTCCTTTGAAGAGGCTTCCAACTTATCAGATAATGCGCTCAACGCTTTCTCTTTATCGGCAATTATTTTTTTATTATTTTCTATCACATCATCTTTCTGTTTACCTGCCTCCTTTGAATCCTCAAGTTCGTCCTTCAGGTCATTTACAGAATCCTGGAGATCCGTTCCGTATTTTCTCAGCATATCCTGAAATGTGTTTATGCTGCTATTGTAGTCTCCGTCCCTGTATTGAGAATAAGGACCATCAAACAGATATCTTTGCATTTGCAAACCAGGTATTTCAGTCGCGTACTTCATCAGGATCGTTTTACCAAAATCATAAGCAGCTCTGCCAAATACGGTGTTGCATTCGATGATATCATGATTGACCACATCGATCCTGCTTTTTGTCGTTCTGTTCATTTCCGATCTCCTGTTCTTTCTGTTCTTGTCCCGTAAACTGCGGAGATACAGCAAAGAGTATCTCTCGCGCCCCGCCTTTCTTTCTATTGCAGCCAGCACAGAGCATCTGGCTCCTGATCATGTCAATGGTCTTCTTTTACCAGTCAAAATACTGTTTTCTACTACAATTCGATTACTTGCACCTTTCACCAATTGGATGACTTCTTCTGGAAAGTATAATAAATGAAAACCGGATGTGAGTACTGGTGCGTTCTTTCCCATTCTCCTCTGAAAGTGGAATTGCACATCGGCAAACCAATCATGCCCGCCTGATCAGGCAAGTATGGTGCTTGAAACCTTCTTTGTCGCTTTTTATCTCCCTGTCGTAATTGACAGCCACCAGCAGAATGTTCCCCTTGTAGTGCTGCAGCCTGTCCGGATAGTGCCGGCGCCTGATCTGTGAGAGGGCTGTCTCTGCGGTCTTTTCGTACTTCAATTCGATCAGCAGAACCGGCTTATCCTGATATGCCGGAGAGGGCAGATACACAATATCCGCAAATCCTTTACCCGTATCCAATTCCAGTATAGTCGTGTAATACTTTTGCGCTGCATAATAGGCGAGCTGAATCGCGTAGCTCAGTGCCGCTTCACTGTTATACGTGATGCCGGCAGCCTGGTCATGTGCCTTTTCCAGCAGCTCAGCAACTTTCTCCTCTTCCATGTTCCAGGTTGCCTTCAGAATCTCCTGTGACAGAGAAAAACTATGAAACGTGCTGTCCCACTCCTCTGATTTCGTCGATGTCCTGAATTCATCGAGTATCTCTCTGTTCGGAATAAAAACCTCCTCCGTGCTGTCATCATACCCGAGATACCCGAGATGGATCAGAAGCGAAAACACGTCGTCCCTTCCATGAAAAGTCGTCATGTCATTCTGGTAGGAAGAGGTATCGATCCGGATCCTTCCCCCATCCATAAGCAGGGCAACCGCACTTTTCAGGCCTCCATAATCCATCCGTATATACTCTGCCAGAGCCTCATAACTTTCTGTCTTATTCCAGTAATTTCTGATCATTCCGGTCGTCATGGATTCTACGACAGAAAGAGGACTGTACAGGGCCATCACATGTCCCTGATACATACCGGACCGGTATGCCTCTCGCTTATCTGTCGGGATCCTGTCGCTGACGCGATACCCGTCATACCATTTTGCGATATCATCGTATTTCATGTCATACCTGGAACACAGCATCCGGACTTCCGTATCCGTAAAACCTGTATAGGGGGCAAACTGGCGCGGGGCCATCATGGAATACTCTGTAAACATATTCAGCGCAGAGTGTTCTCCATACTTTTTGATCGGAAGGATCCCGGTCATGTATGCAAGCGCGATTCTGTCATTGTCCTTGAGAAGATCCCTGAGAAAATCCAGGTATTCATTCTGCCCGTCTCTGTCATCGGGGCGGATCCTGAAAACAGCATCCCACTCATCGATCACAAAAACAACCTGCCGGTCTATCGTCGTATAGACGTCTTCGACAGTCTGAAGAAGATCATGATCATTATAATAATCCACCATCGGATAGGTTTTCCGGAATTCACGAATGACAAGATCCTGCAGTCTGCTCAGTCCTTCCTGCACTGTAAACTGCTTCTTAAAAAACCTCGTCATGACGATTCGAACTACATCAAAATGTCCCAGCCACGCATCCCACGAAGCGGAATTGCCATCTGCTGTATCGCGTTCCCCTTTCGCTATTCTGAAGTTTTCAAAAACCGCCCGGCTTTCCGCGGTCCGGTCATAATAGGCACAGATCATATCCGCCGCCATGGATTTTCCGAATCTACGGGGACGTGAGACACTCACATATTTCTGTTTCGTGCCTACGACTGCATTCAAATGGCGGATCATGTCCGTCTTGTCCACATAGATCTCGGACCTGACTGCTTCTTTAAAAGCATTTTTACCGGGATTCAGGAATGTCCCCATCTCTGACTCACCTCTTTAAATAAATTTATTAAAAATATTGATTTTCACAGATCTTATTATAGCGCACAGGATCGCAATTCTCCACCTTCCGGTAATTCTGATCTTCCAGGATCCGGTGCTTCGTTACCGTCCACGCACCCTCGAAGGGCGTGGACATGTAACGTCGCACGCGCCGATAACAAAGCTTCGCATTGTCAATACATTATGCTGTACGCATTTCCTGTCCTGAAAATAATCGCCAAAAAAAGTGCAGCCCCTCAGTGAGAAGCTGCGCCTGAAAATACATGAATACACGTAAACGGTTCAAAAACAACAGATCAATCCTGGTCGCGGATCATGGCGTGCCACTCCTGCAGGGGCAGGATGAGGCCGCTTCCCTTGCGCTTTAAGTGGCTGACGCCCTCCGCTGCCGCGCGGCCGGCGGCCGTGGTGGTGAAGTAGGGGATCTTGGCCTTGATGGCTGCCTTGCGCAGGTAGCTGTCGTCGTGGTAGGCGCCCTTGCCCAGAGGGGTGTTGATGACCATCTGGATCTGGCCGTTGGTGATCATATCCAGGATGTTGGGGCGGCCCTCGTAGTTTTTATTCACGCGCTGTACAGGGATGCCGGCCTGGGCGATGGCTTGGCAGGTGTGCTCGGTCGCCACGATCTTGAAGCCGGCCTCGTGGAACCTGCGGGCGATCTCGGGCGCATAGGGGCGGTCAGGTGCGCTCACGGTGATGAGGACCGTGCCCTCGAGGGGCAGCTGCATCTTGGCGGCCTCCTGGGCCTTGTAGAAGGCGCCGCCGGTGGACCGGGAAATGCCCAGGACCTCGCCGGTGGACCGCATCTCGGGTCCGAGGACGGGGTCGACCTCCGGGAACATGTTGAAGGGGAATACTGCTTCCTTGACGCCGTAGTAAGGAATATCCTTTTCCTTGAGGTCCGGGACGGGGGACTTGCGTCCGGTGAGCTCCGCCGTGATGACCTCGATGGCCAGCGGGACCATGCGGATGCCGCAGACCTTGGAGACCAGCGGGACTGTGCGGGATGCGCGGGGATTGGCTTCGAGTACGAAGACCACGTCGTCCTCGATCGCGTATTGCATGTTCATCAGGCCGACGACATGCATCTCCTCGGCGATCTTTCTGGTGTACTCCCGGATCGTATCCAGGTTTTTCTCGGAAATGTGTCTGGACGGAATGATGCAGGCGGAATCGCCGGAATGGATGCCGGCGAGCTCGATATGCTCCATGACCGCGGGCACAAAGGCGTGGGTGCCGTCACAGATCGCATCCGCCTCGCACTCCATCACATTGTGGAGGAAGCGGTCGATCAGGATCGGACGGTCAGGCGTGACGCCGACGGCTGCCGCCATGTAGTCCGCCATCTGTGCATCGTCATGGACGACCTCCATGCCGCGTCCGCCCAGGACGTAGGAGGGACGGACCATGACCGGATAGCCGATCTTCGCGGCGATGGCCTGGGCCTCTTCGACCGTCGTTGCCATGCCGGCCTCGGGCATGGGAATGCCAAGCTTGTCCATCATAGCGCGGAAGTGGTCGCGGTCCTCCGCCAGATCAATGATCGCGGGGGAGGTTCCGAGGATCTTCACGCCTTCCTTCTCCAGCCGGGAGGCCAGGTTCAGAGGGGTCTGTCCGCCGAACTGGGCGATGACGCCGACGGGTTGTTCCTTCTTGTAGATAGAGAGGACATCCTCCAGCGTGAGAGGCTCGAAGTAGAGCTTGTCGGAGGTGTCGTAGTCTGTGGAGACGGTCTCCGGATTGCAGTTGACGATGATGGTCTCGAAGCCGAGTTTGCGCAGAGACTGTGCCGCGTGGACACAGCAGTAGTCGAACTCGATGCCCTGGCCGATGCGGTTGGGGCCGCCGCCCAGGATCATGATCTTGGGCTTGTCATTGCTGATCGGATTCTTGTCCTCTCCGATGTAGGTCGAATAGTAGTAGGCGCTGTCCTGCGTGCCGCTGACATGGACGCCCTCCCAGTTCTCGGTGCAGCCCAGGGCTTCACGGGCGTGCCGGATGTCCTCCTGGGGTACCTCGAGGATCTGCGCCAGGTAGTGGTCGGAGAAGCCGTCCCTCTTGGCCTGCAGGAAAGCTTCGTCAGAGGGGATCCTGCCCTTGAATTCCTTCACCAGGGCCTCTTCCTCCTCGACGAGTTCCTTCATCTGCTGGACAAAATAGTGCTTGACCTTTGTGATCTCGAAGACCTCGTCCACGGTCATGCCCTTGCGCAGAGCCTCATACATGAGGAAATGGCGCTCGGAGGAGGCATCGATCATGCGCTTTCTGAGCTCGTCCAGAGACATTTTGTCAAAGCCGTTGACATGGCCGAGACCGTAGCGGCCCTTCTCCAGAGACCGGATCGCCTTCTGGAAGGCTTCCTTGTAAGTCTTGCCGATGCTCATGACTTCGCCGACGGCGCGCATCTGCGTGCCCAGCTTGTCCTCGACGCCCTTGAATTTCTCAAAAGCCCAGCGGGCGAACTTCACGACGACGAAATCGCCGGTGGGGACATATTTATCGAGGGTGCCGAAGCGGGAATCGGTGAGCTCCGACAGGGTCAGGCCGCTCGCCAGCTTGGCGGAGACCAGGGCGATCGGGAAGCCGGTCGCCTTGGAGGCCAGGGCGGAGGACCTGGAGGTACGCGGATTGATCTCGATGACGATGACGCGTCCGCTCACGGGATCGTGGGCAAACTGTACGTTCGTGCCGCCGATGACGCCGATGTGCTCCACGATCTTGTAGGCCTGCTTCTGCAGCTCCTTCTGCAGGTCTTCGTCGATCGTCAGCATGGGAGCGGTACAGAAAGAATCACCGGTGTGGATGCCCAGAGGATCGATGTTTACGATGAAGCAGACGGTGATCATCTGGTTCTTGGCGTCGCGGACGACTTCCAGTTCCAGTTCTTCCCACCCGAGGA
>JAFWDM010000098.1 GCA_017513005.1 Lachnospiraceae bacterium
GCCTGCCGTTGTTGAAATATAATTGTACGCCATCGCTAATGATCCGGACATACACATCGGCAAACAAATGCGGTACTGAGTATAATAGTTGACCGGCTAACTCACGACTAAAGTCACGAGAATGCGCCGGTGTTTTTTCAATCCGGTTTGTTTTACCGCTTCCATGATCAGATTTCGAAATCGCTCACCCGGACTTGCAGCAATGACGCTGATGGCATATTCCCTCTCCCAGCGTCTGAGATGTTCGTCAATAATGTCCTCAAGCGAAGATACGATCTGGTAGTTGGCCCCATTAAAGTCAAAGCAGAAAACAGGATGCGCCTTCCAGGCATCTTCATTCCCTTCTTCCAGCCTCTCTATGTCAAGCCCGGAGAACAGTTCCTTCTTACCTTCCCAATATGCTTTCAAGGTATTCAGGAGCAGGCTCTTCCCAAATCTTCTGGGCCTGCTCAGGAAAAAAGGCACACTTTCATGGACCAGGCGATAGATATATTCTGTTTTATCGACGTAGAGAAAACCACTTGTCCTCAGTTTTACGAACCCCTGAATTCCAAGCGGGAGTTTTCTTTCCATCATTTTCGTCTCCTTCATAGACCTCAGTTCATGTTTGTGCAGTCACAAACGTGTATGCTTCGAGACTCGCTCGCGAATCCTGCGCGCCGGTTCTGTGCCCGGGGCGCTCTCACAGTGCTGCACATAAATACCGGCTGCTCAAAAGTAAAACAGACAGTCTGCTTTGTTGAATCTTAGCATACAAGCAGAGTCACGACAAGACTGCCCGCCGCGCCTGTCGGTGCTCCCTGTTCACGCCGTGTTGCCGGACACGCCCTCCCGAGGGCGTGCACAGTAACCTCGCAGGTGCTGCGCGGGAGCCCTTAAACCGTCTTTTTATTGCCGGAAAAACACCCACATAGTACAATCAGGACAGGAGCGTTTCTTCCTCATCGCGGGATCAAACCCCACGATGAGGCAAGTTTCCCTTTTGCGCGCGGTGATTCCAATACGCTCCCACATACGTGAAGCGTATGTTGGCACCTGCGCGCCGTTTCACCGGGTTTTTCGCGAAAAAACCGCGAAAAACACCTCGAGGCTTCAGGTGAGTCTGAACTGTAGCGAAAGGAGTACATGATGAGCAATCAGAAAGTTGTCGTATTGAATGCCGCAAAAATGAACTATGACGGCCTGTTGGATTTCAGCGTCCTGTCGCCGGACACGGTCGTGTACGAGGATAGTGCGCCGGAAGAGATCATCGAGAGAATTCAGGGCGCCGCAGCGGTCGTGACCAAGGAGCTTCCGGTCCCGCCCGAAATGATCGCACAGTTTCCGGACAGTGTAAAACTGATCTGCGAGGCGGGAACAGGCTACAACAATATCGCGATCGATGCGGCGGTGAAAAAAGGTATCACCGTCTGCAATGTCCCCGCCTACAGTTCCCAGCGGGTGGCGCACACCGCCGTCATGATGATACTGAACCTCTCGTCCACGATGCAGACGCAGATGAAGATGCTGGCCAGCGGCGACCGGAGCAACTTTACGGACCATCTGCAGGTCCCCCACGTGGAGCTGAACGGCAAGACGCTGGGCGTCGTAGGCGCCGGCAACATCGGGCGCCAGGTGATCCGCATCGGGCAGGCGCTGGAGATGCGGTGCCTGTGCTACACCAGGACGCCCCGCCCGGACGAGGAAAATCTCTCCTTCGTATCGCTGGAGACCCTTTTGAAGGAAAGCGATTATATCTCCCTGCACTGCCCGCTCAATGACAAGACCCGTCATATGATCAATGAAGAGGCCCTGGCGCTGATGAAGCCAACCGCCTTCCTGATCAACACCTCCCGCGGCGGCCTGGTCGATGAGCCCGCCCTGATCCGCGCGCTCCAGAAGGGGCAGATCGCAGGTGCAGGGCTGGACGTGCAGGAGACGGAACCTCCGGCAGCCGACAACCCCCTCTACACGCTGGACAACGTGATCCTGACCCCGCACATGGGCTGGAAGGGCCTGGAGACGCGGCAGCGCCTCGTGGGCGTCGTGGCAGACGATATCCGGGGATTTTTCGCAGGCAGCCCGGTCAACGTCGTGAGCTGACCGCGGGGACGGCCTCCGGCCTCTTCGGTCCGCATACAAAAACCCGCACCAAGAGAGCACTGCGCTTTACAGTGATCTCCCCGTGCGGGTTTTTTTCTCATTCTTTCACCAGGACGGCCGGATCAATCCTCCGGACTCCAGCTCTCCTGCAGTTTGTCGATCTGCAGAAATCCGGGCACTTTTACCGCCACCTGGTACTTATCCTCGTAGACGATCTCTCCCGGCGTGTTCGTGTAGACAAGGTAATAGGGATGGTTGTACCGCTCCAGAAGCCACAGCGCCGGCCGGATCATTTTCATCATCTCATCGGCGTTTTCCGTCTTGAAGAAGCAGACCACCTTCTCCTGGTTCTTACACTGGGGAGGCCAGGGGAGGTTTTCCGCAAACCAGTCGTCGATCTCCCTGTAGAGCCCCTCGTCCTCTTCGTCCATCACATCATTCTGGATCAGCTGCCAGCACATGCTGAAGATGCCCTTTGCGTACATGGTGTTCTCCGCCAGCTCCTGCCCCTGGATCCTGACATATTTAAAGTGCATCATATTGCTTTCCTCCGTTTTCCCTCCTTCAACCATTTTCAGTATAGCAGTTAATCCGCCGAGACAAAAGCTTTTCATCAACAGCGCATGCCCATCATCCGGATTTTGTAACAGGTGAAGCCTGTTTGAAAACTCGAGGTATTTTGAGCGGTTTTCAGTGTAAAAACGGATTTCATTGAAAGCGGCATGCAGATTGTTGTATCCTCTTATAAGGGAATATGCAAAAAGTGTTCCCTATGACCGCCCGGTTCCGGGCATGCAGGTGCCGGGCAGGAACCATCAGGCGGCAGCGGTATACAAGTGTAAAAAGGAAAATAAAGAAAGGAGCCGGGTATATGTTTAAAAAGACGATTGCAGAGCGGATGGGAAGACTCCACACCGAATCCGCCTTTCAGATTCTGGCAGAAGCCAATGCGCTGGAGGCAGCGGGCAAAAGCATCATACACTGTGAGATCGGGCAGCCGGATTTCTCCACGCCGGACCACATCATAGAGGCCGCTTATGAGGCGATGAAAGCCGGTTATACGGGATACAGTCCCACCCCGGGCTACCCGGATGTCCGGGCGGCGATCGCCCGGGAGGCCGGAGAGAGGAAGGGACTGGACCTTTCCCCGGAGAACATCGTGATCGTGCCGGGCGGCAAGCCCATCATGTTCTTTACGATGCTGATGCTGGTCTCTCCCGGAGACGAAGTCCTGTATCCGAATCCCGGATTTCCGATCTATGAATCCTGTATCCGCTTCGCGGGCGGGACGCCCGTCCCTGTCCCGCTCCTGGACAAAAACGATTTCCGGATCGATCTGGAGCATTTTAAAAACAGCCTCACGCCAAAGACAAAGCTGGTCATCATCAATAATCCGGGAAATCCCACCGGCGGACTGATGACAAAAGAGGATATCGGGAAGCTGGCGGACATCCTGCGGGACAGGCCGGATATCATGATCCTCTCCGACGAGATCTATGACCGCCTGGTCTTCGGCGAAAAGCCTCTCTCCATCGCGGCAGTCCCCGGCTTTGCGGACCGCACCATTATCCTGGACGGCCTCTCCAAGACCTATGCCATGACAGGATGGAGGATCGGCTACGGGATCTTGCACCCGGAGCTGGCGAAGGGCGTCGAGATGCTGATGGTCAACTCCAATTCCTGCACGGCTTCCTTCACCCAGAGGGCCGCACTCGCAGCCGTGACGGGTCCGCAGGACGCCGTCTTCAGGATGCGGGATGCCTTCCGGGAAAGAAGAGACTGGCTGGTCCCGGCCCTCAATGCGATCCCCGGCATCTCCTGCCGCGAACCGGGCGGTGCCTTCTACGCCTTCCCCAATATTGAATCCTTTGGGATGGACAGCCACACCTTCTGTACGAGGCTCCTGCACGAAGGAGGCGTTGCCGCTGCCTGGGGCACTTCCTTCGGCCAATACGGCGAGGGACACTTCCGGCTTTCCTTCGCCAATTACCTGGAAAACCTGAAGATCGCGGTTGACAGGATCGCCGGATTCACACAAAAGCTCCGGCAGGAGGCGTAATGGTATAAACTGCGGCGGGAGAATCCTCCCGATGGTAAAGGTGACAACAGGACGGTTCTTTTTGTCACCTGTTCGTGACAAAAAGAACCGTCCCTGTTGTCACCCCTGTTGTCACCGCATGAAAGTCTCCTGCACAGGTTACACCAGTCCCGCGATCTTCTTCGCCAGGGCCATGATGGTCAGGATCGGGGGATTTCCCATGGCTTCCGGGAGAATGGTCGCGTCCGCCACATAGAGGTTGTCGGGAAGGGCGGGGTTGTGCAGCGTATCCTTCTCCACCTCTGTCAGCGGCAGCATGCCGCCCGGGTGCCCCGCGTTCAATGTCCCCAGGAACTGTTTTTCCACAGGCACGCCCATGCGGGCCAGGATCTCCCGGCTCTGCGCGACCGCCCGGTCCATCCGGCTCTGATCAAGGGCCGTCATCGTCTTGTCGATCCGCCTTCCGTCGGTACTCCCCTTCTCCTCGTCCGCCAGCTTGATCATGATGCTGGCCAGATCCCGCATGGGAAGACGCCAGTCTCTGTTGAAAAAGAAACTGAGATAGTCCATGTAGGGGGACAGGATATACCCGTCCTGCTGGCTGATAAAGGGCATCAGGAGCTGCCTGTCCTGCCCGAGTCCCGGGAGGGGGCCCGCCACGCAGAGGACAGGATCGACAAAAAGGGTCCTGCTGCAGGGGATCCCGGAATTCTCCAGAATGACCGGCGTCCCCAGGCCGCCCGCCGCGAGGATCACGAGGTCTGCCCGGAAGACAGCTCTCTTTCCATGAAGCTTCGCGCGTACACCGGTGACGGTATTCCCGGTGATCTCCAGGCCGGTCACCCTGCAGCCGGTCACGAGCTTCGCACCCTTCTCCACGGCCTGCTCCACCAGTACACGGGTGTCCCATTTGGCACCGGTCGGACATCCGATCGCGCAGTGCCCGCAGTCCACACACTTCGATGCGTCCAAAAGCTTGGGGGTCACGACAGGGTCAAGCCCCATGTCCGCAAACAGATCGAACATCTGCCTTGTGGCTGCCGTCCAGTACTTCCGGTGGTCTGTGGTGATGGGCAGTTCCTGCCGGAGCTCCTCGAACTGCGCGTCGAGATCGATCCCCATGGCCCTGAGAGCGCCGTCAAAGCGGACTGCGTTTCCGGTCGCCAGGGTCGTCGTCCCGCCCAGACCGATCCCCCGGACCATGACCATGTCCGGCGTTTTTTCCACCAGCATGTTCGGCAGCAGCAGGCGGATCAGGCGCTCGTCAAAAAGAAGGCCGGTCCCCCGCAGCTTTGCCATACCGCCGATCGGGAGCGTGCAGGGCCTGAACTCCTTCCCCGCCTCCAGGATCGTCACGCGATATCTGCCCTGGAGCTGCCGGGCGATCGCGGCGCCCCCCGCACCGGTTCCGATCACGATGGCTGTCTTTCTTTGTCGCGTTCTGCTCATTAGTATCTCCTTCTCCGGCTTTTTCTCAGGACTTTTCCCCGACTGCATGATTCCCTTTCTGTCTTTCCCGGTTTTTCATTCATCCCGGGGCTCTTCCCGGCTGCACGATGCTCGTTCTGTCTTTCCCGGTTTTTTCATTCATCCCGGGCTTCTCCCGGCTCAGTGAGCCTCTTTTTTGTCACTGCGGCGCTCTTTTATCCTTCCCGGAAAAGCAGGCCCTGCAGCAGCTGCAGTCCTCCGTGATCCTCTGTGTGAAGCGGAGCTTTCCGCCTCCGCAGATTCCCGCTATGATGCCCGCGTCCACCCGGGACATGACCCGGCACTGCGCCGGCGTATAGAACCGTGCGAAATAACAGGCAGAAACCGAGATCTTCCCGGGGAGTTGCCCGCACATGGTGATCCCGATGTTGCGGTACAGAAAAAAGACAAGCCGCTCCAGATCCGCGGCGTCTGTAAAACCTGTGATCTGCCGGATGCGGTATCCCGCCGCATAGGCGTTCCTGTATAAACCCTGCAGGTCCCTGTCTCCGGGCGCACTGTTCATACAGTTCACTGTAAATTCCGCATATTCCTGTAGGGCCTGCTCCGGAGAAAGATTCCAGACCTGTCTTTTTTCCATCCCGAATCCGCGTGCCGTCAGGTCCAGAAGGATCTGGATCTGAAAACCGGAAAACCAGGCGGGAGTCTGTCCTTCCATCGATCTGAGCAATGTCCTGAAAACGCGTGCCCGCACTTTTTGTTTCAAGATGTTCCTCCTGTCGGTCTGAGGGGCTGTGCCGGTATGCCTGCAATACACCGGAGTTCCCGTTTCTCATGCCTGCCGTGCACCGCGGGGTCTGTCCCCCTGGCGCATGCCCACAGGCTCTCCCAGCTCAGCGGTACATCTCCTCGATCACCCCTGCCAGGTGGGCCTCCACGTTGGCCCGCTTCACTTTCAGGTTGGGGGTCAGTTTCCCCGCCTGGATCCGCAGCGGACGGTCGATGACGCGGTACTGCCGGATCTGCTCGGGGTGGGAGAGGCCTTCGTTCATCCGCCGGATATTCGTCTCCAGATCCGGGATCCCGCGGCCCCCTTCCTCCGGCCACAGGAGCGCGGTGCAGTAGGGCCGGTTTTCCCCGATCAGGACCGCCTCCGAGACACCGGGAATGTCCTTGAGCCGCTCCTCGAGCTTCGTGCGGCTGATGTTTTTTCCGTAAGCCGTGATGATAAAATCCTTCTTTCGGCCGTGCAGGATGATGTGGCCGTCTTCGCGGATGGTGCCCAGGTCTCCGGTGCGCAGCACGCCGTCACGGATGTTCTCCGACTGCAGCCCGTAGTATCCCGGTGTGACCTGGGGGCCGGTGACGATGAGTTCGCCGTCCGCCTCCTGCGTGACCGTCGTGTCCGGCAGAGGAGTTCCGATCGTGGGGATCACATTGTCTCCCAGGCGGTTGATGGTGATCAGGGGCGCCTCCGTCTGCCCGTAGGCATTGTGGATCTCGATGCCGAGTGCGCGGAAATGCCAAAGGAGGGTCTCGCTCACCGGGGCGGAGCCCACGATCAGCTGGCTGCACCGGTCGAGGCCGGCTTTTCTCAGGACTGCCCGCCGCAGAATGCCTGCCAGGGCCTGCCTGCCGTAAGGACCCTGCCCCGAAAAAGATCCATGCCCCGAAAAAGGTTCCTGCCCCGAAAAAGATCCATGCCCGCCGGAAGCATTCCGGACAGATCCACCTCTCTGTCTCCCGGGATCCTTTTTTGCCGAAAGGGGCCCGGCAGGGCTCTCCAGCCCCGAGAGCCATATTTTTCCCAGGCTGTTTTCCGCCACCTGGTCCCAGACCTTCTCATAGAACCTGGGAACCGAGAAAAATACATTGGGCCGCACCTTCGGCAGGGCCTCTGTCAGCGCACCGAAATCGTTCAGGTAGTAAAAATCAACATCGGCCAGGACATAGTAGGGGGCATAGGAGGCGAGGATCCCCTCCACCACATGGCTCAGAGGCAGAAAAGAGAGGTAGCGCACGGACTGATTCCGCTCCTTCCAGGGCAGCAGGGTCGTCAGCACTTCCCCCATCCAGGCCAGCTGGCCGAAGGTGAAGGTGACCCCCTTCGGCTCTCCGGTCGTGCCGGAGGTATAGCGGATCGTGGCGAGATCCTCCGGATCCGGGTGCTGCACAGGACGCCCTGTCCGCTTTCCTTCCGTCAGGCCGCGGCCCGCACCTGCATCCGCCGCAAAGACCGGCTGCCCGGTGCCTGCATCCGCCGTAAAGGCCGTCTGCGCCTGCGTGTCCTGCCTGCGGTCCGCGCCGACAGGGTACTTCGACCGCTCCTGCTGTCCCTCTGCGCCAGACGAACCGCCTGCCGCACATGCCGCTTTTTTCAAAAACCGCCTCCAGCGCATCACGCGCGGATGCCGCATCCTGCCCGCAATGGAAAAGGATACGAGCCTGGCCCCGGTCTCCAGCCGGTCGACCTGGTCCATCATCCGGCTGTCCCCGATGAAAAACCAGCCGGCACCGCTTTTTTCCAGCAGGAGCGAGGCCTCCTGTGCCGGGGTCGTGTAATAAATCGGCACACTGACCGCTCCCAGAAGGCCGATGGCCTGTTCGAGCACCATGTAATGCACGGAGTTGATCCCGGTGAGGGCCACCCGGTCTCCTTTCCGGATCCCCCAGGCCCACAGGGCGTCCGCTGTCCGCCTGATCCGGTCGTTGGCCTCCTGCCCGGAAATCTTCCGGATCCCCTTTGCCGTCACATCATAATAGGAGATCGAATACCGGCTGCCCGCCCGGCGGACCATGGCCTGCTCAAAGACCGTCTGACCCGTCTGCTTCATGAAGTTTTTGCGGCAGGCAAAGGTCAGCAGGGCATCCAGATACCCCCGCCACTGCAGGGAATACGGGCCGCAGAGGCTGTCCGTGTTCGTGCGGTCGAATTCCTGCGCGCTGAAAAAATAGGGGAGCAGGGTCAGCAGATTGGACAGGTACCCCTTTTTCCGGTCGGACTCTTTTTTATTATAGAGAAGCCCCGCCCCCTTCAGAAAGGACAGGGGCATATAGACCGGCTTCGGGAGCTGCAGGGACAGGTTCCGCGCTGCCCACTCCCGCACATAGTCCGCCAGTTCCCCGGCCCGGGGTGCCGCCTCCTCCGGACAGGTCAGATGGAAGGTCTTTCCAGCGCCCTCTTCTGAAAAGGCGATCCGCAGGACACAGTCCGCCACATAGTCTCCCGTCACCAGATTCAGAGGGGTGTCGGGGTCAACGGGAAGGATCCGCAGCTGCTCCAGCAGCATCATCTTCAGCACATAGTAGATCGTATTGAAATTCCTGACCCAGCCGGTCTTCGAATCGCCCACGATCATACCGGGACGGCAGATGGAAAAGGGAAGCCCGGACTCCCGGACCAGCCGCTCCGCTTCCGCCTTGCTCTCCTCATACAGGCTGGAAAAGGCCTCGCCCGTCGGCTCCTCTTCCGTGACGAGCCCCTTTTTCCTGCCCGCCACATAGGCGGTGGAAATGTGGACAAACCGTCGCAGCTTCCCGATGCCGGCCGAAAAGGCCAGCATATTTTCCGTACCGGCACAATTCGTCTCCCACAGCTCCTGCCAGCTCTTCTGGAACCCGATCTCGGCCCCCGCGTGGATCACCAGTGTGACCCCGTCCTGCAGCCGGCGGCGGTCTGTCTCCGACAGGCCCAGACCCGCCTTTGAAAAATCTCCCGGAACGGGAACGACCTGCGCCCCGACCGCCCGGTACAGGTTCCGGTCATGGTACCACAGCCCCCGCAGACGCTGGTGTGCCTCTGCCCGATCCGCCGCCCGCACCAGGGCATAGACCGTCACATCCGGCAGCCGGACCAGCCTCGCCGCCAACTCTGTTCCCAGAAAACCGGTTCCCCCGGTCAAAAGAATCTTTTCAGCCATATGCCTTCTCTCCTGTGTGTCAAAAGGATTGCAATTGCAGGCCCTCCTGCAGGTATCTCTTCAGAAAGGCGCCCATCTCGTCCAGCATCTCCAGATAATGAGCCCTCTGCGCCAGGATATGCCGGTGGATGGCCTCCCGGTCCGTGCGCGCAGCCATCAGGGCGCGATAGATCTTTCTGCCCAGATCCTCGTCTGTGACATGCAGAAGATAGTCCCTGTCATAGCCCAGTTCCCGCATGATGCCGTCCAGGCGTTCATCCATGGAGACCGCCACGATCGGGCAAGCCCCTTCCATGCTCAGGACTGCCGCATGGTAACGGCTCGTCACCAGCAGAGACAGCCGGTGCAGAACGCCGGTCATGACGTCGGCAGACCAGTCTCCCGACAGAAATACCGCCCCCGGGCAGGAGAGCCGGGCCTGCAGGGCGCGGCAGGCTTTCGCATCAAGTTTTTCCATACCGATCAGGACAGGAAAATAGTCCTGTTTTTTCAAAAAGGCACGTGTTCCCGCTGCAAATCCCCGGATATAGCGGCGGTAGGCCTCTCTGCGTCCCGGCGAATCGCTGAAAAAATACCACTTGTCATACTGTCCGGCCAGGTTCCCGTCTGCCAGCCCCCGCAGCCATTTGTACACAGAGGCCCGCACCGGCCAGCAGAATGGATTGATCACAGCGATCCCCAGCAGGGGCTTTTCCCCGTCCCAGCCCTGCTTTCGCAAGAGCGCCTCCGCCTCCTGTGCGGGAACAGCCCCGTCATAGGACCAGGCCGCGTCCGTTCCCGCGTGCCCGCGCAGACCCAGCCGCCGCAGCGCCGCGAGCGACTCCTGCGTCCTGGTGATAAAACAGGTGTCCCGGCAGAGCCGCCGGGCCGCCCGCTCCAGAAAAGGCTCCATCGTTCCCACTTCGGACCCGTAGGCGATGCAGGGCTTGCCCTGGCCTGCCATGACGCCGGAAGCCTCACACAGAAACAGGGTCAGGGCATTGGCGAAAGTGCTCTTGAGCGTCGAGCCCTCGCAGAGGATCGCCGCGTGGTGCGTGGAACAGGCGCGGTACAGGGAAACAGGAAACAGCGAGCTGAAGGAATACAGCTCCACGTCTTCATCGAAGTATCCCTGCAGGGTCCCGGCGTCGAGCGTCATCACCGTGATCTGCACCTGCTCCTCTCCGAACAGGGCTTTCACCTGCTTCGCGATCGCCGCGACCCGGACGTCCGACCCGGTATTTCTGGCACCGTTATACCCGACCAGGAGGATCTTCAGCCTTTTCCCCGGCTCCCACTCCTCATAGGGTCCCGGCAGTATTTTTGCCGATCCGGAAAAGGCGGAAATCATATAGATCAGAAGACATAAAATACGGTCCATGGCGACCTCCCGTATAGTCTGAAGCACAATCTGTAATTATCTTACCACGCAGACTTTTCTGTGCCATATGCAATCTCTTGTTTTTATTTACTCCCGGCAGAGTCGATGCGTTTTTGCTCAGTTTTTGCTCGGGTTTTGCTCAGTTTTTGCACAAAAAGCCGGTGCAGCTTCCTTCGCAGCACCGGCCTTTCCGCAATGTCAAACATTTCTCAGATGCGCCCGGCATCCCGATTGCCCGGCATCCCGGTTCATCGTATCACATTCCCTGCAGTACCGTAAACTGCCCCATCGACAGGATACAGGCAAATCTACAAGGCCGTTTACCTGCTTTTTTCTGTGTGACTCTTTTGTGACCGGAACAAGGATATAATGGGAATCACAAACAGGAAAAACAAACGGATCAAAGACATCCGGATCAAAAACATCCGGACAGAAAGGAGAAATAGATATGTGGACAAGACAAGAGCTCAAAGGAATCGGTAAAACCGCGCTCAAGGCAAATTACTGGAAAAGCGTCATCGCAGCTTTCCTGCTGGCCCTTCTGGCAGGCGGGGTTTACACATCCTCCCGCAGCCAGTCGATCGAAATGGATGTCACGCCGGAATCCCTGCAGCAGGGAATGCAGAGTATCCCCCTTGAAGCGATCGCCCTCATTTCGGGCGCCCTCCTCATTATCCTCCTCATCGCCCTGGTGCTGAAAATCTTCTTTTTCAACCCGCTCAAGGTCGGATGCTTTTCCTTCTTCCGGAAAAACGTAACGGATCCCGGGACGAAGCTGGATATGATCCTTTCAGGCTTCTCTCAGTATGGACGGACCTTTGTGACCCTGTTCCTGTCAGACCTGTATGTCTTTCTCTGGTGCCTGCTTCTGGTCATTCCGGGGCTCATGAAGGCATACTCCTACAGACTGGTTCCCTACATCCTTGCAGACGACCCGGAGCTTAGCCCCCGGGAGGTCCTGGAGAAATCGCAGCAGATGATGGACGGCCAGCGATGGAACGCCTTTGTCTATGACCTCTCCTTCCTCGGCTGGGAGATCCTGGGCGTTCTGACCTTCGGAGTGGTCAATCTCCTCTGGACCAACCCCTACAAGGAGAACGCGGATGCCGCCCTGTACCTGCGGCTTCGGGGAGAGATCTGACTGCGGCAGCTGCACAGCCGAAGCGCTGTCTGTCAATCAGAAACTAACAGAGGCTGTTGCATCAGCTGAAAAGTTCAGCCGGGCAACAGCCTCTTTACTATGGTTTCGGGGACGCGGGCCGAACCGGCGCAGGGACACAAGGGCAGACCTGCTCTTTACTATGGTTTCGGGGACGCGGGGGATGCCGGCAGTCACTGCCTGACCGCTGTTTTTTCCAGCGTTTTATGCGGCGTTTAATTCCTCTTCCTCAGACTCCTGCCCGTCTTCCTGATGTTCCTGCTTCTCCTCAGGTTCCTTCTCTTCCTGATACTCCTGATACTGAACCTCCGATCTGGTAATGCCCTCTTCATAGATCTGGGCGAAGTCGTTTTTCATGGAGACCGGTATAAATCCCTTCTCCTGATACTCTGCGGACTTTTCCTCCCAGTTCTGGGTTCCCCATTCTCTGACATCATCATCGGCCACGATCATGTAGGCCTGCGCCGGATAGGGATTTCTGGAGTCGATCGTATAATTCATCATACTCGTATCACTTCCGCTGTTTCCGAAGGCAAGCACCGGACGCTGCCCGATCTCTCTCTGCACGTAAATGGATTTGTTCCCGTTGAGGTTTTTCTGAATGAATCCGCCGGTGAGGACCAGTTCGTCGCCGTTCTCATATTTAAAGTTCATGTTCGACGCCTCGGTCTCATGTCCTCTCTGCTTGACCTCGAAATCCGTCCCGATCACATGGTTGGGCGTGACGTACTCCTGAATCGGGGAATTTGCCACGATCGCGCGGGTCGTGGTGCGCTCCGTGCCGCTGATCACATAGATCGTAAAGCCGTTTTCATACAGGTAGCGGACCAGCTCCACCATCGGAAGATAGAAATTGTCGATATAGCGCATGTTATTGAAGCTTGCGGTCGCCTTCTGCCCGAATTCAACCGCATAGTCATAGAACTCCTCCATCGTCATTCCGGCATACGCTTTGGCAAAATTCCTCGCGAGAGTCTCATCTGCGACATAGCCGGGCTTTATGGACGCCGCGACCTGTTTCAGCTCATCCGAGACCCTTTCCGGGTGATCGTGCAGACAGTACTCAATAAACATCATGGTATCGTAGTAGGTATAGTAGGTCTCACAGGTGAGGGTTCCGTCCATATCAAACACGGCAATGCGGTCCTTTTCGGGAATAAAGCTGTCCGCATCCTCCGGGTCTGTCACCCTGGACACATACTCTCTGAGGCTCTGCGATACCGCCGAATCTGAAGACCAGTATGTGGAAAGCGGCTCAGCCGGCTCCGCCTTTTCGTCCCTCAAACAGGTCGCGATAACGACAGCCGCGATCTCTACAATAAACAGGATCAATACAACGATAACAGCTGTTTTCACACTTTTGCGAGCATTCATTTTTTGTCTCCTCCTGTCCGTTTTACTCACGATCCGGTCTTCACGGATCAGGCTGCGGGACCGGTCCTTTTCAGCTCCCCGCCTGCTCTTTTCCTTAAAGCCGGTCAGCACAATACCGTTCCTTCTATTTTAACAGCATTTAGCCGATGAGAACAGCATCTTTACCCCTTTCCCGGAGCCGGGGAACCGGATCTGAGCAGTCGGCAAAACTTCCCGGCATCCCTTTATGATTGCTTTATCGATTATTTGCACACTGCTTTACAAAATAGCATAAACTGCATAAGATTAAGTAAAAAAAGAATACAGCAGGGGGATAAAAGGATGCTCTACAGAAATGACCGCAGCGGGAATCCGCTCTCGGTGCTCGGCTACGGCTGCATGCGTTTTAGCAGAAAAGGAAACGGAATCGACCTGGAAAAAGCGGAAAAGGTGATCATGGCCGCCTACCGGGCGGGCGTCAATTATTTTGATACCGCCTATATCTATCCCGGAAGCGAAGCGGCCATCGGCGAGATTTTTGAGCGGAACGGGATCCGGGAAAAGATCCACATCGCGACCAAGCTGCCGCACTATATGATCCGGGACCGGCGCGGTCTGGACAAGTACTTTGCGGAAGAGCTGTCCCGGCTGCGGACCGACTACGTGGACTACTACCTGATGCACCACCTGACAGACCTGCCTATGTGGGAAAACCTGAAGAAGATCGGGATCACGGACTGGATCAGAGAAAAAAAGGCCTCCGGTGCCATCCGGAACATCGGGTTTTCCTATCATGGAAACACCGACAATTTCCTGCAGATCCTGCAGGATTACGACTGGGATTTCTGTCAGGTCCAGTACAATTATCTGGATGAGGTCTCCCAGGCCGGTGTGGACGGGATCCGCGCTGCAGCCGCGAAGGGGATCCCGGTCATGATCATGGAGCCCCTGCGCGGCGGGAAGCTCGTCAACATGCTCCCTGCCGACGCCGGAAAGGCCATGGAAAAGAGCGGGCGCGGCTGGTCCCCCGCCGAATGGGGCCTGCGCTGGCTCTACAACCAGCCGGAGGTGACGGTCGTCCTCTCTGGCATGAATTCCCTCGAAATGGTCTGGGAAAACTGCCGGATCGCCTCCGAAGCAGACGCCGGCTGCCTCACAGAAAGAGACTTTGCCGTCCTGGAAAAGGTCAAAACCGCCATACGCGCAAAGGAAAAGGTGGGCTGCACCGGCTGCAGGTACTGCATGCCGTGCCCGAAGGGCGTCGACATCCCCGGCATCTTCCGCTGCTACAACTTCATGTTCACGGAATCCAAAGCCCAGGGGCGGTTCCAGTTCGCCCAGACCGTCGGCCTCACGAAAAAACCGGCCTTTGCCACCCAGTGTATCCGCTGCGGCAAATGCGAACAGCGCTGTCCCCAGAACATTCCGATCCGCGAAAAGCTCCGGGAGGCCGACAGGGCCCTCCGGCCCCTTCCCTACAGGATCGGCATCGGCCTGGCCCGCAGCTTTATGTACAGGTCTCCCCGGGCGAAGAAGAGGAAGCAGACGAGATAATATTCTCGTCATCCCAGGTCAGGGCCCAGGGGGAAATGATATATTCCGCGCCGTCCTTTCCCCTGTCCCCCTCGATCTTAATTTACCGTTGCTTCTTTGGCAACATTGCAATAAGATGGAATCAGGTTGTATGGTTTGTTCGTTACATATTCACGTCTTCAGGAGGGCGTGAACATGTAACTATGGTTTTTCTGAAGGAGGTAAATCAAATGGCAAAAAAAGTTCTTCTTCTCTGCGGCGATTTCACAGAAGATTATGAGACCATGGTGCCCTTCCAGGCACTTGGCGTTCTGGGCTATCAGGTGGATGCCGTCTGCCCGGACAAGAAGGCGGGCGAGACCGTCGCCACTGCCGTACATGACTTTCTGGGAGAGCAGACCTACACGGAGCTGCGGGGACATAATTTCGCACTGACCGCTGATTTCGATGCAGTCAAAACCGAAGACTATGAGGGCCTGTTCATCACCGGCGGCCGCGCCCCCGAGTACATCCGCCTCAACGCGCGCGTGCTCGAGATCGTGCGTGAGTTCTTCGCGCTCGGCAAGCCCGTCGCCGCCATCTGCCACGGCCCGCAGGTCCTGGCCGCCGCCGGCGTCCTCAAGGGCTACAAGGCCACGGCCTATCCCGCCGTCGGTCCCGACGTGACGCTCGCGGGCGGCGAGTATGTCGCCGTTCCCGTCACCGACGCCGTGGTGGACCGCAACCTGGTCACGGCTCCCGCCTGGCCGGCCGACACCGCCATTGTCAAGGAGTTTGCGAAGCTCATGGGCGCAAAGATCGAGATCTGAGTCCCTGCCCGACCAGACCGGAAAAGCCGCCCCAAGCGGGCGGCTTTTTCCGAAGGATCAATCCCGTGTGACGCTTGTGTGACGGTTTGTATGGTATCTTGAGGACGCAAACAGAAAAACAACACTGACAGGAGGATAATACAATGAGCGAAAAGATCGAAAGAATGAGCGATGAGGCTCTCGGCGGCGTTGCCGGCGGCATGTCCGCAAACCTGATGGCGGCCTATGACGTCATGGCCGGCAGATACGGCGACGGCGAGGACCGCAAGAGAAGGCTCGCCGCGGCGGGCTACGACTACTGGTCCGTCCAGCATCTGGTCAACGGTCTGGCCAAGGGCTACGACGCGGTTGCCAGAGACGTGATCGACGGCCGCTACGGCAACGATCAGGCC
>JAFWDM010000099.1 GCA_017513005.1 Lachnospiraceae bacterium
CAGAGGACTGAAAATCCTCGTGTCTCTGGTTCGATCCCGGTTCTGGGCATGTGAGAAGCCCTTGTGCAGATTGCTGTACAAGGGTTTTTTCTATGATTGAACCCCCGGTTACAGGTTTTCGAACGCATGAAATCCCCGGGCACAGTGATTCGATTAGCTGTTGTCATTCATTCCGGTCTCGAATAAAATAATGTAAATGTATATGAATAAGACTGCAGCAAAGCTGCAGGAGGTGGATATGGCGAATGATGGGCATGATACCAGAACGGAAGAGAAGCAGGAGCGCAGGTCCTGGCGCTTTCGCTTTCTCCTGTGCTGTATTTCTTTTCTGATCGTTTCGGGAATCGCTCTCCTGGCTTTTTTTAAGGTCGGTCTGGAGCCATTTGGAACAAAGACCGTTACGATCGATGACGCAAAGATCCAGTATATTGATTTTTTCACTTACTATGTAGATGTTCTGCATGGGGCCAGATCCCTTTCCTATAATTTCTCCAATTTGCTGGGCGGGAATTCCATAGGGCTTTTCGGCTATTATCTGGCGTCTCCTTTCAATCTCCTGCTGTATTTTTTCGGCAAGGAGGGTGTGTACCGATTCTTCGATACGGCTGTTATCCTGAAGCTGGGCACGGCTGGTGCTGTTTTTGCCTGGTATCTGCAGAGAAGGTTTGAAGACAGGATCCGGCCCGTATTTGTACTGGCTCTTTCCATGGGCTATGGGCTGATGCAGTATGCCGTTGCGCAGAGTGCCAATATCATGTGGCTGGACGGGGTATTTATGCTGCCCCTGATCCTGCTGGGCGTTTACGAGGTAATACATAGAAAGACTGTCTGGCGCCTTGCCCTGGCTGTGGCATTCTGTATCTACTGCAACTGGTATATCGCGGGCGTGAGCTGTCTCTTTTCGGGGGTCTGGTTCCTGTTTGAATATTTCTTCCAGGACCGGCTTTCGGATAGGGATCCTGTCAGCCGGGACGGGGCTGCGGACGGCCTTTCCGGGAGGGATCCTGTCAGCCGGGACGGGGCTGCGGAAGGCCTTTCCGGGAAGGATCGTTCCGCCCGGGATGCGGCGGAGGAGGCCGGTTCCGCAGAGGAATCTGCAGGACCGAATTCTGCCGGCGGGCATCGGGGCGCCAGAATACCGCGGGCTGTGCGCGGGCAGACGAAGCAGAGCGGCTGGTTTGTCGGTTTTTCTGATTTCTTTGTCACCTTCTGCCGGTATGTCTGGGGAATGGGCCTGGGAGTTGCCCTGAGCGCCGCACTTTTTCTTCCGGTCATCAGCGCGATGCGGCACGGGACCGGCCAGTATGATAAGATCGAGTTTTTGATGGAAATGAGCGGCGATCTGCTCTCCGCGGTGCGGGGATATGTGATCGGCACGGAGAGTGCACATGGTTTTGCAGCTCTCTTCTGCGGAGGGATCGCTGTTACAGCCGCAGCTGCCTTCTTCTTTTCCGGGGGATTCCGGATCCGGCAGAAGATCTCCGTCCTCGTGCTGGCAGGGATCTGTTTTCTGATGCTGCACTGGGAGCCGGCGATGCTGGCCTTTTCCCTGCTGAAGCGGGCGGACAGCTACTGGTACCGCTACAGCTATCTGATCTGCTTTGCGCTGCTGTTCTGGGCAGGTGCATATCTGAGCCGGGCAGAGCGGGACCGGTGGTCGAAGGTGTTCATGATCGCGGCAGCGGTTCTGTTCGCGGCAGCGCTGCTCAAACTGAACGGCGTTCATGCGGGAGATATCCGGATGCAGGGCCTGAAGATTGTGCAGGCCCACTGGACGGTTTTTGCGACGGCGGGCGCATCTGTGGCCCTGGCAGTGCTGACGGTTTTTCTTTTGTCAAGGAAAAAGAAGCCGTCGGTGAGCAGAATCGTGGCTGCAGTTCTTCTGCTGCTGCTCACTGCTGCGGAGCTGTGGGCAAATGCCTGGCTGCTCTGGCAGAAGAATACAGATGATTCGCAGGCGCTGTATCTGGCCTACTCCGGGGGAATGCAGAAGCAGCTGGCCCAGCTGCGGGCCGTGGACAGCGGATATTACAGGATCGCGCAGGACAGGACGCGCTGGCATTTCGAGGATGATCTGACAGCGTATTTCAACGAGTCTCTCGCGCAGGGATACTGGTCGAATGTCTCCTATACCTCCAGCCAGGATGAGAGGCAGTTCTCCCTCATGTGGCGCCTGGGATACCGCGACGAGGCGGGCCGGATCATGATCGTCCGGGACCCCATGATCGCGTCGGATTCCTTCCTGGGGGTGAAATATATGCTCCAGAGCACGCCCGTGGAAGGGCTGGAGCCTGTGGAGGGAGTGGATCCCTTCAATGGCCGCACGGTCTACCGCAATCCCTTTGCGCTGCCCATGGCCTTTGTATATGACGGGACCAGGCTGCCTGTCAGGAGATATGAGAACACGTATGTATACCAGAACACCCTGTTCTCGGTCCTTTCAGGGAATAAGACAGAGCTGTACACACCCCTGGTATGGACGCTGCGCAATGAAGGAAACAAATCGTTTTTCTCTGTGTATGTCCCGAAGAAGGCAGAGGGGAGCCGGTATGGCAGTCTGATCTACGGAAATCTTTTGTGGTCGTCCAAGAAAACCGGCCTTATGTCTGTCAACGGGGCGGAGCCGTTCGGGTACTGCCGCTGGCTGTCGCCGGCATCCTTCCTGATCCGGAGCCGGCAGGAGCAGGCCGCGTCCGGGGCCGGGGAGAGACTGCAGGCTGCCGAAGGGAGTGACAGTCCTCTGGCTGTCCGGAAAAGAGAGCTAAGGGAAGCCGCGACCGCCTTTGACAGGGAAGTCCTGGCTTCGCTGGATGAAAGTGAGTATGAAGATATCCGGACAGTGGTATTTGAATCCGATGAGGGGCTTTCCTTTAAGGATTACCAGTTCTACGGTCTGGATCTGAATGCATTGCAGGAAGCTGTGGAGAGGATCCGGGCCGGTGAGGTCCGGGATGTGACGATCGAAGACGGGCACGTGACCTGCAGCCTGGAGGAGGCCAGCGGCCACAGCCTGTGTCTCCTGGTACCTTATTCCAAGGGGTGGGAGGCGTTTAGAAACGGAGAGCCTGTGCAGCCGGATACCGTGGCCGGCACCATGATCACCATTCCGCTTGAAGACGGGAGAAACGAAATAGAACTGATCTACCATGTCCCTTATCTGCGGGAAGGCATCTGCGTCTCCGTCTTCGCGCTGGCAGTGCTGCTGATCGACGCGCTCCGGCGGCGGAGGACGGGGCACTGACTGAGGAAAGATAAAAAAACCGCCGGGAAACAGTGTGATAGATCAAACGGCAGTTTGGCAGTCAAAAACAGTTGATCAGTTTGGGAAGTTTGACAGTTCAAACAGAATAGCAGTCAAAAAAGTCAAAAAGGGCTGTTGACCGGCTGAATGTTCAGCCGGTCAACAGTCTTTTTTCGTGCGCTGTGCAGCCTTCCGGAATCTTCGGGATTACTCGAGGCGTCCGAGACAGACCAGGAGATAGTCTCCGCGGTCCAGGATCTGGAAGGGTTTCATCCCCAGCTCCCTGGCCTCCTCATTGTAGGGCTCCAGTTCTTTTCTGGAGAGGGCGATGACGTCGTAGTCATAGCCGAAATACGCGAGGAACTGATCCATGAGCTGGCCGTCGAATTCCCAGTGGTAAAAGTCGATGCCGGAAGCGACGGTGGTCTGGACGAGCATGGGGGCCTTCCAGGTCTCGGTGCCGTCGATCCGGTACCGGATCTTGCGGTAGAGCTGTCCGGGCAGGGTCTCTGCCATGTCGTGGGTGGCGCTGTAGGAGACATCGCCGTTGGAAAAATCCCCCACGAAGATCAGGGGTTTTTCCGTGTCATATTCTGTGGACAGGTTGTAGCAGATCTGGTGGATCACGGCGGCTTCGTTGTCGTAGCGCAGGTTGTTGAGAGCGAGGTAGCGGTGCAGGTGAGCCGCCTGGCGGTAGGTGATAAAGAGAAGGAGAACCAGTCCGCAGCGGCCCAGCAGTACGGGCAGGCGCTCGCGGTAGCGGGTCCCTTTCCGGATCCAGTCGTAAAAATCCTCCGCGTGCAGATAGAACACAAAGGAACAGAAGACCATCAGGGTGATCGCGGTTCTGTAGTACATGACAGCGCCCTGGATGATGGAGATCAGAAACAGGGAGAGGCCGATACTGATTCCGAGAAAGACCGGGAGAAAACTCCGGCGTCTCACGGCGAGGATAAAGCAGCGCGCTGCAAACAGGACCGTGCAGACAATGAAGATCGTGATCGGGAGATTGATCAGAGAAGCCACGCCGTACTGGATCAGGATCCCTTTTAAGAGGGCAGCCAGTTCTTCTCCCGACAGCGGCCATTCGATGCGGGTGGCCCCGGTGTGTTTGTATTTCAGATGCAGGACGGCCATGATGCCGTATCCGATGAACAGCCGCAGGATAAAGGCGATGAACAGGGGAAGCGCAAAGTAGACGCCCTCCCAGAACCAGGCGGTCCTGCTGTCCGGGTTTATCTGCCGCACGCAGTGGCGGTAAAACAGAAGGATGAGCACAGCGGCCACGTAGACCGGCGCGATGGATTCCGCACTGGAGATCAGAGGCGCCAGAAAGATGCCGGCGAGGAGCATCTTCAGCAGGATGTCCTTCCGCATCAGAGAAGCCGCGGAAAAAGGAGGATCACCTGCCCCGGACATCATGGAAGCGGATCCGGGCCTTTTTGCCGGAGAATTCCCCGTCTGCAGGGCGGTTCCGGATGCCGGGTCCGGATCCTGCGCGATCCCCGGCAGACTGCACAAAAGCCAGAGAAGAAGCGTAAAGGTGCAGAAGAATACGCCCGGGACGATCAGCGTTCCGCCGCAGGTGAACTCCCAGATCTCACTGATGATGGGATAGGTGATAAAGGAACAGGCTGCGATCGTATAGAGCCAGACCTGCTGCCGTCTCCCGTTCAGGGCATAAAAGAGACATCCCAGGACAGTTCCCGCCAGCATCAGGAAACAGACGGAGACAAATTTGTCCAGAAAGGGGACATTGGCGCCGAAGGAGAAAAGCTTTTTCCAGAGGACGGCGCCCCAACGGAGCTCTGCGAGCCATACGGTACCGTCGACGTAGAGCGGGGTGGCCAGGTCGTCCACTCCGACAGTCCGGTTGAGCATGGAAAACCCGTAACCGGCAAACGTATAAAAGACCAGAGGCATCCAGAATGCCTTTTTGCCTGAGATCCTATCCATATAATCCCTGAACAGAGAAAGCATGGGCTGTTATTCCTTTCCGACCTCCGCCGACAGCGGCCTTACGGGAGGTCTGCAATGTAAGGGTGATTCGCTGCAGGTCCTTAAAGCATCCGAACCATGTGTGCCACGAGTTTTGCGCAGTTCTGCGCAGCCTGGTGCTCAAAGGTCTCGTAGGAGACGTCGGCTTCCTCATCGGCCTTGTCGGAGATGGCGCGCAGGATGACGAAGGGGATCCCGTTCAGGAAGGCGGTGTGGGCGATGGCGGCGCCTTCCATCTCTGTGCAGAGTGCGTGGAAGGTGTCGACGATGCGGTGTTTCTGGTCCGCGGTACAGATAAACTGGTCCCCGCTGACGATCCGTCCCTCATAGACGCCGATGCCGGGAACCGCGTCCCGGCAGGCGGCCAGGGCGGCCCGCCGCAGTGTTTCGTCCGCGGGAAAGTTTTTCAGCCCGTTCGCAGTGCCCATCTGGGGGATGACACCGGGCTCGTAGCCAAAGACAGTGACATCCATATCGTGATACATGGCGTCCGTGGAGACCACGATATCCCCGATATTGATGTTGTGGTCGAGGGAGCCGGCGATCCCGGTGTTGATGAGGCGGTCCACTTTGAAGCGGTCGATCAGGATCTGGGCACAGATGGCGGCATTGACCTTGCCGACCCCGCTTTTGACGATGACGACCTCTGTGTCACCGATCTTTCCGACATGGAACAGCATGCCTGTCTGCCGGACGACTTCTTCAGAGACCATCTCCTCCTTCGTGAGTTTTTCGATCTCCAGATCCATGGCTCCGATAATTCCGATTTTCATAAAAGTCTCTGCTTCCTTCCTTATGACGTTTATTCTTCTGATTTATATTCTTCATGATCTTTATGCTTCATCACGAAATACCCGTGAAAAACACCGCGAAGCTTCAGGTGGGCCTGAATTGCAGCCATTTCTCAATCGGGGTAATGAAGATGGGCTTCGTCCATGACGTACAGCGTGTTTTCCAGGAAGCGCCGGGCCAGCCAGCGCGCCATGCCGGGGTTCTGGTCCAGGTAATTGCCGCAGTCGCGCGGAGCGGCGCCGGGGATCTCTCCCTCGTAGTCGCGGATGAATTCATACATGGCCGTGACTAAGGGCACGATCTCGGCAGAGCTGTACTCGCCCGCGACCAGCAGATAGAAGCCGGTGCGGCAGCCCATGGGGCCGAAGTAGACGATTTTGTCCCCGAACCGGTCGCTGCTTCGAAGGAACGTGGCGCCCAGATGCTCGATGGTGTGGATCTCAGCCGTATTCATGACCGGTTCCCGGTTTGGTGCGGTCATGCGCAGGTCAAAGGTCGTGATGGCCGTGTCCCCGTAGCGGTCGATCCGGGAGACATAGACGCCCGGTTCCAGCGCGAGGTGGTTGATGGTAAAGCTGGTGATTTTTTTCAGTTCCATATTTTTCAGTTCCAAAGGAAACCTCCCTGTCTGCGTGACTTTCATTTGGTGTTTTATACATTTATCTCTCCATTGTATCAATCGGCAATCTCTCTTGCAATGAGGAGAATACAAGGTTTTTTTGTGTTTTTGGGGCGTATACTGTATTTCTGTGGTAAAATACACATAACTATGCGCTTAAGACCTGCCGCAGAATAGCCTGCAGAGAGTATTTCGCTGCAGGTCCCGGAAGAAAGTGCATTTTGAAAGTTCAGTTTCAGAACAGTTCAGTTTCAGAACAGTTCAATCATCTGTTCGTTTTCAAAACAGTTCGATTGTTGGACAGTTCATATTCAGTCACGAAAAAGGGACCGGTTTCATATATGGCACGATTGTTTGAAAAAAAGGAGAACCCGGGAATGGAAAGAGCAGCGGAACAGGCCGCCGGCGGCAGCGGCAGACAGTTCCGCTGGAAGGATTACCTGGTCTATTATCTTGGCTATACAGTGCTTTTCGGACTCATGGCGGCGGCGGTCTTCATCTGGTTCTGGGTGAAGCGCCGGCGCTTCGTGTGGCAGACCGACGGGGTGAACCAGCACTATTACGGGCTCGTGTATTTTTCCAGGTGGGGAAAAGAGGTCCTGCGGCAGTTCCGGGAGACGGGGGTGCTGCGGCTTCCGACGTTTTCTCTTCGGATGGGCTACGGCGAGGACCTGTATACTACTCTCGCCTACTATGTGATCGGGGATCCCTTCAGCCTGCCGGCCGTGTTCGTGCCGGAGAGGTTCTTGCTGCTG
This sequence comes from Lachnospiraceae bacterium, assembly GCA_017513005.1. Classification (GTDB taxonomy): domain Bacteria; phylum Bacillota; class Clostridia; order Lachnospirales; family Lachnospiraceae; genus CAG-791. The sequence continues at coordinate 7,406 of JAFWDM010000099.1, forward strand.
TTCCATGACCTGATGCTTTTGGCCCGGTTTTATCTGGCAGGGATCACATTCAGCGCCTGGTGCTTTTACATGAAGCGGCGGTCGCGCCCCGGCGTGATGGCTGGAGCTTTCATTTATATTTTTAATGCCTTCACACTCTCAGGGATGCGGCACCATTATTTTCTGAATCCGTTTGTGTTTTTCCCGCTGCTCCTGATCGGCTGTGAGCGGATCTTCCGGAAAAAGAAGCCGGGACTCTTCATCTTTATGGTGTTTGTGTCGGCCGTAAGCAATTTCTATTTCTTTTACATGATGGTGCTCATGACGGTCCTGTACGCGGTGTGGAGGTCTCTGCGGCTGCGGGGGCTGCGGCATTTGGGGAGGGTGGTCCTGGACGGGATCTCATTCGTCTGGTACGGGCTTTCAGGGACCCTGCTCGCGGCATTTGTCTTCCTGCCGGTCGTACTGCGGTTTCTGCAGGATCCGCGGGCGGCGGAGGGGAAAAGCATCCCTTTGCTCTGGCCGCTCCGCTACTACCGCTACTTTCTCGACTGCTTTCTGACGGGTTCGACGAGCGCCCTCTCTGAATCCTGGACCTATATGGGGTTCGGCGCGGTGGCGGCACTCTGCATACTGTTTCTGTTCGTACAGCGGAAAAAGCATTTTGATCTGAAGGCGGCCTTCGCCGGCCTGACCTGCCTCCTGCTGACGCCGGCGGCGGCCTATGTATTGAACGGCTTTTCCTACCCGGCGAACCGTTGGATGTTTGCCTATGCGCTTCTGACAGGTGTGATCGCGGCGACGGCGATCCCGGAGATGGTCGAGGACGCAGGGACCGGACAGCTCCTGGCCTCCCTGCTCCTGCTGGCGGCCTATGTGGCAGTCTGCACAGCCTGGCAGTATACCTTTGCAAGGGCGAGTGCCCAGGGCGTCATGCTGGCCCTGTTCGGGCTCGCGGCGGTCCTGTACGGGCGGCTGTGGCTTCTGGAGAGGGAGAAAGACCTGCCTGCCTCCTGTGACGCCTCCATGAAACAGTCCCTGAAACGGAAAATGTCCGTGCGCGTCCAGGCGGTATTGCTCGCCTGCGTGCTCCTGACTGTGGCGGGCGAAGCCTACTACAGCTTTTCCACGGACAGAAACGCAAAGGTCTTTGAGTACCTGTCCCGGGCCCAGATCGAGACGCAGACCGCCAAAGACGCGGCGGCCGCCGCGGAGCTGATCGACGGACAGCTCCGGGATCAGTCTTTTTACAGATATACGACCTATAACCCGGAGAACAATACATCCCTTCTCTACGGTGTCTCGAATACGCAGTACTACTGGAGCCTGTCCAATACCTCCATCACGCGGTTTTTCAACGAGACCGGACAGCTCAACCGGATGATCCATCTGTACGACACGCTGGATGACCGGACCTTCCTGAATGAGATCGCAGGGATCAAGTATTTTCTGGGCAATGATAAAGACGGCCTGCCCTGGGGCTATCAGAAGGTGGAGGGCCTCTCCTACAGCAATGAGGGTCTCTGGGCGGACACGGAGGGTCTGGACCGGTTCTCCTGCGAGGTATACGAAAATATGTATGCGCTCCCCTTCGGATTTACTTCCGGCAGGTGGATCAGCCGCGAGGACTACGAGGCCCTGGACATCCCGCAGCGGCAGGAAGCCCTGATGCAGGGGATCCTCCTGGAACAGGATCCGGGAGAGGATTTTACCAGGCTGGAAAGAGCGGAGGAAGCCGGGGACTCGGTGACTTCTGTTGAAACGGGGGAGACTGCCGGACCAGGCGGAAAGACCGCTGCCGGCGCTTCAGGGGAGACTGCCGGACCAGCCGGGAAGACCGTTGCCGGCGCCCTGACAGCAGCGGGAGCAGCTGCCTCCGGGGGCAGCATGGCCGAAGAGGCGTCTGCAGGCAGAAACCTGCTCCGTTTTACGGACCGGCGTATTCCGGTACGGATCGAATATGACGGAACCAGGGTCACAGCGGAGGGGCTTGCAGAGGCCGGGGATGCCGCGGCGGAAGGAACCCCGGCAGAGGGGACCGCAGCTCCCGGGATCGCGGCAGAGGATTCTCCGGCGTCCGGAGCCGGCACCGGGACCATGGCCGGTACCATGGACGACGGGCCTGTCGCCTTTCATGTGGCGGAAGACTGCAGCGATGTGACGCTCCGCTTTGCGGGGCTGCCGGACTGCGAAACGTCCCTGTATATCCGGGGCCTGTCCTATGCGCCTCCCGCCGGGACGGAAGGACCCACGAAATTTCTGCTGTCAGTCAGAGGCTGCGAGGGAGAGAACACGGTCGCTTCCAAGCAGATCGGGTTTACGACACCGGCGGATCCCTGGACGACCGGCCGGACGGATTATATGGTCAACATGCTTTATCGGGACAAAGCACTGGACCGGTTCGTGCTCTCCTTTCCGACGGCGGGCACCTATACGATCGATTCCATAGAAGTCGTCTGCCAGCCGATGACAGACTATCCTGCACAGGCGAATGCGTTCCGCGCGGAGACCCTCACGGATCTCGATATTCATGAGATGGGGGAGAGCTCTGCGACGGAACAGATCACGGGGCATATCGAGCTGGATGCGCCCCGGATCCTGTGTCTGCAGATCCCGCGCACGGCGGGATGGACCGCTTATGTGGACGGCACCCGCGCAGAGCTCCTGCAGGCAGACACCATGTTCAGTGCCCTCCTTTTGCCGGCGGGCAGCCACGAGATCGACCTGCGCTACCAGACCCCCGGCCTGCGGCTGGGCGCGGTCATTTCCGCAGGGACTTTTGTACTGATCGTTCTGTTTAGTGTGATCTACGCGATCGTCTCCGCGATTCTGGGACACCGGGAGCGGCGCAGGGCACAGATCCCGGTGGGGACATATGAAACATCCTCAGAGCCGGCGGCGGAAGGGATCCGGTCGGAGGAAAGCCCTGTTAAGGAAGAAGAGGCCCCGCCGGAGGAAGAGGCTTCCGCTCTGTGAGCGGCATGGTCGGAAAAAGAATGAATGAGAAAAAAACAGCACAGAACGGGCTGTATTTCCTGATTGCCTATACCGTTTTATTTACCATTTCAGCAGTCCTTGCTTTCCGGTTTTTTCCGGCGGCGGGCAAGCGCATGGTCTGGAAGGGGGACGGCCTTTCCCAGCACTATGTCGCGCTTTGCTATTACGCGAGATGGGGCAGGGCGGTCCTGCGGAGTATTTTCGCAGGGCAGCCTGCTTTTCCGACCCTCAATCTCCACATGGGGTTGGGGTCCGACCTGTTTACGACCCTGCAGTACTATGTCATCGGAGATCCTTTCAGCCTCCCGGCCGTCCTGGTGCCGCAGGCATATATGCTGGATTTCCACGACGCCATGATCCTGCTGCGGATGTACCTGGCGGGGGTCTGCTTCGACCGGTACTGCAGGGCAATGGGGCGTCAGGACCTTACGGGAAATCTCGCAGGTGCCCTGGTCTATGTGTTCAGCACCTTTGCCCTGTTCGGGATGCGCCACCCGTATTTTCTGAACGCCATGATCTGGTTCCCCCTCCTGCTTCTGGGCGCGGAGCACATATTCCGCGGAAGAAAAGGGAGGCTCTTTACACTGGCTGTCTTTTTTTCCTGTATCAGCAATTTCTACTTTTTCTATATGCTGGTGGCGATGACGGTCGTTTACGTCGTCTGGCGGGCCCTGCGGATCCATCTTTTTCCTGTACTGCAGAGAAGCAGGGGAGGAGCCGGCGCCGGGACTGCCGCAGCAGCCCCGCAGGAGGCCCATGAGACGGAGCCTGATGCGATGCCTGCAGCAGAAGCTGCATCAGCCGCTCCCGGGGAGGTGCCCGCAGTCGGGACAGCTCTGGTCCGGATCTTCCGGCTGGCGGTCCGGTTCCTGGGGCGCGCTGCGCTCGGGACGGCGATGGGAGCCTGCTTCCTGCTGCCGATCCTGCTCCGGTTTACGCAGGATCCCCGCGCATCGGAAGGAACGACACAGGGCATCCTGTATGCCCTGACCTATTATGCAAAGCTGCCGGAGGCCTTTATCGGCTTCGGGACGGACCAGACCCTGGAATACTGGACCTGCATGGGATTCGGGGCCCTCGGGCTGATCAGTGTCTTTTTGCTGTTCCTGAACGCGGATCCAGGGAGAAGGCCGGAAGGGCGGTACGGCCGGCCCGGAGAAAAAAAGGGCGGCAGCCATGCGGATCTGAAGCTCGCCTTTTTCTTTCTGCTGCTCCTGATTCTTCTTCCGGCAGGCGGTACGGTGCTCAACGGCTTTTCCTATCCGGCGAACCGGTGGACCTGGGCCCTGGCGATGCTGGCGGGCTATACCACAGCGGTTATGCTGCCGCATCTGGGGGAGATCTCTCTGAAGAAGACGGCGCTCCTTCTGGGGCTGACGGCCCTCTACGCAGGAATCTGCTTCCGGCTGGGAGCGGCGAAAAGTACGCTCGCCGAGCTGGCGCTGGCCGGTGCGGTCATCCTGGCGGTGCGGGGCCTCTCATTTGCCGTTTCCCGAACTGCCCCCGGGAGGAAGGCCGGGATCCCTGTTCCCGTGTCAGGACAGCAGGTTCCCTTAAAAGGCACCGGAAAGTCTGCTTCCCTGTTCTGTTCTGCGGCGCGGGGGGCGGGGCGGCTGGTGCCGGTGGCGGCAGCAGTCCTGACTGTGGCGGTGCACGCCTATGTGGAATTTGTCCCCGGGCGGGAGAACAGTTCTCTCGCGGAGTATCATACGGACAGGTATATCGCCGCCATGGCGGCCTCGGATGCGGCAGGAATGCGGTCGCTGTTTGGCAATACCCCCTTCTACCGGTATTCGGGCAGGGATCTGGCCAATAATTTTTCCCTTCTTCACGATGTGTCCAACACCCAGTACTACTGGAGCCTGTCGGACGGCGGGATCACACAGTTTTTCGCTGAGACAGGGCAGGGAAACGGCATGGTCCATCTGTACGATCACCTGGATAACCGCACGATGGTGGACGAAATCGCGGGGGTGAAGTACTATAAGCGGAGCGACGGGTCGCTTCTGCCTTTTGGATATGAGAAGGTCGAGGGCGCCCGCTATGACAACCGGGAACTCTTTGCGGAGGATGAAGAGGATCCGCTGCCGGTCTTCAGCTTTTCGGTCTATGAAAACCGATATGCGCTTCCCCTTGGCTTTACATCCGGAGCTTATATCCGCAGAGAGACCTATGACGCCCTCTCGATCCCGCAGAGGCAGGAGGCCCTGATGCAGGGAATCCTGCTGGAGGAGGCGGGGATCGGGGAAGTGACGGCGGCCGGAGGGGCGGGAGGACTCCGGGAGGCAGACCTTTCCTTTTCTGCAATAAAGATCCCGTACACGGCGCGTCCGGAGGAAGGGATCCGGATCCGGGAGAGGACAGACGGTCAGGTGGAGATCCTCGTGCAGGATACCGGAAAAGCCCTCTATCTGGACCCTGTGGATCCGGCGGCTCTGTCGGACTGTGAGAGCAGCCTGCTCTTCACGGGCATGGAATACTCGGCTGCGGTGGACGAAGGCGGTGAACGCTCTCTTTCTGCCGCAGAGGAGAAGGAGCTGCCCTCTGACGCTGCCAGAGCAGAGAAGGGGGATCTTGAAAACACAGAGGACTATGAAAACACAGAGCCGGTGGAGATCACCATTACAGCCAAGAAGGACGGGGACACCGTGTCCACGAAAAAAATCTCCTTTACACTGCCGGACAATCCCTGGAAGACGGGGCGGTCGGATTTTCTGAGCTGCTGCGGTTATGCGCAGGATCCCCCGGATCTGCTGCGGCTGAAGTTTTCCCGCAGGGGGACCTATACCTTCCGGGAACTGGGGCTGATCGGGCAGCCGATGGAGGACTATCCGGAGCAGGCGGAGGCCCTCCGGAAAACCGCTCTGGAGGATCCGGATCTGCACGAACTGCCGGACAGCGGCGCGACCTCCCGGATCACCGGCAGGATCACGGTGCCTGAAACCAGGATCCTGTGCCTGCAGATCCCGCATCTGAAAGGCCTGCGGGGATTTGTGGACGGGGCCGAGCAGCCCCTCCTGCAGGCGGACACCATGTTCAGCGCCCTGGTGCTGGAACCGGGGACGCATGAGATCGAGCTGCGGTACCGGACACCCGGCCTGAGGGCGGGTGCCTGGATCTCCCTCGCCGCCGTGCTGCTGTTTCTGGCGGAGGCGGCGGTGGATCGTCTGCGGAAAAGACAGAGAATACGGTAGAGAAAGCGGATGAAGATCCTCCTGAAAAGCAGGAAAACAGAAAAAATGACGCAGTCTTCCGGGTGAAAGCGGAGGAAGCTGTAAAGGAACGGACGGAAACAGTGACAAGGATAAAGAAGGAAGTGGAAGATGAGCGATCTGATCAGCATCATTGTGCCTTGCTATAACGAGGAGGAGTCGCTGCGGCTGTTTCACGAGGCTGTGAAGAAGACGGAAGCGTCGATGCCGGAGTGCCGGTTTGAGATCCTGCTTATCAATGACGGGTCAAAAGACAGGACACTGGAGATCATGCGCGAGCTTGCACAGGAGGACGAGAGCGTCAGCTACTTCAGCTTTTCCAGAAATTTCGGAAAAGAGGCGGCGATGTACGCGGGCTTCTGCCATGTGCGGGGGGACTACGCAGCGGTGATGGATGCGGACCTGCAGGATCCGCCTGACCTGCTGCCGGAAATGTACCGGATCCTGCAGTCAGGCGAGTATGACAGTGTCGCGGCGAGGCGCGTGAGCCGGGCGGGCGAACCGCCGGTCCGCAGCTGGTTTGCCCGGCGCTTTTACAGCCTGATCAACCGGATCTCGGACGCGGACATCGTGGACGGGGCGCGGGATTTCCGCCTGATGAAACGGGAAATGGTGGAGGCGATCCTGGCGATGGGAGAGTCGAACCGCTTCTCGAATGGAATATTCGGATGGATCGGATTCAGGACCTACTGGATGCCCTATGAAAATGTGGAGAGGGTGGCCGGACAGTCCAAATGGAATTTCTGGGGACTGTGCAGCTATGCCCTGGACGGTATCGTCAATTTTTCGCAGGTGCCGCTGGACATTGCGTCCTGGTTCGGGATCCTGATGACGATCGTCTCCTTTCTGGCGATCCTCTTTATCGTCGTGCGCAAGATCCTCTTCGGGGATCCGGTCGCCGGCTGGGCCTCGACCGCCTGTATCATTACGTTTATCGGCGGGATCCAGCTTTTGTGCCTGGGGATCATCGGCAAGTATCTCGCCACCGTTTATTCCGAAGTGAAAAAGAGGCCCCACTACATTATCGGCGAGAGCAACCGCAAGGATGTGAAGCGGATCGGGTGAAAGAGCAGATCGTGTTTGGCTGCACCGGGCCATGGAGTTGAAGTATGACATTTCGAAAGAGACTGCTGGTCGCGTTTTCCACAGTCATTGTGGTGCCCATGCTGCTGTTCGCGATCTCCTTCATCGCGCTGGGCAATTACCTGGTCGGGGAGGGCGGCGAACTGCAGGGCTACACTTCGATCGTGGAAAACTACGATGATAATGATCAGGAAGCGGAGCATCTGTATCAGGCGGCTCTGCAGAACCGGGAAAAATTTCAGGATGTGGAGTATCTGGACTGGCTCGCCGCACAGATCCGGGGACGAAACATCTATATCGCCGTGCGCCGCGGGAACGGCCTGTATTTTGCCAGCGACGAGCAGATGGCACTCGCGGATCTGCCGGAGCTGCCGCCCTTTCGGGCGGACCAGGCAGGCGCAGAGGATTCCGTGACAGAGCTGAGGCAGTCCGACGGCGCGGCCGTTGTCAGCGGGGCTGCGGCCGCTGCGGTGAAAGCTTCCGGAGAAGCCCGGGACAGCCAGTTCGTCCATGTCGGCAGCAGAAACCTCATGGTCCGGCAGACGGATTTTTATTTTTCAGACGGGGCGGAGGGGAGCCTCTTCGTCGTGGCGAGGATCACGGGACTGATCTCCAGGCAGTTTCTGAGCGGCCTGTTCGTCTCGATGCTGACCATACTGATCTTTACCGCCTTCGTGCTCACGCGCTGGCTTGAGAGCAGCATTTTTACCCCCATCAGTGCGATCAATATCGCGATGAACAATATCCGGGACGGGAATTTCACCTATACCCTCTCGACCGGAGAGGAAGGGGAGATCGGAGACCTCTACCGCAATTACGAGGACATGCGTCTGCGCCTGAAGGAGTCCGCGGACGAAAAGCTCGAGCACGAGAAGCAGAACAGGGAGCTTATCAGCAACATCTCCCATGATCTGAAGACCCCGATCACATCCATCAAGGGCTACGTGGAGGGACTCATCGACGGAGTCGCGAATACACCGGAAAAACAGGAGAAATACGTCCGGACGATCTACAACAAGGCCAACGACATGGACCGCCTGATCGATGAGCTGACCCTGTACGCGCGCTTTGAAAACGACCGCATCCCCTACAACTTCCACAGGATCAACGTCGGCGATTACTTCGGCGACTGTGTGGAGGAGATCGGTATGGACATGGAGTCCAGGGGAATCGAGCTCGATTACACAAACCTGGTCGCACCCCAGACAGTCATCATCGCAGATCCCGAGCAGATGAAACGCGTCGTGAACAATATCGTGGGAAACAGTGTAAAATATATGGACAAGGAGAAAGGCCGGATCGATTTCCGCATTCTCGATGAGCACGACAGCGTGCGGATCGAGATCGAGGACAACGGCAAGGGGATCGCGGCGCGGGACCTGCCCAATATTTTCGACAGGTTCTTCCGCACGGATTCCTCCCGCAATTCCGCCCAGGGCGGAAGCGGCATCGGACTCTCTATCGTCCGCAAGATCGTGGAGGATCACGGAGGATATATCTGGGCGACCAGCCGCGAGGGCGAGGGCACCTGTATGCACATAGTTATCCGCAAATTTATGGAACAGGACAACGAGGAGTACGTGTCCGGGGACAGGACATCGGAGGCAGAGGAAGCGGAACTGCTGTAGGAAAATACGCTGGAGGAAACATGAGCAGGATTTTGATTATTGAAGACGAAGAGGCAATCGCGGACCTGGAGAAGGATTATCTGGAGCTTTCCGGGTTCGAAGTGGAGATCGAGACGCGCGGGGACAGGGGACTGACCCTGGCTCTGCAGAAGGATTTCGATCTGGTGGTCCTGGACCTGATGCTGCCCGGGATCGACGGATTCGATGTGTGCCGGAAGATCCGTGAAAACAAGGATATCCCGATCCTGATGGTCTCCGCCAAAAAGGACGACATCGACAAGATCCGGGGGCTGGGTCTGGGCGCCGACGACTATATGACAAAGCCCTTCAGCCCCAGCGAACTCGTCGCACGCGTGAAGGCGCACATGGCGCGGTACCAGCGGCTGGTAGGAGCGGGCCAGAAGACCAACGACGTCGTCGAGATCCGGGGACTTCGGATCGACAAGACCGCCCGCCGCGTGTTTGTAGACGGAAAAGAGAAGAATTTTACGACCAAGGAGTTTGACCTGCTCACCTTCCTCGCGGAAAACCCCAACCATGTGTTCAGCAAGGACGAGCTCTTCCGCAGGATCTGGAACATGGACAGTGTCGGCGATATCGCGACCGTGACAGTCCACATCAAAAAGATCCGGGAAAAGATCGAATTCGACACCTCCCACCCTCAGTATATCGAGACCATCTGGGGTGTGGGCTACAGGTTCCGCGCATGACGGGCAAAAAGCCCGGACCGGCGGCCGGTGCAGGGCTTCAGGTTCCGCGCATGATGGGCAGGCATTCCCCTGCACAGGCGGGCAAAAAACCTTCTGCGCAGAGGGGCGGGGCCGGTGCCGCACATACTTCTGTGCGTCTGGACAGGCTCCTGGCCCGGGAGGGACTGGGCAGCAGGAGTGAAGTCAAAAAGGCCGTCCGCGCCGGAAAGGCTGTGGTAAACGGCATACCGGAAAGAGACCCCGGCAGACAGGTTTTTCCGTCGGACGAGGTCTTTTTCGACGGGAAAAAGGTGGGACAGGAGACCTTTGTCTACTACATGCTCCACAAGCCCGCAGGTGTGCTCACTGCGACGCGGGACAGGCATGCGCAGACCGTACTGGACCTGCTGCGGGAAACAGGACCCGCCCCTGTGCTGCGGCAGGGCCTTTTTCCGGTAGGACGCCTGGACAGGGATACGGAAGGGCTGCTGCTCATCACAGATGACGGACAGCTCGCCCATGCCCTCCTCTCCCCGAAGAAACATGTCGACAAGACCTATTATGCCCTTGTGACAGGCAGGGTGACAGAGGAGGAGATCCGGAGGTTTTCGGAGGGGATCCGGGTGCCCGGCGAGGGCGGGGACGAGGCCTTTACGGCCATGCCTGCAAAGCTGCAGACAGACACAGCAGCTGCATTCGCAGACCTGCTGCCGGCGGATCCCGGGCAGTTTGTTCCCGGTAAAATCACGGAATATACACAGACGCTTGTTACAATTCAGGAAGGGAGATTCCATCAGGTCAGGCGTATGTTTTCCGCGACCGGAAAAAAGGTGCTGTATCTAAAGCGGCTGTCGATGGGGCCCCTGCGGCTGGATCCCGGGCTGGCTCCGGGCGAATACCGCCCGCTGACAAACAAAGAGACGGAGCTCCTTATTGCTTTGGCGGGAAGCAGGTCAGGTGGTGTTTTAAATGAAAAAGAATCTTTATAAAGGCATTGCCCTTCTGGGTGTGCTCACATGTTTTTTAAGTGCCTGCGGGCCGGAACCGGGAAAAGAAGAAACCAAAGAAGAGACCGGGGACAGTCTCTTCGCGCAGGAGGAGGTTTCGTCGGGACAGACAGGAACCGTACAGGATGAACCGGATCCGGAAACAGCAGGGACCGGTGGAACAGCGGATCCCGGGGCAGAGGCAGGGGAGGACCTGCAGCAGACAGATCCGGAGAAAGGCGGAACAGGCGCCGCGGCAGAGGAAACAGGGCAGGATTCATCCGCGGAAACAGCTGAAGAGAAATATGTGGAGCGGACGCCTCTGGACAGCCAGGCGCTGGAAGAGTTCGAGGCATACCTGAATGAGGACAGCAGCTACGGCTTTCTCCTGTCCTCTTATGAGAGACCGGAGGACATAGATCTGGCCCAGGTCTTTTATACCGGAGCGGGTGCTCCGCAGGAGAAACTGGAGGAAAAAGAGGAAAAGCTCCTGCTGGAGCGCACGAACCAGGAGTCTTTTATGACTTCTGTCACAAAGGTAAAGGAAGAATATATAGAGGAACTGCTTTCCCGAAAGGCCGGTATCACCTATGAGGAATCCGGCCATCCGCTTGATTCCTGGGCGCACATCGGCAGGTACGCGGCTTATTATCACCTGCATGGGGATACCAACCGGGTGACGGTCCGCTGTACGGACGGATGGCAGCAGGGAGATATCTTTATCCTGCACTATCAGATCAGTGCAGGGGTCCCGCTGCAGACGAAGGAGGCGGAGAACCCTGCGGGAGCCGGCGCAGCCCCGGTGGAAGGAAGCACCGCACAGGACAGCGCGGTCCCGGCCGAGGAAAGCGCCGCGGGAGACAGTGCGACGCAGACGGAAGGAAGCACCGCACAGGACAGCGCGGCCCCGGCCGAGGAAAGCGCCGCGGGAGACAGTGCGGCAGGCGCTGCTGCAGCAGACAGTACGGCAGATCTCCCTGCAGCGGAGGCTTCCGGGACGGAGGTCTCTGCAGAAGGTCTTTCCTCTGCTGCAGAGTATGCGGAAGCAGCCCCGCCCCAGGCGACAGCTTACTACACGCCCACCTATGAAGTGGAGCTGAAAAAAGTCGGGGAGAACTACCGGTTTTGCTCCAACATTCTCTGGGTCCAGAAGGACCTGATCGACGCCCAGTCCTATCAGGCGGACCTGAAGCCCCTGGGCGAGGTATTTTTCGCCCCGCTCTTCCCGGATACGGATGCGGACCCCAGGGCGGATGTCACCTTTGCCCTGGTAAAGGACAAGGCCCTGCTTATGACGCTGGCGGAGATGGAGACCGGAAATATACGGTCGGACAGGATCTTTACAGGCGTGGACGCAGTCGATTTTACGGATTACAACGACGACGGCTATACGGATATCCTGACAGTCTGCAGCTATCAGCTGGTGGACGATAATGGAAACAGGGCGGGAGATGTCCGGGAGGCCCGCGTCTATACCATGCAGGTCATGGGAGAGGAAGAGGCAGATCCCGAGGGATGGCCTGTTCTGGACAAGGAGATGACAGAGGCGGTGAACCGGGATGTCCGGACACTGAACATCACGAATGTAACGGAGTACCTGACCGGGAGATCCGACGGAACAGACAAAAAATACAGTTCCTGGAAGGAGGCATTTGCGGACCATCTGCGCGGACTCAATACGGAGGAATACAGAGGATACAGCCTGATCAATCTCACAGAGGGCCGCACCCCTGTCTTTGTACAGATCGGCGCGACCCCGGCCAAGGGGGCGACCCTGGTCGTCTACCGGAACGGGAGGCTTGAAGAGACCTGGCTGAACCGCAATACTTTCCAGTATCTGGAATATGAAAATGTCCTCTACAGCGCCTCCGGCATCGAAAACCTGCACTATGACACCATCTACAGCATTGTTTTGGGGCGTCTGCAGGTATCTGTGCAGGGCTACTACGGGAACAGCCGCTTTGCCCGTGTCCAGCACGATGAAAACGGAAAGGAATCCTATGATTTCTACTGGGACGGCGGTACGGTCTCCGAAAACGGCTATCGGGACGGTATGGCCTTTGTCTTTGACAGCTCCCGCGCAAAGGAATGCGGGACAGAGGGGCTTTTGACCGCGGAAGAGATGGCGGAGAAACTGAAATAAGGCGGAAAGAGATCGGAAATCAGCAGAGGAGCACAGGCTTGACATACCCATTGGATATATGTATAGTTCTATTAGTTCGTGATAACGGATTGATCACTGTTCTGTAAAGGAGGTATCGCAATGGGCAGCAGACATGGAAAAAAGGATGATTTGCTTCAGGAATCCGCCCCGGCATACAAGATCATGCCGGAACGACTGAAGGAAAAGAAGCAGGGGGAGTTTACGATCGATGATTATATGGCTCTGCCGGAGGAGGAGAGATGGGAGCTGATCGATGGCCATCTCTACCGGCTGCCGGCTCCCTCAACAGTGCATCAGGTCATTGCGGCTGAATTATTCTTTGCGATCAGAAGATGCATTGAGGAGCATGCGGCGGACTGCCTGCTCCTCACAGCGCCGACAGATGTCCAGCTGGACATGGATGAGCGCACGATCCTGGAGCCGGACCTCCTCCTTCTCTGTGATCTGAAAAAGCTGCAGGAGAAACGGATTTACGGGGCACCGGATTTTGCAGTTGAGATCATATCGCCCTCCACACGATCCCGGGACATGGTGCTGAAAAAAGAGAAATACCGAAAAGCAGGTGTCAGAGAATATTGGATCATAGATCCGAAGGAGAAATGCGTTATCGTCAATCTGCTTGAGAAGGAAGCGTATCATTCCGGGAGATTCGATTTTCATTCCGTGATTCCTGTCGGTATCAGCGAAGGAAAATGTCTGATCGATTTTACCCGGATCGCCGGGAAACTGGAGAGCCTGTACGAAGGATCCGTGCCTGTTTAACATTTGTGGCATAGAGAGTTTAAGAAAATGACATTCTATGCCTGCAAAAAGAGGATCCTGCATATGGCTGTGCATCAGATCGTGCAGCCGTATGCAGAATTCTTTTATTTTTCATCGCGCAAGACTCGCGAGCGAGTCTTGAATTTTAGCGCAGCACCGGGTGAAGCAGCAATATTTGCTATGGATTTCTGCGGATAATGATTGTATACTTTAGAGAATGCTACTTTAATGCGTTAATCCGTTCAATCGGCGTGCATGCCTGCGGCGGTGTTTCCGGCTGCGGGAATAGAGAGGAAAAACAGATATGAAGATCATCGATATTCTGAACAGCAGGAAAGTGACCCTGTCGTTCGAGGTCTTCCCCCCGAAGACAGAAGCAGGATTTCTGACCGTGGAGCAGGCGACGGAGCAGATCGCCTCCCTCCGGCCGGATTTTATGAGTGTCACTTACGGAGCCGGCGGCGGGACGAGTGCCCATACGACGAAGATCGCGGCGGACCTGCAGCGGAAGTACGGGACGAATGTGCTGGCCCACCTGACCTGTGTCTCCTCCACGAAGGAGAAGGTGTGGGAGATGATCGAGACCTACAGGGAGAACGGGATCGACAACATCATGGCCCTCCGCGGAGATATTCCGCCGGAAGGCCGCACGGTGTTTGACTACGATCATGCCTCGGAGCTGATCTGCGACATCAAGTCCGTCGATGATCATTTCTGTATCGGAGGGGCCTGTTACCCGGAGGGACATGTGGAGAGTGAGAGTCAGACGGAGGATATCCGTCACCTGAAGGAAAAGGTGGATGCCGGCTGTGATTTTCTGACGACGCAGATGTTTTTTGACAATTCCACCATGTACAGCTTCATGTACCGGATCCGGGAGGCCGGCATCGAGGTGCCGGTGATCGCGGGTATCATGCCGATCACAAATCCGGCGCAGGTAAAGCGGACCGTCGCCCTGTCCGGCGCGACGATCCCGCAGAGGTTCCGCACGATGGTCGACCGTTTCGGCAGCGACCCCTGGAGCATGAAGCAGGCGGGTGTCGTCTATGCGGCGGAGCAGATCGTAGATCTGATCGCCAACGGCGTAACGCACATCCATGTCTATACTATGAACAAGCCGGAGATCGCCGCCGGTATCCAGAGTATCCTTTCGTCGATCTGGAAATAAACGGAATGCAGGCTGCCCGTGACTTCAGGCAGGAGTAATCGAACAGAAGAGGCAGGGAGGCAACGGAAATGATCAAAGTGGATAAAAAAGAGATTTTCCGCTATCTGGGCTATCGAAAGAATCTCCCGGATGAGGAAGTGATGGGCCTGGTGGACCGCTGCCTGGCGGACCTGCAGGCAGCCGTGACGCCCAGGTGCATCTTCCGGCAGTACCCGATCGAGAGCGTGTATGCGATCGATCCCGCAGGCCGGCCGAAGGACCAGGGTGCAAAGGAAGCCGCGCGCCCGCTCCTGCGGATCGCGGGCATGGAGATCCGGAGCGGGAGCCTGTCCAGGAATCTGCGCGGGTGTGAAAGTGTGTACCTGCTGGGGACGACGCTGGGCCTGGGGCCGGACCGTCTCGTTGCACGGGCGAGCGTCACGCATATGAGCCGCGCCGTTATCCTGCAGGCCGCAGCCGCGGCCATGATCGAGGCCTGGACGGACAGCGTGAACAGGCAGATTATGGAACAGGCGGCGGCGCAGGGACTGTACTGCAGGCCCAGGTTCTCCCCGGGCTACGGGGATTTTCCGCTGGAATACCAGCAGGATTTTGCCCGGATCCTGCAGCTGCAAAAAGAGATCGGCGTCACTCTCACGGAGAGCCTGCTCATGATGCCCTCCAAATCCGTGACCGCGGTCATAGGTCTGTCCAGAGAGAAGGAAGGATGTGTCCTGCACGGGTGCGAGGAGTGCACAAAGGCGGAGGACTGTGCCTTTTCTGTGTCGGAGGATGCATAAGCGGGTCTTGAATCACCGGCGCTGCTATTTGGAAATACTCTGACTGTAGGACTGCAGCCTGCATAAATCACAACTTTTGTGTCAGCGGACATGCAGGTACAGGACGAACTATTTTTGCGTAAACTTGTTGATTCGCTGCCGCGGGTTACAGAGGAAAAGGAATGGTAAAGAAAAACAGAAAACCGCTTCTGGAACGGCTCGGAAGGGAGTGGCTCTTTTTTGACGGCGGGACGGGTACGATTCTGCAGGAAAAGGGACTGCAGGGAGGGGAACTCCCGGAAACATGGAATCTTTCCCGGCCGGAGGATATCATCGATCTGCACTGCGGCTACCTGGAGGCGGGATGTGATATTTTCAATACCAATACATTCGGGGCAAATGCGCTGAAATATCCGCATGATCTGCGCGAGATCATCGAGGCGGCGGTGTCGCTCGCCAAAGAAGCCCGGCAGAGGACGGGCAGAGAGGACGCCTATATCGCGCTGGACATCGGACCGACGGGCCGTCTTCTCAAACCGCTGGGAGATCTCTCCTTTGAGCGGGCGGTGGACCTGTTCGCACAGGTCGTGCGCATCGGCGCCGCTGCGGGCGCGGACCTGGTGCTGATCGAGACCATGAGCGACAGCTATGAGTCCAAGGCTGCCGTGCTGGCGGCAAAGGAGAACTGCAGCCTGCCTGTCCTGATCACCAACGTCTTTGACAAAAACGGAAGGCTTCTGACCGGAGGAACGGTGGACTCTGTGGTCGCCATGCTGGAGGGCCTGGGCGTGGACGGACTCGGTGTCAACTGCGGGATGGGCCCTGCGCAGATGATTCCGATCGTGAAGCGCCTGACGGAGACCGCCTCTGTGCCGATCCTGGTCAATCCCAACGCCGGGCTTCCCCGCACGGAAAACGGGCGGACGGTCTACGACGTGGATCCGGAAACCTTTGCGGGATGGATGAAGCAGATCGCCGCCATGGGCGTGCAGGCCGTCGGCGGGTGCTGCGGCACCACACCGGCGCATATCCGCAGGACGGTGGAGTGTGTCAGGGGGACAGGCCCTGCGGCACAGTCCGGTGCCGGCTTTGCAGATCCGCTTTCCGTTGACGCGGCTGCCTTTCCCGCAGGAGAGACGCCCCGTCCGGATCAGGCAGATTCCCCGCTTGAGGCGGGAGTCCCCTTCCGCCCCAATACAAAAAAGCACAGGACGGTCGTCTCCTCCTGGCTGCAGGCGGTCGAGATCGGGAAAAAGCCTCTGATCATCGGGGAGCGCATCAACCCGACAGGGAAGAAGAAATTCAAGGAGGCCCTGCGGAAAAAGGACCTTAACTACATTTTGGACGAGGGTCTCGGACAGGAGCAGAGCGGCGCGCATATCCTGGACGTCAATGTAGGCCTGCCGGAGATCGATGAGCCGCAGATGATGGAAGAGGTAGTGACCGGTCTGCAGAGCATCACCAGTCTCCCTCTTCAGATCGACACTTCGGATCCGGAGGCGCTGGAGCGCGGCATGCGTCTCTACAACGGAAAGCCCATGGTCAATTCCGTCAACGGCAAGCAGGAGAGCATCGAAGCGGTCTTTCCCCTCGCAGCGAAGTACGGAGGCGTGGTCGTGGGCCTCACGCTGGATGAGGACGGGATCCCGCAGACAGCGGACGGCCGCATTGAGATCGCGAAAAAGATCTATGAGGCGGCGGACCGGTATGGCCTTCCGCGCGAGGATGTCGTGATCGACGCACTGGCCATGACGATCTCCTCCGATACCGGAGGAGCCCTGGTCACGCTGGAGACTCTGCGCCGCGTGCGCGACGAACTGCACGGGCATACCGTGCTGGGCGTCTCCAACATCTCCTTCGGCCTGCCTGCGCGGGCCATTATCAATGCCCACTTTCTGACAATGGCCATGCAGATGGGGCTGTCCTGTGCCATCATGAATCCCGGAAATGCGGAGATGATGGCGGCGTACCGGGCTTTTCTGGCCCTGTCGGATTTGGACCCCCAGTGTATGGGATTTATCGAAGCTTATGCGGATGCGCAGCCTGTCATGGTCACTGCCTCGGGAAAAGATCCGGCAGGGGAAGCCGGAAAAGCGATAGAGACCGGGAAAGCCGGCAGGCCGGGAAAACCGGATCAGACCGGATCCGGAGCGGCGGCATCCGGAGCCGCGGGCGGAAGGTCCCCCTCGCTGGGAGAGAGTATCCTGCGGGGGATGGACCAGAGCGCCGCGGATGCGGCGCGGGCCCGTCTGGAGACGGGCATCCCCGCCCTGGACCTGATCAACAACGAGCTGATCCCCGCCCTTGACACGGTTGGAAAGGGATTTGAAAAGGGAACCATCTTTCTCCCGCAGCTCCTTATGAGCGCCGAGGCCGCCAGAGCAGCCTTTGAGGTTGTAAAGGAGACCCTGCAGGATAAAAAACAGGAGACAAAGGGAAGGATCATCCTGGCGACCGTAAAGGGCGATATCCATGATATCGGCAAAAATATCGTCAAGGTCATGCTGGAAAATTACGGATATGAGATCCTTGACCTCGGCAGGGACGTCGCACCGGAGACCATCGTGGAGACGACCCGGAGGGAGGATATCCGTCTCGTTGGCCTCAGCGCCCTCATGACGACGACCGTCGTCAGCATGGAGGAGACCATCCGCCAGCTGCGCGCCGCAAGACCGGAGACCAGGATCGTGGTCGGCGGGGCGGTCATGACGCAGGAGTACGCCGATGCGATCGGAGCGGACTGCTATGCACCGGACGCCATGGCGACCGTGCACTATGCGGAAACTGTTTTTCAGTGAGCAGACAGCAGGTCCATGAGGCGGCTGATTAGTGAATGGTTACTGTCTCCGGCGGATAATGACAATCGTTACCATACGATTTTTGCTTTCGGAACACGATACTGCAGCGATTCCATCTACCGGCGGATGAACCGGCGCCCGGGAAAGCGGTGCCGGAAGGGACGGTATAGCCGGGACCTGCCGGTCATCCCTGCCCGGTCTCACCTGTCGGCTCGACAGGCCAAAAGGACTGCAGTCGGCCCGGGAAAGGAGGCACTTATTGGGATTTGAAAAAAATATATATGAATATGCCCTGTCCCAGATGGGAAGGACTATAAAAAACGACACGATCGCGGATGAACTCTTTGAAAAATATACGGTAAACCGGGGACTACGAGACGTGAACGGAAAGGGGGTCCTGACCGGCCTGACGAATATTTCCGAGATCACTTCCTTTGCGGAAAAAGACGGAAAGAGGATCCCGATCGACGGCCAGCTCTGGTACCGCGGGTACAGTGTGGAGAGACTGGTCGCGATGTTCGGGGATGACCGCTTCGGCTATGAGGCGCTCACCTACCTGCTTCTGTTCGGGGAACTGCCGGACGAGGACCAGCGCAAGGCCTTTCTCCGGATCCTCTCAGAGGCGAGAAACCTGCCGACGAACTTCGTGCGCGATGTCATCATGAAAGCCCCGACGCGGGACATCATGAACTCCATGACCCGCAGCATCCTGACGCTGGCTTCCTATGACCAGCACGCACAGCAGACAGACCTGGGCAACGTCATCCGGCAGAGCATTATGCTGATCGCGACCTTTCCCATGCTCGCGATCTACGGCTATCACGCCTATAACCACTATGAGAACCTGGGGAGCATGTATATTCACCGGCCGGATCCCGGGATGTCCACGGCGGAAAATATCCTGATGATGCTCCGGCCCGACCGGAAATTCACGGCGACGGAGGCGCGGGTCCTGCAGGCGGCGCTGATCCTGCACATGGAGCACGGCGGAGGCAACAACTCGACCTTCACGACCAGGGTCGTCACCTCCTCCGGGAGCGATACCTACGCGACGATCGCCGCCGCCATGTCCTCGCTCAAGGGCCCCAGACACGGCGGCGCCAATATCAAAGTCATGGAGATGATGCAGAACATCCGTGAAAATGTCCGCGACTGGAAGGATGATGAAGAGATCGCCGCCTATCTGACCAGAATGATCAAGGGGAGCGTTTTCGACCACAAGGGACTGATCTACGGCATGGGACACGCCGTGTACTCCCTCTCCGATCCCCGCGAACGGGTCTTCCGCTCCTTTGTCGAGCGTCTCTCGGTGGAAAAGGGACGCGGCGTGGACCTGGATCTCTATAAAAAGATCGAGGAGATCGCCCCCAAGGTCATCGCCAGGGAGCGCCGGATCTACAAGGGCGTCAGCCCCAACGTCGATTTTTACAGCGGCTTCGTCTATGACATGCTGGATTTCCCGGTGGAATTGTACACGCCGCTCTTTGCGATCGCGAGAATCACCGGCTGGAGCGCCCACCGGCTGGAGGAGATCGTCGGCATGGGCAAGATCCTGCGCCCCGCCTATATGAGCGTGATGAAGAGACTGGAATCCTGAGACGTTTCCACGGGGAGTGCTTCGAATCCTGAGACGTTTCCACGGGAAGCAGTGCCTCGAATTTTGAGACGTTTCCACAGGAGAAAGTGCCTCGGATCCTGAGACGTTTCCGCAGGAGGAAGTGCTTCGAATCCTGTCCGGAGCAGGTATGCCCTAAGGGAGGATGGGCAGGAGCAGAACCAGAACCAGGGGAAAAGGAGAAAGAGAAAATCCCCGATCCCCGGAAGGGAGAGAGAATGGCAAAATTGAAACTCACCTGGCACGGACACAGCTGTTTTACGCTGGAGGAAGACGGATATGCGGTCGTACTGGATCCCTATGAGGATGGTTCCGTGCCCGGATTCGGACCTTTGAAGCTGGCGGCTGAGGAAGTGCTCTGCAGCCATGACCATTTTGACCACAACGCGGCGCAGGCCGTGAAGATCCGTGATGCCGCGGGCGGCGGGAAAAAGAATCCCTTTGCCGTAACGGAGATCCACTCCTGGCACGATGACGCACAGGGAGCAAAGCGCGGAGACAATACCATCCGCGTTTTCGACGACGGGAAATACAGGATCGCCCACATGGGAGATATCGGATGCATGCCCACGAAAGAGCAGAAAGACCTTTTGAAGGGGATCGACGTCATGCTGATGCCGGTCGGCGGCTTTTATACCATGGAGCCCGCAGAGGTCTTTGCGCTCGTGCAGGAGCTTCAACCGAAGATGCTGGTCCCCATGCACTACCGCGGCGAAGGCTTCGGATTCGGTGAGATTGCCCCGCTGGAGACCTACCTGTCCCTTGCCGGGAGCGGTGCCGGGGTGGTGCGGCTGGACAGGAACACCCTCACGCTGCCCGAGGATGAGGCAGCAGGATTTTTTGTCCTGCGCCCTCCGCTGGCGTAGGGAGAGGGCGAAGGAACCGGTGTGCTGTGCCCCACCGGGGTATGCCGGGGCAGGGAACCGAAAACGCCGGCAGGTAAGTGACAATTA
>JAFWDM010000100.1 GCA_017513005.1 Lachnospiraceae bacterium
CAGATATGGTCTGCGGGAGGTACCCCGTCCGTCTTCTCCGGGTCATGGAGATACTCATCATAGGCCGTCTCGAAGGCAAAATAAATCTCCAACAGGAGCTCCATCCTCGTCAGGAACCTCTCCGCGTCCCCCTCGTAGACGAGCGGGATCATGCATCTGAGTTCATAGAACAGCGCAGACAGCAGGGGTCCCATAGTGGTCCCGAACGACCGGATGGCAAAGCCGGGATTTGCCCAGCTCTGCTCATAGGCGCCGGGAAGAATGTCCTCATACAGGGCCAGATTGCAGGCCTGCAGTTCCGTGAGCGGTTTTGTATCGAAGGTTCCGTCCTCCAGCATCCCTGCATGCTCCAGAAGCAGCAGGATCCACTGTGCCGCCTTTCGGAAGTAGGGCACATAGGCAGGGTGCACCAGCGACTCCTCCCCGATCTGGCGGATCCGCTCCAGGGAAAGACGAAATCTCTCCCCGTCCAGTGACTCTGAAGCGGCAAGCGCCTCTGTATCCTTCCCTTTCCAGAAGTTCATATTCCTTCCTCCTACGGGAACTGTCCGGCATAAACGCATAAAAGAACATGCAGATGTCCCAGCGCTGTCAGGCGACAGTTCTGCAAACAAGACGCCCGGCAGCGCTGCAGCAGCCGGGCGGTCATCTGTCATTGCGTGCGGTGCAGCAGAAACAAAAATGTCACTTCGCACCATATTCCTCGTAATACGCATCAAGTGCTTTTTTGATCTTGTCGTCGATGACGACTTTGCCGTCCATCGGACGGTTGTAGAGGTATTCCGTGACCTCCTTCATGGAGACGATCGCGTGGGTGGGGAACCCGTACCTGCGCTTGATCTCCTGCAGGGCGCTGATCGTGCCCTCCTGCCCGGCCTCCATGCGGTCCAGAGAGACCATCAGGCCGACGATGTCACAGTCCGCCTGGGCCTTGATGATCGGGACAGTCTCCGCGATCGAGGCGCCGGATGTCGTGACGTCCTCGATGATCATCACGCGGTCATCCTCCCGGATCCTGGATCCCAGAAGGATCCCCTTGTCTCCGTGGTCCTTGATCTCCTTGCGGTTTGCGCAGTAGCGGATATCGCGTCCGTACAGCTTGCTGATCGCCATGACTGTCGCGACCGCCAGAGGGATCCCCTTGTAGGCAGGTCCGAACAGGACATCAAAGTCCAGACCGTAGCGGTCATGGATCGCCCTGGCATAGTACTCGCCGAGCTTGATCAGCTGGGCGCCGCTCTTATAGGCGCCGGCATTCATAAAGAACGGGGATTTGCGGCCGCTCTTTAATGTAAACTCGCCGAATTTCAGCACATGCGAATCCACCATGAACTCAATAAACTCTTTCTTGTAATCTTCCATAGCCCATCCCCCTGTTTTTATTCTTCATCGCGCAATACCCGTGACTTCAGCCGCGGGATACGCGTGCAAAAAAGGAACTCTCTTCATCGTGGGTATGATCCCGCGATGAAGAATAATCGCCCCGCGAAGATGCCCACGCCTGCGGTGCGCCCCGGGCACTCTCACAGCGCTCTACCGGTTCGCGATCGCCTGCCGAAGATCCTCGATCATATCCAGTGCCGCCGCCCTGGCTGCCTGTGCAAAGCCCTCCGGACCGTACTGCCTGTAGGGTTCCTTCTGCCAGGCCGCAATGATACCGCGGGAGGAATTGACGATCGCGCCTGATCCCTCTTCGTCAAAAAAGGCCGCAAGATCTGCCGCGGACGCCCCCTGGGCGCCATATCCGGGTGCCAGGATAAAGGTCTCCGGCATAAGCTTCCGAAGCTTTTCCCCCTGCTCCGGCCAGGTCGCTCCGACCACAGCCCCGACATTGCTGTATCTGCCGTCCATGGAGACACTGCCCCATTCGCGCACCTTCTGCGCGACCAGCTCATACATGGGTACACCGCCTGCCGTCAGCACATCCTGGAACTCACCGCTGGAGGGATTGGAGGTCTTGACCAGGACGAAAATGCCCTTGTCATATGTATTGCAGACATCTACGAAGGGCTTGACCCCGTCCGTACCCAGATAGGGGTTGACGGTGGCGAAATCCACATCAAAGACAGGGACCTCGAGGCCGCCGACCGGCGTCCTGCCGATATGGGCCCTCGCATAGGATTCGGACGTGGAACCGATATCGCCTCTCTTCACATCCCCGATGATGATCAGTCCCTTATTCCGGCAATATCTGACTGTCCTGTCATAAGTCTCCAGGCCGGGCAGTCCGAACTGCTCGTACATGGCGATCTGCGGCTTCACGGCCGGGACGATATCGCAGACAGCGTCGACGATCTCCTTATTGAACTGCCAGATCGCTTCCGATGCCGTATAGAGTGCCGCCTTCTCCTCCGTGTACTTCTGTCCCGCGCAGATCTCCGCGCCGGATATTTTATCCGCGGCTGCTTTCTGCAGGTGTTCGGGAACAAAGGCCAGGTTCGGGTCCAGGCCTACGACCACAGGCGCGTTTTTCTCCCGGATCGCGTCAATCAATTTCTGGATCATAAAAAGTCTCCGTCATTATGCACAAACAATGTTGCTTCCTGTAAAGTCTTTTTAAACATACGGATAATATGCGCTTTCGTCAAGCGAAAAATGAAAAAATCTCTGCGGATCGTTCCGTCCGATGAAATAGTACCCTGTCCCGCCGCACGATTTACGTTTTTCACGTCGGTGGTCACCGGGTCTGCAGAAAGAGGTTTTCGCGCTGTATGCGCGTATCGTCCGGGTACATCTGCGCATATTCCGCCGCCAGTTCCTTTGCGCGGTCAAATTCCCGCAGGTTCTCCAGGGCACCGATCCTGTTGAACAGAAGGCTCCGGCGCAGGGTGGTTCCCTCCTGGGAAAGCGGGAGCGCCTGTTCAAAGCAGTCCAGTGCCTCCTCATAGCGTCCCACACCGCAGAGGGCGGCCCCTTTGAGGTCCAGCATCTCCGGGCGGGTGCGCACTTCCTCCTCGAAGCCCGCCAGGATCTCCAGCGCCTCCTCATGGGCGCCGGTATATTCCCTGGCACTGGCCAGCATAAGGGACGTCTGCGTATCCGGGTTCTCAATGCTGCTGAGGATCTCAGCTGCCTCCGTGTACTGCCCGAGAAAGCAGAGCGCCTGTCCGCGGGTCAGCGCATCGATCTCTTCCCCGTGCTCGGTAAGGAGCTTTTGCAGATATCCGGCACCCGCTTCCTGATTGCCGTATTCCCGCAGCGTGATCGCCGCAGAATAGATCCGGGAATAATTCTTTTTATCGATCGCGATGGCCGTATCGAACATGGTCACCGCCTCCTCCATCTGCCCCTGCGCCGCATAGACAGTCGCCCTCGATTCCATCAGGGAGGCGTCGGAAGGGTGGATCCGCAGCATGCGGTCATAGATGGAAGCCGCCTCGTCGAAGTCTCCCAGCCTGAAATCACAGATCGCGCTGTATTTGTAGAGATCCTCCTCCATGGAATCCGTGGAGAGTCTGCGGGTGATCCTGTTTTCATATTGCTGGGCCTCGGCAAATTTCTCCCTCGCCGCCCTGTAATTGCCCTGCTCCATCAGGGAGACCCCCTCGGAGAGCAGGTCCTTTTCACGGCTGCCGCGAAACTGATAATATCCGAATATGACAGCGGCGCCGATCGCCGCGATACACACTATCGTCAAAAACAAATTCCGTAAAAAACGCATAAGTGACTATTCCTTTGTGAAGCAGTACCTGAGGAACTGCGTCGAAATATTCTGTACAGTTTTTAAGATTTTTCCGGGAGCTGGACCAGGACGATGGCTGCAAACATCAGGACACAGCCCAGAAGCTCTCTGGCGGAAAGCGCCTGTCCCAGAAGGACGAAGCCGGCGAGCACCGATACAACGGATTCCAGGGAGAGAATGAGAGACGCAACCGCCGGATCCACACCCTTCTGCCCGAGGATCTGGAAAGTATAGGCGATCCCGCAGGAAAAAACGCCCGCATAAACAAGCGGAAACCAGCCTGCCCGGACCGATGAAAATGTGACCGTCTCCCATATAAGGGCCGCGCCCATGGACAAGAGCCCGGCCACAATGAACTGCAGACAGGACAGGGCCACGCCGTCGACATCGGAAAACCTGTCAATGCACATGATATGGAGAGAAAAAACGAAGGCACAGCAGATCAGGGCCAGGTCTCCCGCCTGAAGCCGCATGCCTCCGCTGATACTCAGAAAATACAGCCCGGCAGCTGCCAGGGCGACAGAGATCCAGAGCCGCAGGCTGGTCCGGCCTGTGAGAAAAAAAGCCAGGACCGGGACGATCACGATGTACATGGCAGTCAGAAAACCGGCCTTACCGACATCAACGGACAGGATCGCAAATTGCTGCAGGTTCGATGCCAGGCATAAAAAAAGCCCGCAGAAAAAGCCTCCCTTCAGGGCTCTGTTTACGCGGGTCCGGTCTGCGATCCCCGCGGCCCGGATCTTCCGGGCACGGGTCCCTGCCTCTCCGGTCCCGGGCAGAACCCCTTCCGCAGAAACAGGCTCCGGGTCTCTTCGTCTTTTCAGCAGCAGGAAGGGACAAAGGACAGCAGCGCCCAGAAAGTACCGCAGTCCGTTAAAAGTAAGCGGTCCCATATAATCCATGCCTACACTCTGGGCGACGAACGCGGTTCCCCAGATCGTCGCGGCCGTCAGCAGGATCAGTCCGTTTTTCAAGGGGATCTTCATAGAGCTTCCTTCTTTTCTCAGCTTATTCAAATCGCACTGTGACGTAAAATCCCCGCTCCAGCTCCCGGATGGCGGTGACGACCCCTTCCCGCGCAGTGAGCCTCTCTGAGAAGGGGAAGTTCCCGCTCATGGCCAGAGAGGGATCGATCGTATAGTAATAATTGCTGGGGAGCAGGCCTTCGGACACCGTGACTTTCTGTCCCTCTTTGAGAAGGCCCTCCCGCTCCATCTTGAATTCCATCTCCCGCATCATACCCTCCTCCCGGCAGCTGTCCTGCTGCAGAGCTATTTCTGCAGCATTTTTACAGTGTTTTTTCCGCAGAGTTCTTGCTGTATATTTTTGCTGCAGAGGTTTAAAAGCGTCAGTCCGGCACTACAGCGGCGTGTTTGAGGAGGTATTCATGCCAGAGCGCGCAGGCGGAGGCCTTGAGATGAATGCCGTCCCCTGTCAGGTCCGCCTTCAGGTCCCCGTTTTCGTCACACAGGTCTTCATTCATGTCTATATAAAAAATGCTCCGGCCGTTGGCAAGGGTCGCGATCGCCTCATTGCGCTGGACGATCGCCGTATTGTTATAGACGCCGTCTGTGCTGCTCATGGCCTTTGAGACGTGCATGATCCCCTGGATATAGATGACGGCCTCCGGCTGCAGCTTGTGGATCTTTTCGATGACCTTGCGGTATTCCCTGTAGTAATCCTCCGTGTCCGGGACGCCGAGCTCATTGACCCCGACGCTGAGATAAATCTTCCGGAACTTTGCCTTGGAGAGAAGGTCCTTGAGAGTCCTCTCCGTGGGTTCTTTGCCCCTGGGGGCATACTCCATCTTTTCGTCGTCAAAAAGATCATAGACGCTCGTGGACTCCCGCGCCAGAAAAGAGGTCACCGGGCCCATATCGCCGTATTCATACAGGCCGACTGTGCGGGAATCCCCCACAAAAAGCGCATCAGAGAAATAGCTGTCCTCTACCTCCTGCAGGCTGTAATAGATCCCGTTGGGGGCAAAAAGTCCTTCTGTGTCCGTATTGTAAACAGTATCGTCCGGAGACAGGTATCCCTTCTCCGCAACCCCGTAGTCCTTCGCCTGCACGACCCGGCTGCAGGAGGTCTCCGGGATCTGTAAAGCACCCGCCTGCGGCTTGTCCGCAGCTGTGTTTTTTTCTTTTCCGCCGGTTCCTGCCGTCTGTCCGGCGGAAGAACCCGCTCCCTTCTCTTTTGATCCGCTGTCATCGGAGGATCCGCCGTCCGTCTCTGCCTTCTCCGGATCCTTCCCGGGGGTCTCTATAAATCCATCTGCGTAGGCGGCATTTTCCCCGCTTACGGGTGCTGCAGCGCCCGCTGCATCCTGCTCTGTTCCCCCGGATCCTGTCCCGGCTGCGGAACCGGCCAGCTTTGCCCGATCCCCTTTTGCGGCATCGGCCTTTTCCCCTCCGGGTGCCTGTGACCAGGGCATGACATGATCGTGGATCCCCTGCATCACGAGCGAAAGGCCCGGAAGCCGGCCGTGGTCTGTGGAATAATTTCTATAAGCGCCCCGCCTGCCAGCGACGGACAGGATGGTGAGGAGCAGCCAGAGCAGAAGGATCGCCGCCAGAAGGGGCGCTTTCCGAAGCATTGCGAGAAGATGATCTAACATTCTACTCCTTTTCCGGCGGCGGATCTCACGCCGGCTGGTCATGTGCTGTTATCCGGTTTCTCAGAAGCTGAAATACATAAAGGGATTTCCTGCCGAGATAGAAGAAAAATACACGCTCACCCAGAACAGAAGAAAGAGGAGGGCCAGTACCAGCGGATTTTTCCTTTTCCAGACGATACTTTTATAGACAAATGGAATACAGAGGAGGACCGCAGCTGCAAAAAAGGGCCAGTAGATACCAAGATACTTGGCAAAATCCCCCTTGTTCACAGCGACGCCGGTTCCGAAAAAAGGAAAGAGCCTGGAAAAATAGACAGCCAGCTCCTTCAGGTCCGTGATTGCAAATACCACCCAGGTGAGCGGGATCAGCACGATCACATGGAGATGCCCCAGAAGGGGGACCCGGTCCATAAGATCCGCCACGACGAATTTTTCCCAGATGATCAGCAGGCCCAGGACGACTCCCCAGATGAGAAAATTCAGGGTCCCCCCGTGCCAGAAGCCTGTCAGGAGCCAGACGACAAGGAGATTCCGGACCGTCGTGAGCGCCCCGCCGCGGCTGCCGCCCAGCGGGATATAGACATAGTCCCGGAACCAGCTGCCCAGGGTGGCGTGCCAGCGCCGGTAAAAATCCGCGATCCCGCAGGCCGCATAGGGATGCGCGAAGTTCTGGACGAACTTAAAGCCCAGCATCAGGCCAAGTCCCGCCGCCATCAGGGAATATCCCCAGAAATCATAATACAGTTCCAGGGAATAGCCCGCGGCGCCCATCCAGGCCAGCGGGGTCGAGATACTCTCGAAGCCGATCTTGATGATCTCATTCCACAGGATCCCCAGCCGGTCCGCGATCAGGACCTTCATGCCCAGCCCCATGATGAAGAAGACAAGTCCGTCCTCCGCTTTCTGCCAGGAGAGTGTGCGCTCCACATAGACCGTTCTGCGCCTGATATGAGAGGGCCGTTCCTGCCAGCCCTGCGAAAAGCGCATGATCGGTCCCTGGGCGATCTGGGGGAACATGGCAAAATAGGCGGCAGTCTGCCAGAAATTCGGCCTCCTGCGCATCTTTCCCCGATACAGATCCACCTGATAGGAGATCATTTTAAAGATGAAAAAACTCAGGCCCAGAGGCAGAAGGGAAGCCCGGACCTTGAGGGCCAGTACCTTGCAGACGACCAGCACAGCGGCGTCGATCGCGATGATGGCCGCCAGCATGGGCTTTCGGGAGGACAGCTGTTTCCGCCTGCCGGGCATTTTCCATACCATCTCCCCGAACAGAAAATTGAGTACGACAAGGAACAGCAGGAGCACGACAAAAAGGCGTGCGCCGGACGCATAAAAAACGAGACTGCCCGCAAAGAGGACCGCATCCCGGTACTTGTGCGGAACCAGGCTGTATAGGATCAGAAAGACGGGCAGAAAACGGAATATAAATACCAGCCCGGAAAAATTCACCATGTCGAAACTCGCCTCAACGAAAAACCGGCAGCCTGCCGCAGCAGGCTCTGGCCGGACCGGCGGTCCGCCGCCCCAAAACTGCGGCAGAACAGCCGGTACTTTATTATATCCTCATAACTGTCATCATAAATGACAGTATATCTACTGTGTTCATGGACCGGCCCCGGGTAAGAGCCCGCGGCACTATGCCATTGTATCTGCAGTGCAGCGTACATGAGCCTCCGGCTCAGTTCGTGAGCGCCTGCAGTTCCTCCAGTTCGCGCAGAACACCCTCCATCTGCTGTGTATATTTCTGCTGCTTTTCCTTCTCGGCAGCGATCTTGTCTGCCGGGGCCTTGGAGAGGAACTTCTCATTGCGCAGCATGCCTGCGCTCCTCTTCAGCTCGCCCTCGAGGCGCTTTTTCTCTTTGGTCAGGCGGGCGATCTCCGCCTGGACGTCCAGAAGGTCTGCCAGCGGGATGAAGGCGGTCGCGAAGGGAAGGACGACGGAGACGGTCCCCTCTCCGATGCCCTCCTTGTCGGCCTGCAGGACCAGGTCGGAGGCGGAGGCGAGACGCTCGAAGAAAAGCCGGTCCTCCTCGAAGATCCGGCGGACCTTTTCGTCCTCCGAGACCAGGATGACCTTGGCCTTGCGGGACGGTGCCACGCCGCGCTCATTGCGGGCGGTCCGGATGGCGCGGACGGTCTCCTTGATCATCTCGATGGCCTCTTCCTCAGCCGGGAAATTGTACTCCTCTTTCCAGACCGGCCAGTCGGAGATCATGATGGACTCCTCCCTGTCCTGGACGGTGCAGAAGATCTCCTCTGTCACGAAGGGCATGTAGGGGTGGAGGAGCTTGAGGCTCCCCTGCAGGACAGTCTGCAGGGTCCACAGGGCGGCTGTGTGGCTCTTTTCGTCCGCCGTCTCATAGAGACGGGGCTTGACCATCTCGATATACCAGTCGCAGAACTCATCCCAGATGAAGTCATGGACCTTCTGAACGGCGATGCCCAGCTCGAACTTGTCCATGTTTTCAGTGACATCCCGGACGACGTTGTTGAAGCCGGACAGGATCCATTTGTCCTCGGGCAGGAGGCCCTCGGGCATCTGATCCGGGATCTGACCGTCCTCAGGCATGTTCATCATGATGAAGCGGCTGGCGTTCCAGACCTTGTTGGCGAAGTTGCGGCTGGCTTCGACGCGGGTCTTGGAGTAACGCATGTCGTTGCCGGGCGCGTTGCCGGTGACCAGGGTCAGGCGGAGGGCATCCGCGCCGTAGTCCTTGATGACCTGGAGGGGATCGATGCCGTTGCCCAGGGACTTGGACATCTTTCTGCCAAGCTCGTCGCGGACCAGGCCGTGGAAGAGGACAGTCCTGAAGGGTCTCTCGCCCATCTGCTCGAAGCCCGAGAAGATCATCCGGATGACCCAGAAGAAGATGATGTCATAGCCTGTGACCAGGACGTCGGTCGGATAGAAATACTTGAGGTCCTCGGTCTGTTCGGGCCAGCCCAGGGTGGAGAAGGGCCAGAGGGCGGAGGAGAACCAGGTGTCCAGGGTGTCGGGATCCTGGGTCAGGTGGCTGCAGCCGCACTTAGGGCACTTTTCAGGCATGGAGGGCGCGACCACGATCTCGCCGCACTCATCGCAGTAATAAGCCGGGATCCGGTGGCCCCACCAGAGCTGGCGGCTGATGCACCAGTCGCGGATGTTGTCGGTCCAGTTGTAGTAGATCTTCTCCATCCGTTTGGGGATGAGCTGGATATCGCCCTCTTTGACAGCCTTGACGGCGGGCTTAATGAGTTCGTCCATCCTGACGAACCACTGCTTCTTGATCAGGGGCTCGACGGTCGTCCCGCACCGGTCGTGGGTGCCGACATTGTGGGTGTAGTCCTCGATCCGGACCAGGAGGCCCATCTCTTCGAGCTCTTTGACGATCTGTTTTCTGGCTTCATACCGGTCCATGCCCTCGAACTTGCCGCCGTTTTTGTTGATGGTGGCGTCGTCGTTCATGATATTGATCTCGGGCAGGTGGTGGCGCTGACCGACCTCGAAGTCGTTGGGGTCGTGGGCGGGCGTGATCTTGACCACGCCGGTCCCGAACTCGCGGTCGACATAGGTGTCGGCGACGATGGGGATCTGCCTGTCCACGAAGGGGAGCCAGACCTTGCGGCCGATCAGGTCCGCATAGCGCTCATCCTCGGGATGGACCGCCACGGCGGTATCGCCCAGCATGGTCTCGGGGCGGGTCGTCGCGAACTCCAGGAAACGGGTCGTGGAGATGGATCCGTCCTCCTCGATCAGGGGATATTTGATGTGCCAGAAGTGGCCGTTCTGCTCCTCGTACTGGACCTCCGCGTCGGAGATGGAGGTCTTGCAGACCGGGCACCAGTTGATGATCCGGCTCCCCTTGTAGATCCATCCCTTCTCGTGCATCTTGCAGAAGACCTCGGTGACGGCCTTGTTGCAGCCCTCGTCCATGGTGAAGCGCTCGCGGTCCCAGTCACAGGAGGAACCCAGCTTCTTGAGCTGGTTGACGATGCGGCCGCCGTACTCCTTTCTCCAGTCCCAGCACTTCTCGAGGAACCCCTCGCGTCCCAGGTCGTCCTTTTCGATCCCCTGCTCGCGGAGAGCGTCGATGACCTTGACCTCCGTCGCGATGGAGGCGTGGTCGGTGCCGGGCTGCCAGAGGGCATTGTAGCCCTGCATCCTCTTATAGCGGATGAGGATATCCTGGAGGGTGTTGTCCAGGGCGTGTCCCATATGGAGCTGGCCCGTGATGTTGGGCGGCGGGATCACGATGGTGAAGGGAGTCTTCGAGTGGTCCACTTCTGCGTGGAAATACTTTTTCTCCTCCCAGTTTTTGTAGATCCGGTCCTCGATCCCCTGGGGATCGTAAGTCTTGGCAAGTTCTCTCTGCATTCCTGTGCACTCCTTTAACTGCGGTCATTTATATTTGTCGACTCTGAAATAAAATTTTTTTCCGTAGAAGCGTTATTTACAAAAGGATTCTATACAAAAGTGTTCTTTATACAAAAGCGTTCTTTATACAAAAGCGTTCATTATACAAAAGCATTCTTCTTAGCATCATAGATATAGTCTTCCGCCTCCAGCTTTTGCAGAATCTCGTCCCGGTTCACCTCGAGATCCTCACAGAGGGCGTCCAGCGACGGATAAAAGTTGCGAAGCTTCAGATTCAGAAAGCTGACCAGTATATGAGGGTCTTTTGGAAGCATTTCTTGTCCCCCTTTTTGACTGAGTGTGTTATAATACGTTTCTGCTGACATTTCCGGACGTATTTATGCAAAATACGAAGATTTTCCGGAAATGAGCCACAGCAATGTAGTATTGTAACACAAAAGGTCCCTGCAGGAAAGAACGAATCCGCATAAAAGTCTAGTACTATCAAAACATACTACCGGAATAAGTCAGACTCATGGAAAAAACTACTCTTACAGATCCCAGAAACGCATCCTCCACTCTTCCCTCGAACCGGAGAGACTGGATCCTCCGGGGGTTCAGGGACGGCTTTCCCATCTGCATGGGCTACTTTGCCGTCTCCTTCGCACTGGGAATCGAGGCAAAACGCGTCGGCCTCACGGCCTTTCAGTCCTTTCTGATGTCGACCGGCATGGTCGCCTCCGCCGGGGAGTTTGCCGCTCTCATGCTCATCGCTTCCCGGGCAGGCGTGTTCGAGATGATCTCCACCTGCCTGGTCGTCAACCTGCGTTATTTTCTCATGAGCTGCTCGCTCTCCCAGAAGCTGTCGCCTGCTACAAAGACCATCCACCGCTTCGGTATAGCCTACTGTATTACGGATGAGATCTTCGGCCTTTCCAGCGCGGTCCCCGGCTGGCTGGAACCCTTCTACACGTATGCGATCACCCTGGTCTCCGTGGCGGGCTGGTCCGGCGGAACCGTTCTGGGCGTGCTCGTGGGCAACATCCTGCCCGCCGCAGCCGTCAATGCCCTGAGCGTCTCGCTCTACGGCATGTTCCTCGCGATCATCATCCCGCCGGCAAAGCATGATCCTTTTATCGGAGGACTGGTCGCGGTCTCAATGGCCGTCAGCTTCCTCTTCGCCCTCCTGCCCCTGACCCGGGGGATCTCCTCCGGCTTCAAAGTGATCCTTCTCACCGTGCTGATCGCAGGTGCCGCCGCCGTCATCCGGCCGGTGGATGAAGCATAAAAAGGGCTCCCTCGAGAACGCGGAACCCTTACAGTGGAGACAAAAAAACATGACCGACAATATCTATATTTCCCTGCTCATCATGTGCCTGACGGTCTATATGATCCGCCTGCTGCCCCTGCTCTTTCTGCGGAAACCCATCCGGAGCCGGTTTTTCCGCTCCTTTCTCTACTATGTGCCCTATGTGACGCTCGCTGTCATGACCTTCCCGGCCATCGTCACGGCGACAGACCATCTGGGTTCCGGCATTGCGGCCCTCATCGTCGGACTTGTCGTCGCATGGATCAACGGCGATCTCTTTGTCGTCGCCATCAGCTGCTGCGCGACGGTCTTTCTGACAGGGCTGTTTCTGTAGGCGCCGGTCCCGGACAGGTAAATGCAGGCGCGGGTTCCGCAGCCGTCTGTCCGCACTTTTTTACCGGAAATATCCTGCCGGGAAGATTCCTTTATGCTTTTTTAATTCTTTTTTCGTGATGTTTTCATTGCAGAGCAGACTTCCTTCTCCTAAAATATCAGTGTTGCCCGATTTTGCATTACAAAGCAGGCCCTGAGGAGCTTTTTTAAAAATGCTGAACAAATTGCGTTATCGTTTTGCCGTCTTTATGCAGGGCAGATACGGGACAGACCAGCTCTCCCGCTTCCTGTCCACGATCGTCATCGTCCTGATCCTGCTGGAGATGGTCTCCAACCGTTTTCTCGCCTTCCCGGGCGTGCTCAAATTCGTACAGATCGCAGGCATCGTCAATGTTGTCCTGCTATTCATCATCTATTTCAGGACTTTTTCGAGGAATATTCCCAGACGATATGCTGAAAATCAGAAATTTCTCTCTCTGAAGAACAGACTTCTCTTCTTCCTGCACGGAGAGCGCCGCAATGCGCGTCAGCGCATTGAGTATCATATCTACAAGTGTCCGCACTGCAGCCAGAAGATCCGGATCCCCAGAGGGAAGGGAAGGATCATGGTCCGCTGCCCCAAATGCGGCACGGAATTTATGAAGCAGAGTTGATGGACGAAAGCAGCGTTTACACACATCCGGAGTCTATACACGATCAGGGTCTCTATAGAATCAGCATTCATACACACGTTTTTACACAACAGTACAGATCATTATGTTTGGTTATATCGTAATTCATGAACCGGAGCTGCGTGTGCGGGAGCTTGCCCTGTACCGCAGCTATTATTGCGGGCTCTGTGAGGAGCTGTATGGCCGCTACGGGCGCGCCGGGCAGCTGGCCCTTAGTTACGACACCACCTTCCTGGCGCTGCTTCTCACCAGTCTTTATGAGCCTTCCGAAGAGAAGGTCAGGGAATCCAACTGCCTGGTCCATCCCCTGCGCAGACATACTTCCCGCCGCAATGCATACACGGCCTATGCCGCGGATGTCACGGTCCTGCTCTCCTTTTACGCCTGCCGGGACGACTGGGAGGATGAGCGCAGGCTGCGGGGGCTGGTCCTGTCCGGCCTGCTCCACAGCGGGTTCGAAAGAGCCGCCGGGCTCTTTCCGGAGAAGGCACAGGTCATCGCGGACTGCTTGGACCGGCTGCATGCCCTGGAGACATCCCCTCCGGACATTGCGGTCTCCCCCGATGAGGCGGGCGCCTGCTTCGGAGATCTGATGGCGGAGATCTTTGCCTTCCGGCAGGACGAATGGGAACAGCCCCTTCGCCGCATGGGCTATTATCTGGGAAAATTCATCTACCTCCTGGACGCCTACGATGATCTGGAAAAAGATGCCCCGGCCGGGAACTTCAATCCCCTGCTTTCCGTGCGGGCTCGTATGCCTTCCGCCGGCTTTGACGACTATGTCCGCACGCTCCTCACCATGCTGATGGCTTCCTGCTGCAGGGCATTTGAAGCATTGCCCATCGTGGAAAATATTGATATACTTCGGAATATACTGTACGCCGGCGTATGGACGAGATTTGAGCAAGTCTATGCGGACCGCACCGGTACCGATCTGCCGGCTGCCGGGGAAAGGAAAACCACTTATGTCTGATCCCTATAAGGTGCTTGGCATCCCGCGCGATGCCAGCGATGATGAAGTAAAAAAAGCCTACCGCCAGCTGAGCCGGAAGTATCATCCCGATGCCAATGTCAACAATCCCGATAAGGACAAGGCGGAGGAGATGTTCAAGCTCGTTCAGCAGGCCTACCAGCAGGTCATGTATGAGCGGCAGCATCCCTATGCTGGCGCAGGCGCCGGATATGGCGGCGGATCCCAGGGCAGGCCCTACTCCCGGCCCGCCGGTTCCGGTCAGGGCACCCACAGTTCCGGTCAGTCCTGGCAGGACGAAAACGGGACCACCTATACCTACTACGGGGATTTCGAAAGCTTCTCGGATTTCTGGAACGAGTTTTTCAGCACCTACGGGTTCGGCACAGGTCCCCAGAGTGCCCGGGGGTCCTACCAGGAGGCCGGAGAAGACGCCATTCACCTGCGGGCGGCGGCGACCTACATCAACCACGGAATGTATCAGGAGGCCCTCAATGTCCTGAGCGCCATGGAGGAGCGCACCGCACAGTGGTACTATTACAGCGCCGCAGCCAACAGCGGGATCGGAAACGATGCCGTCGCTCTCGAACATGCACAGCAGGCGGTCCGCATGGAACCGGATAACCAGATTTACAGGAACATGCTGAACCAGCTCCAGTCCGGCAGCAGCTGGTACTCCTCCAGGCAGCAGAGCTATGGATATCCGACGACCGGCACCGGCCAGTGCATGCGCATGTGCGCCACCTACCTCTGCCTGAACGCAGTCTGCAACATCTGCTGCTGCGGCTCCGGCGGATACCGGACAGGATGCTGAATAACGGTTTGAGGAATTCAAAAAAACATACGTAAAAAAAGCGGTATGACTGCAGTTTTGCAGATCATGCCGCTTTTTTGACTGCTGCGCGCAGGCGCTGACAGCCGCGCACAAAATGTCCTCAGCCCTCAAAAACGGTTTGCACCGTTTCTGCCGTGACATTTTTTATATTTTTTCCCGGATCCGCAGGGGCAGGGATCATTGGGATAGATCTTCTTGCCCTTTTTGACTGTTCCGGACTGCTTTTGTTCCAGGTAGAGCCGCTTCTGAGTCTCCTCATCAAAAATAGCATTCCATTCTTCGAGGCCGTAGAGCCACTCCGCACCGGCCGCAACCATGTTTTTGAAGAGCAGCTTCCTGTCAAAGCCCAGACTCACCTCGGTGTCCTCGTCCATCTCCTCGATCGGGTTGGGGGTCTTCAGGCTGTCATTGATGCCGTCCAGAAAACCGACCATGGTCATCAGATCGATCCCGTACTTATCCGCCAGTCCCTTCACAGTACCCCGGACTTCTTCATCAGGATTCTTCAGAAGGTCCGCATAGATATTCTTTTCCTTTTCAAAATAATCA
>JAFWDM010000101.1 GCA_017513005.1 Lachnospiraceae bacterium
GGCTCTTTACGAGCTTGATATTCTTAGCCATGCCGCTGCCTCCTTCACCTAAGATTTCCTTAACGGACTTGCCTCTCTTTTCTGCAACCGACTTAGCAGATGCACATGATGTAAGACCGTTTATGGTAGCTCTTACAACGTTGCAGGGGTTGTTTGAACGAAGCGCCTTTGTACGGATATCCTTGATGCCGACTGTCTCGACAACGGCACGAACGGGACCGCCTGCGATAACGCCGGTACCGGGGGCGGCGGGCTTGAGAAGCACAACGCCTGCGCCGAATTTACCGGTGATCTAGAACTGATCGAGAACCGGTTTGACGGGGACCGGCTCATCCAGGATATCATCGCCTTCGGTGAGGGGGATACCATCTCGGTCGAGGTCTACCCCAACTTTGAGTATGCGCAGGCACAGGAGATCCGGGATATCCCGGCAGCCATCAATGAGATCATCGCGATGCGGAACGAGGAACTGCCCTCTTATGCGAAGATCTCCGGCTGCACCGTGAGAAAGGTCCCGTTTGAAAAGACTTCCTCCAAAAAGATCATCCGCAAGATCTATTTCGACAACAAGGAAGCGAAGGCCGAGGAAAAGAAGAACCTGCTCCGGCCCGCGACAGACCTGCAGCGGCAGATCAGCGAGGTGGTCACCTCTGTTCTTTCGGGAGAGGAGATCGGAACGGATGCCAACCTCTACCAGAACGGCCTGGATTCCCTGGCGAGCGTCATGCTGATCGAGGAGCTGCAGACCCAGCTCGGCATCAGCGTCACGCTCACGGAGCTCATGGAGTACAACACCATCCTGAAGCTGGAGGAGCTGGCTCTGCAGAAACAGGGCGAAGTGAAGGTCGACTACAGTCCGCGCCCGGTCTACCCGCTCACCTCCATGATGATGTATTTTTCCTACGTCATCGCCGGCAATACGACCGGAAACCTTCCCTTTGTCTTCCGGCTGGACGATTCGGTGGACCTCCCGCGCCTTCGCGCAGCCTTCCAGGAGCTGATGAACGTCCATCCCGCGCTCAAAGCTATTATCAAACCGACGGAGAACCGGTATTATGCCGTTTTCCGCGACGATGCCAGGCAGATCGACATCCCCGTTTACCGGTATACAGAGAGCGAAGTGGAGCAGAGACTGCAGGAGATGCTGGTGCCCTTCCGCTACCGGGAGGACGACGATCTCGTGCATATCGCGCTGGTACAGACCGAGACCCACAAGTACATGTTCTTTGACGTGGCCCATGTCATCGGCGACGGGATCACCATGAACATCCTCATGGAGGACCTGAAAAAGATCTACGACGGGGTGGCGGTCCCGAAGGAAAAATATACCTTTTACGAGTATATTCTCGATGCGAAGGCCAAGGAGGACGCGGGCGTCCGCGAAAAGGACAGCGCTGCCGTGGACCGGCTGATGAAGGGATACCGCATGCGCCAGACCCTGCTCACCCGGCACGACCGTCAGGACTGCACGAAGGGCGTCTACGGTGTCATCCGCAGGCGGCTGGACCGAATCGTCCGCAAGGAGATCCTCTACTACTGCAAAAAGTACAATGTCTCCGAGAACGCGCTCTTTTTGTCCGCGTTCAACTACACAGCAGCTCTGTTCAGCGACGAAGAGGATATCTTTGTCAACAGTATCCACAGCGGCAGGACAGACGGGCGCTGGACCGGCCTTGCGGGATGCCTCTTCAAGACCTATCTGTGCAGGTATGAGCGGATCCATCACGAGAAGGTCGATGAGCTGATCACCAGGACCGGCAGCCAGATCATGGAGACGATGAAAAACTACTCCCCCGTCTCGCGGATGGGTGATCTCTTCCTTCAGTACCAGGGGGATATCCTCTCCGTCCCGACACCCGGCGACAAGCCCGGTGAGCGCATGCACTGCCTGCAGCTGGATTCCCTCCCCTTCCACATGCAGATCATGTTCGACGAGGACGGCTTCTACACAGAGCTGCGCTACTGGGAGAACCGTTTCGACAGACAGACCCTCGAGATCTTCCTGACCTGCTACGAGGAGATCGTCCGCGCCATGATGGAAGAGACTTCTGTCCACAGACTCAAACAGCACCTGCCCAGGGAGCTCTGCCCCCTGCACTTCCGCCTGTATGGGACAGCCCTGAATAAGGCGGCGGGCTTTGAGCTCCTTCCCGGCGTGAAGGAGGACCGGAGGATCAAGATCTATATCCTGGATGAAGACTGCAGGAAAAAACCCTACGGCGCCTGGGGGCCCCTCTATGTCATGGATTACCAGCCCGCGCAGTTTGACGAGGTCATTGAGAATCCCTACGGACCCGGCACCCTCTATGCGACCGGTCTCAAGGCCAGGATCCTTCCGGACGGGACCGTTGACTTCCTGGATCAGGAAGGCAGGGAGGTCATGACGGACGGCGTCAACGGCCGCAGGTTCTTCGATCTGGTAAAGGCGGAAGAGGCCCTGAAGGCCTGTGCGGGTATCCGGACAGCCGATGCCTATCTCAAGTTCAATCCTGCCACGAACGAGATGAACCTCTATGCGGATGTCACCGCGGATGCGGGATTTGACAGGGAGGCCTGCCTGGAGTCCATGAAACAGACCTGCGCCCCGGAACTCGTTCCGGTGGACCTCATGGTCGTGTGAAGGGCCTGACGCCTGTTGAGCGGATATTACATCTGCTTTATCGGCCTTATCCCGTGGCTTTTGCTGCGGAATAAGCGCGCAGGATCCGCGGGCAGGTCCGGCATCTTCACAGCGCAGCATCCCCGGATGAGTCTGAAAAAACCGGAATGGAGCGAAAGCTTCGTTCCGGTTTTTTTCCTTCTCAAAAGACAGTGCGCATTTATCTGTCATTGTGATAGAATGGTGACCACAGGAGTGACCGCGGGAACGCACCGGGTGTGGTGCGTCTGCGGCCGTAGAGGCCGTGCCCGTGCGGCCTGCAGCCATGCAGGCTTTATAATGGAAACTGTGATCGCAGAGGCTGCGGCCGTGGAAGCTGCGGTCGATGGAGGCTGCGATGGAAGAAAAAAAGAAAATCCCCTGCCCCGTCTGCTGCCGCCGCTGTCTGCTGGCAGAGGGCCAGACCGGCGCCTGCGGGGCGCGGAAAAACAGCGGCGGGCAGGTCATCGCTTCCAATTACGGGAGGCTGACATCCCTGGCTCTGGACCCGATCGAAAAAAAGCCGCTCGCCATGTTTTATCCGGGGAGTATGATCCTGTCTGTGGGAAGCTACGGGTGCAGTCTCCGCTGCCCTTTCTGCCAGAACTTTGAGATCGCCGCTGCTTATTCTTCTGCTGCGGGATCTGCGCAGCGGGAACTGGAGACTGTCCGCTATACACCGCAGGAGCTCTGTGACCTGGGACTGGGCCTGCGCAGCCGGGGCAATATCGGGATCGCCTTCACCTACAATGAGCCCCTGGTCGGCTATGAATTTGTCCGGGATACGGCGCGCCTGTTTCAGGAACACGGGATGAAGACGGTCCTGGTCACAAACGGCATGGCTTCACGGGAGGTGCTCATGGAGATCCTGCCTTTTACTGACGCCATGAACATCGACCTCAAGGGCTTTACGCCGGCGTTCTACCGGGATTTTGTGGGCGGTGACCTGGAGATGGTGAAGAACTTTATCTCCTGCGCCGTGCAGGGCTGTCATGTAGAACTGACGAAGCTCATTATTCCGGGAAAAAATGACGGGGAGGAGGAGATGCGCAGGATGGCTGCCTGGATCGCCTCCCTCAAAGGGGGAAGGGGACGTGACATCCCCCTGCATGTCTCCCGGTATTTCCCGAGATACAGGTGGACCGCGCCTGCGACAAAGGTGGAAACGGTCTACAGACTGGCGGACGTGGCCCGCGAGTATCTGGATCATGTGTTTACGGGGAACTGTTGAAAGATTGCCGGGGCCGCGGGCCGGACAAGGAGGTCTGCTCCACGAATCAAAGGGAAAAGATCGATCGAAAGAAACTGTCTGTGAAACAGACAGGAAAGGAGGATGCGATGGCAATTGTCGGAGCGGTCATGGTGCCGCATCCGCCGATCATCCTGCCGGAGGTCGGACGCGGAGAAGAAAAAAAGATCCAGGCAACGGCAGACTCCTACAGGGCGGCCATGCAGTTTGCCGCTTCCCTGAAGCCGGAGACAGTGGTGGTCACATCGCCGCACAGCGTGATGTACGCGGATTACTTTCACATTTCGCCGGGACTGGGAGCGGAGGGGGACTTCAGGCAGTTTCGGGCGCCCGGTGTCCGCATTCGCGCCGCCTACGACCATGCATTCGTGCATACTCTCTGCGGGCTCTGCGACCGGGATGATTTTCCTGGCGGCACGATGGGGGAGCGGTCCCCGGCGCTGGACCACGGAACGATGATCCCCCTCTATTTTCTGAATCAGTACCTGGATCCGGACGCCTACAGGGTCGTCCGCATCGGGCTTTCGGGGCTGCCTCTGCCGGACCACTACCGGCTGGGACAGAAGATCCGGGAGGCGGCGGACCGGCTTGGCAGGCGCGTGGTCCTGATCGGGAGCGGGGACCTGTCCCACAAGCTGAAGGAGGAAGGGCCCTACGGCTTTGATGAGAACGGACCTGTGTACGACGACCGCATCATGGATGTCATGGGCCGCGCGCAGTTCGACGAGCTTTTGGACTTTGAGGAAGCCTTCTGCGACCGGGCTGCAGAGTGCGGACACCGCAGTTTTGTCATCATGGCGGGGGCGCTGGACGGATTGGCCGTGCGTGCGGACCGCCTCTCCCACGAGGGGACCTTCGGCGTCGGCTACGGTGTCTGTACTTACGAGGTGACCGGAGAGGACGAGGGGCGCCTGTTCCTGGACCGGTGGACCGGAAAGCGGGCGGAGGCCCTGGCCGGGATCCGCGCAGGGGAGGACCTGTATGTGCGGCTCGCCCGCGCCGGCGTGGAATCCGCCGTCTGCAGCCACAGAAGGCTCCCGGAAAAAGAGATGCGGGACCTGATCGGACGATCCGGAGAAAAGGAAAAAGACGCGGCGTCCGACCTCCTGCGGAGGCGGGCCGGTGTTTTTGTCTCCATCCACAAGGACGGCCGGCTTCGCGGATGCATCGGAACGATCGAAGCGACCTGCGGCAGCATCGCGGAAGAGATCGCGCAGAACGCGGTGAGCGCCTCGACGAGGGATCCGCGGTTTCCGGCCATCCAGCCCGCGGAGCTGGATTCCCTGGAGATCACCGTCGATGTCCTGGGGGAGACAGAGAAGATCTCCTCCCCCGCAGAGCTGGATGTCAGGCGCTACGGTGTCATCGTGTCAAAGGGACGGCGAAGAGGGCTTTTGCTGCCAAACCTCGAGGGAGTGGATACTGTAGAGGAGCAGATCTCCATCGCCCTGCAGAAGGCGGGGCTTGCGGCAGACGAGGAACGGTACGAGCTCGAACGGTTTGAGGTCGTCCGTCATTACTGAAAGAAAGGTGCGGAAAAAATGAAAAATCTGACAGGAAAATGTGTCCTTTTAGGCATTACCGGCGGGATCGCAGCCTACAAGATGGCAAATGTCGCGAGCGCCCTGCACAAGGCGGGAGCGAAGGTACACGTGATCATGACAGAAAATGCGACGAAATTCATCACGCCGCTGACCTTTGAGACTCTGACAGGATCCAAGTGTATGGTGGATACCTTTGACCGGGATTTCCAGTTCGATGTGCGCCATATCTCGGTCGCTAAGGAAGCGGATGTCATTCTGGTCGCGCCCGCGACGGCGGATATCATCGCCAAAATGGCGCACGGGATCGCCGACGATATGCTGTCGACGGTCGTGCTCGCAGCGACCTGCAGAAAGCTTGTCTCGCCTTCCATGAATACTGCGATGCTGGAGAATCCGATCACACAGGACAATATCTCGACGCTGCGCAGATACGGTTTCACGATCATCGACTCGGCGAGCGGCTACCTGGCCTGCGGGGATACGGGAAGCGGAAAGCTCCCGGAGCCGGAGGTGCTCTGCCGCTGGATCGAGCGCGAGATCGCCTATATGGACAAGCCCTGGCAGGGGAAAAAGGTCGTGGTCACTGCCGGTCCCACGCAGGAAGCGCTCGACCCCGTCCGTTACCTCACCAACCATTCGACCGGCAAGATGGGGTACGCCCTTGCGCACGAGGCGATGCTGCGGGGGGCGGATGTGACCCTGGTCTCCGGACCGGTGGCGCTGGAGCCGGTGCCCTTCGTAAAGCAGAGAAATATCGTCTCCGCCGCGGATATGTTCGAAGCCATCCGGGAGGAACTGCCCGATACAGATGTCCTGATCAAGGCGGCGGCAGTCGCCGACTATCGTCCGGCAGTCGTGGCGGACCAGAAGATCAAAAAGGGCATGGCGGACCAGGCCGGAAAGCCTGCTGCAGGCCCCATCTCGGGCTCGGAGGAGACCGGCATGTCCATCCCCCTTTCGCGCACGCAGGATATCCTGGGCTGGGTCGCACAAAACCACCACCCCGGGCTTGTAGTCTGCGGGTTTTCCATGGAGACGGAAAATCTCCTGGCCAATTCGTCGAAAAAGCTCACGAAGAAAAAGCTCGATATGATCGTCGCCAACAGCCTCCGCACAGCCGGCGCGGGCTTCGGGACGGATACCAATGTCGTCACCCTCATCACGAAGGATGGCGCAAAGGAACTGCCTCTTATGAGCAAGGATGACGTCGCCGCCCGGATCCTGGACAGGATCCGCGAGCTCATGGATTCCCGGGAGCAGGATTGACAGGAGCAGGGAACTCATTGAAAAAGGCTCAATGACAACAGACGCAGGGAAAAAGGCACAGTGGAAAAGGCACAATGCAGCCGGAGGGGAAAACTTGATTCTGGTGATAGACATAGGAAACACAACGATCGCCTTTACCGGTCTTTTACAAAGGAATCCGGTGAAGAACGGCACAGGAGCTTCAGATCTGCAGGTCCTGTTTGAAAAAAAACTGCCGACTTCATCCGGCAGAGACGTGGAGACCTTCCTCGGAAAAGCCCGGGAGATCCTCCGGGACCTGGTCTGCCGGCCGGAGGCGGGAGCGCTCTTCGGGGATGTGCCGGTCCGCCCGCCTAAAGACAGGGACCTGCGTGTAGAAGCCGGATATCCGTCTGCGGGTTTGCCCAGTGCAGTGGAGCTGGTCTCCATCTCCAGTGTCGTGCCTGCCTGTACGCCGGCGGCCATCGCGCTGGCCGAAAAACTCTGCAGCCTGCCGCCTGTCGTGATCAGCTGCGGATGCGACACGGGTCTGTCCTTCGACCGTCTTCCGGCTCCTGAAAAAGTCGGGGCGGACCGGATCGCGGATGCCGCCTGGGCGGCGGCCGCCTATCCGCTTCCCGCCATGACCGTGGATCTGGGAACGGCGACGACGATCAATGTGATCGGTGTTCCGGAAACCGGTGACCGGGGCGGATCTGCAGAGCCCTTTCAGCCGCAGTCCGGCGTCTTTCTGGGCGGAATGATCGGCTCAGGCGTCCGCACTTCCCTGCAGGCACTGCGCACGGGCACGGCCCAACTTCCCGCCCTGGATCCTGTGCCGGTTTCTCCTGACGACCTGATCGGGCGGGATACGGACGGCTGCATGCTGTCCGCGGCTGTCGTCGGAACCGCCTCCATGATCGAGGGGCTTGCCGAGCGCGTGGAGGAGCTTCTGGGAGCCGGTTCCCTGAGTCTGATCCTGACAGGCGGAAACGCTGCTCCTGTAGCGGAGTGGATCAGGAGGAGGCACGATCACGAGCCGGCCCTTGCCGCGAAGGGAGCGGCGCTGATCGCATTGCGGCAGACCCGGCAGGCGGCACAGGCATAGCGGACACTGCAGGCACGACATGGAAATTACAGGCACAGCAGATGCTGCAGGCCTGCAGGTTGGTACAGATACTGCAGGCCTACAGGTTGGTGCAGATACTGCAGGTACTGCAAGTTAGTATAGTTGCTGCAGGCCTACAGGTTAGTACAGGCC
Source organism: Lachnospiraceae bacterium (assembly GCA_017513005.1). Taxonomy (GTDB): domain Bacteria; phylum Bacillota; class Clostridia; order Lachnospirales; family Lachnospiraceae; genus CAG-791. The sequence continues at coordinate 7,917 of JAFWDM010000101.1, forward strand.
CGGAGAACAGCACTGGTTCAACAGACATGACAGGAGGTTATTTTGCAAAACGAAGATCGGGTGCAGTCAACAAGTCCTTTTCAAAGCCCTGACGCAGAGATCCGGGAAGTCCCTCTGGAGGCGTTTCCGGGGATCCGCATCGGGCAGGCGGAGGACGCAGCGGGCGGAACCGGTATCACGGTGGTTTTGAGCGAGGATCCGGCGGGAATGGCGGCAGGTCTCCATATCGGGGGCGGCGGTCCGGCGACGCGGGAGACAGGGATCCTGGATCCTGTCACCACGGCGCAGCGGGTCCATGCGGCGGTCCTCGGGGGCGGCAGTGCCTTCGGCCTGGACGCGGCGGGCGGTGTCATGCGGTATCTGGAGGAAAAAGGGATCGGCGTCGAGGTGCGGGGAGTCCGCGTGCCTCTGGTCACCCAGGTCGATCTTTTTGACCTGCCGGTCGGAGACCCGCATGTGCGCCCGGATCAGGCGATGGGCTACGCGGCCTGCAAGGCGGCAGAGCAGGGTGTTCGGGGCAATTACAAGAGCGGCTGTCGCGGCGCGGGATGCGGGGCGACGATCGGAAAATATGCCGGGATCGAGCATGCGATGAAATCCGGGATCGGGGCCTGTGTCCTGCGGCACGGCGACCTCCTGGTCGGGGCTGTGATGGCGGTCAATGCCTTCGGGGATATTTACGACTGGAAGAGCGGACAGAAGATCGCCGGTGCGCACACACCGGACGGCCGGCTCTATGACAGGATGGAGATGGTCTCCTTTATGAGGGCGCTGGAGGGCGCCAGGGTGCAGAACGGCCGGATGAAACAGGCGGAAGACGGCGCCTTCAATACGACGATCGGGATCGTCTTTACAAACGCCCCCTTCCGGAAGGCCGAGCTGTGCAAGATCGCCGCCATGGCGCATGACGGTTTTGCAAGGTCGATCGCACCGGTCCATACTTCCGGGGACGGGGACAGCGTGATCGCCCTGTCGGTCTGCAGCAGACCTGCGCCGGAGGAGGGCGCCGTCTCGCTGGAATCGGACTCCCTGGCGCCTGCTGGTGCGGACGGGTCTTCCGGAACCCTGTCCACGGAAGAGAAGACCCTGCCTGCGGCAGAAAAGACATGCGTACAGGCAGGGATCGACAGCGTGGGGATCCTGGCGGCGATGGCTGCCTCGGAGGCGATCCTCCGGGGCGTGCGGAGCGCGGAATCCGCCTATGGGCTGACCGCTCTGGCGGATCTGCGGTAGAAGACGCAGCTTCGAGATCTTCCCTCAAAATGAGACCCCGGGATGCGGATTCAGGATGCGGCATCGAACTGTGATCAGGGGGGGGTGCTGCCTCGAAACAAAACGCCCGGAAAAACAGGCGGAAGAGACCCGGCCCGAAAAGTTCCGCACGGAAAAGAAACGGCAGAAAAGATTCGACCTGAATAAAAACGTACACGGAAGAGATCCGGCCTCAGACCGGAGCTGACCCGGAAGGATCCTCCTGAGACGGAGTATTACCGTCCCCGGACGGACTGCGGAGCTGGACAGCATTGCGGGCGCCTTTGCGGCGGTCCTCCTCGATCGCCGCGTAGTGCTTCCGGGTCGTATTGACATCCTTGTGGCCCAGGACATCCGCGACCAGATAGATGTCTCCCGTCGCCCTGTACAGGCTGGTACCGTAGGTGCTGCGCAGCTTGTGCGGGGTGATTTTTTTGAGGGAGGTCGCAAGGCCGGCGTACTTTCTGACCAGGTTTTCGACCGCGCGCACCGTGATCCGGCGGTTCTGCAGGGAGAGGAAGAGCGCTCTTTCATGCCCCTCCTTCGGGAGGATGCCGGCCCGTTCCTCCAGATAAGCCCGCAGGGCTTCCTCCACCTCGTCGCCGAAATAGACGACTGCCTCATAGCCGCCCTTGCGGTGGACACGCAGGCCTTTTTCCTTGAAGTCGATATCTTCAAGATCCAGCCCGACGCACTCGGATACCCGGATCCCGGTCCCCAGAAGGAGCGTGAGGAGCGCGAGGTCCCGCACACGGGTCTTTTCATGAAAGCGCAGCTGCTTTTTCGTCATGTCGGCCCCGGTGTCCGCCTTGTCCAGCATGGTCTCGACCTCCTCGGCATCCAGCCGGATGATCGGCTTTTCATGGAGCCTGGGAAGGGGAACCAGGGCAGTCACGTCCCGCGTGAGCAGTTCGGAGGTATAGAAATACTTGAAGAGGCTGCGGACTGCAGAGAGTTTGCGCGCCTTGCCGCGCGCGTCGTTCGTGAAGATCTGCCCGTCCTTCTCATAATAGGTGAGATATTCGAGGTATTCTTCAATATCCTCTTTACCGATCTTCTCCAGAATGTCCAGGGGATATTCGCGGATCTCCATTCCCGAGAGGGAAGTGTTTTCTTTTTGCAGAAATTCGAAAAAGACCCGCAGGTCATAGGCGTAGGCCAGCCGTGTGCGGGCCCCTGTCGTCCCCTCGATCCCGCGGAAATACTGTCTGCAGAAACGGGGCAGGTCCTCCAGGATCTCCCGCATTTTTTTCGTGTTGCGGATCTCCTGCGCCCGGGCATATTTTTCGGTTTTTGTCTCTTTGTTCATTCCCATCGGGATGTCTCCTTTAAAGCGTACAGGGAAAGAAAATGTTATAGGGCGTGAAAATGTAACAAGAAAGTCCCTGCCACATTATCTGATAATTTGCGCCCGATGTAAACCGCCTGAGGCGTTCCGCGAAAAACGGCGCCGGGGCGTGTGCAGCAACGATATTGAGGGAAGAAGAGTCCTGTGCTAAGATATCTTTTTACGGAATGCATTGAAATGTAAGGTGTAAAGCCGCAGGGCATAAGGCTGTAAGACATCATTGGAAAGGCAGGAAAGGGAAAGGCAGGAAAGGAATGAAGGCACAGATACGGACATTTACGGAGGGGCAGATCCTGGTGCCCCTGGTCAGATTTGCGCTGCCCGTCCTGGCAGCGCTCTTTTTACAGGCGATGTACGGGGCGGTGGATCTTCTGATCGTAGGGCGGTTCACGGATGCGGGGACGGTGTCGGCGCATGTTTCGGCTGTCTCGACAGGATCGCAGATCATGCTGACGCTGACTAATCTGGTGGCGAGCTTCGCGATGGGAGCGACGGTCCTTCTGGGACAGCAGATCGGGCGCGGCCAGGCAAAAAAAGGCGGGGAGACGATCGGGGCCTGCATCGTGCTCTTTGCCTGTATCGGTGTCGTGATGACGGCGCTTTTAGTGCCCGGAGCGCCGCTCGTCGCCTCTGTCATGCATGCGCCGGCAGAGGCCTTCGACCTGACCGCCGCCTATATCCGGATCTGTGGGGCGGGCATGCTGGTCATCATCGCCTACAATCTGATCGGCAGTATATTCCGGGGTATAGGGGATTCGATGACCCCGCTGGTCACGGTGGCGATCGCCTGTGCCGCCAATATCATCGGAGACCTTGTTCTGGTGGCGGTTTTTCATCTGGGGACCGTCGGCGCGGCTGTCGCGACGGTCGGCGCACAGGCAGTGAGCGTGGTCTTTTCGCTCCTGCTCCTGCGCCATCGGGAACTCCCCTTCTCCCTGCGCAGGGACCATATCCGGTTCCACGGGGAACTGATCGGACGGATCACGCGGATCGGGCTTCCGATCGCGACACAGGATCTTCTGGTGGGGATCTCTTTCCTGATCATCCAGGGAATCGTGAACTCCCTCGGCGTCGTGCCTTCCGCCGGGGTCGGTGTCGCGGAGAAGGTATGTGCCTTTATCATGCTCGTGCCATCCGCCTTTATGCAGTCCATGTCGGCCTTTGTGGCACAGAATGCGGGGGCGGGAAAACCGGACCGCGCGGTGAAGGCTCTGCGCTGCGGGATCCTGCTGTCGCTGGCCGTCGGTGTCGTGATGTTTTATCTTTCCTTCTTTCACGGCGTGTCCCTGGCTTCCCTGTTCGCCAGGGATCCTGCTGTCGCTGCGGCGGGCGCGGATTATCTGAAGGCCTATGCGATCGACTGTATGCTGACGCCTGTCTTCTTCTGTTTTATCGGGTTCTATAACGGGATCGGGCTGACCCGGTTCGTGATGCTGCAGGGGATCGTGAGTGCCTTCTGCGTGCGCGTCCCGGTCTCGTGGCTGATGAGCAGGAGGACACCTGTATCGCTGTTTCACATCGGGCTTGCGACGCCCTGCTCCTCGGCCCTGCAGATCGTCATGTGCTTTGTCTGTATGGCCGTGATCTACAAAAAGCTGATGGGGATCGGAAAGGAATCTGTGTAGGCACGGCGTTAACCGGTTCAGACAGGGAAAATGCTGCTTTCCGGCGGTCTTTTGCTTTCATTCTAATCTGCTTTTAATCATTTTGTCCTAGTGTGTTGTGTAAGAGTACCGTACATGCGTAGAGATCGTTATCCTGTTATAGCTGCAGAGGGAGGCACAGATGAGAATATTGCTGGCGGAGGACGAACTGGACCTCAATGATATCCTGACCCAGAAACTTTCCTCGGAGGGCTACAGCGTGGACAGCTGTCTCGACGGAGAGGAAGCCATGGACTGCCTGGATGTGGCCCAGTATGACGTGGTGATCCTGGATATCATGATGCCGAAGGCGGACGGCTACGCAGTCCTCAGAAAGATCAGGGACGGCGGCAGCACGACACCGGTGCTGTTTCTGACGGCGAGGGATGCTGTCTCCGACCGCGTGCAGGGCCTGGATGCCGGGGCAAACGACTATGTGATCAAGCCCTTCTCTCTGGAGGAGCTGATGGCCAGGGTCAGGGCGCTCACGCGGACGAAACACGGAAATACGGGAAATCTCCTGACAGCGGCGGACCTGACGATGGATATCGCCTCCCACACGGTCAACCGGGCCGGGAAGAGGGTCGAGCTCTCTGCCAAGGAGTACCAGCTCCTCGAGTATCTGCTCCACAACAAGGGGATCGTGCTCAGCCGGGAGAAGATCGAGAACCACATCTGGAACTTCGACTATGAGGGTGGCACCAATGTGGTGGATGTCTACATCAGCTATCTGAGAAAAAAGATCGACAGCGGGCATGAAGTCCGCCTGATCCGGACGGTTCGCGGCGCAGGATACACGCTGAAAGAGGACTGAGGAAAGGGCAGGTGCAGGGCAGCAGACGGGCTGCCCGGAATCTGCATTACGGTGCGGACGCGCCCGGAACAGCCCCTGCCGAGGGAAGGGGCGCTGCCGGGGAACACGCAGGAGAAGGTTATTTGAAAAAAAGAAGCATACGAAACTCCATTACTGCCCGGATCACACTGTGGTTTTCCGCTGTGATCATCGTGATCGTGACGCTGATATTCCTGATCTTCAGGATTGTCAGCGCTTCTGTTTTGCAGAAAACGGTCCGGGAATACCTCCTGAGCGTGGTAGGGGAGAATACGGATAAGATCCGCTATCTGGACGACCGTGAGGAGGCGGATCCCAAAGACCGGGACGATGTGTTTATCCGCTACGGGGAGGGGTGGCTGGAGATCGACGATGATTTCCTGGACAGGGTCTACGAGGTGGAGAGCGCCCTGTATACGACAGGCGGAAAGATGCTGTACGGCAAAAATCCGATTGCCAGGCAGATGGACGGAGAACCCTTTACTACCTCCCGTGTCTACGACAAGGAAGTGAACGGGATCCGGTATTATGTCTATGACCGGAAACAATCCGGGGAGCAGCTGGAGGATCTGTGGATCCGCGGTGTCGTTGCCATAGATGCTGCCCAGATGCAGCTGGAGAGTATAGGCAGGTCCACTGTTCTATTTGTCCCGATCCTTCTCTTTCTGGGGATCGCGGGCGGTTTTCTGATTGCCCAGCGCATGCTCATGCCCCTGCGCAGGATCGAAGAGGCGGCGTCCGAGATCTCCCGCGGAACGGATCTGGCGCGCAGGATCGAGATCGGCGGGGGAGAGGATGAGATCCACGACCTTGCGGATGCCTTCAATGGCATGCTGGACCGCCTGGAACGCTCTTTTGAGGCGGAACAGCGCTTTACCTCTGATGCCTCCCATGAACTGCGCACACCCATGTCGGTGATCCTGGCGCAGACAGAGCTGGCGCTGGAAAAAGAACGCTCCGGGGAGGACTACCGCAGGGCGATCCGGGTCATCGAAAGGCAGGGCCGCCGCATGAGCGCACTGATCAGCAGTATGCTGGATTACACACGCCTGGAGATGCATGCGGAGAGATATCCCTTTGAGGTCATCGATTTTTCCGCGCTGACAAGGTCCGTGGCGGAGGATATGGCGCTGCTGCAGGTCAGGGGCATTGCAGTCGCGGTCTGCGTGGAAGAGGGTATCCTGGTCTCAGGCAGCAGCATCCTGCTGGAAAGGCTCCTGCAGAACCTGATCGACAATGCCTATAAGTACGGAAAAGAGGGAGGGCACACAGAGGTACGGCTCCTCCTTGCCGGGGAGGACGAGGATCCGGCAGAGGCCTGCGCCGCGGGAGCTTCGGTGCAGGCGGAGACATCCCGACTCAAAGCGGCAGGAACTATGGTGCAGGCGGAGACATCCCGGCCAAAAGCCGCAGGAGCATCGGGGCAGACAGAGACATCGGGGAAGACAGCCCTTCTGGCTGTCAGAGATGACGGCCCCGGGATCCCGCAGGAACATCTGGGAAAGATCTTCGACCGCTTTTACCGCGCAGATCCATCCAGAAGCGCGAATGTACCGGGAAGCGGTCTGGGGCTTTCCATGGTGCAGAAGATCGCTGTGATGCACGGCGGAAGCGTAGAGGTCCGGAGCGAACCCGGGGAGGGCACAGCTTTTTATGTACGGATCCCTTACGTGGACAATCCTGCCGGACAGGAAAGAAAAAAGGAAAAAGAAAATGAGAAAAGAAGAAAAAGGGAAAAGGGGAGAGGAGGTGGAACGGATGGATCGTTCGGGAATGGCAATCGCGGCAAGAGGACTGGCAGGACTTCTGGCGATCGCGGCGATCGGCGGCGGTGTCTCGTATGCCCGGTCTGTCGTCCGCAGAAACGGCATGATCGAGACTTCGACAGCAGAGGATTTCGCCATTCTCGATGCCGGCGTGAAGGAGGAGGAAGTGACCGGTCTGTGGTCAAAGCTGGAGAAGGAAAAAGGACAGTATGTCTATGCCGTCAGGTTCTTTGCGGACGGAAAGGAATATGAATACGAGATCAGCGCCCGAAACGGAGAAGTGCTGGAAAAAAGCATGGAGAAAGAAGGCGGCGTGATCTCTCCGGAAGCAGAGATTGTCCCGGCAGCTGCAGAGGATACATCCACGCCGGGAAGTGAAACATCCGGGCCGGGGACCGCCGGCTCCTCCAAAACGCAGACTGCACAGAGTCAGCAGGACGCAGAAAACGACCCCGGGAAAGTAAAAACGGAAACCGGCCCGGCGGACAAAGAAGCCGGGATCGGGGAAGAGGCGGCCCGGAAGATCGCAGTCCTCGATTCGGGACTGGAGGAAAAAGAGGTGGCCGGCCTGTGGTCAAAACTGGATAAGGAAGACGGCCGGTATATCTACGACGTCAAGTTTTACGCAGACGGAAAGGAGTATGATTACGAGATCCTCGCAGAGGACGGGAAGATCCTGGAGAGAGATGTGGACCGTGAGAAGGGCATGACTGCCGGCGGGGAAGGGTCCCCGGCTTCTGCCGACGGTTATATCAGCGTAGACGAGGCGAAGGAGATCGCCCTGCGGGACGCCGGGCGAAGGGAGGATGAAGTGCGCTTTTCCTCCGCAAAACTCGACAATGACGACGGCGTGCGGGTATATGAGATCGAGTTCTATGCAGAAAACCTGGAATATGACTATGAGATCGACGCAGTCAGCGGAAGGATCCTGGAATCCAAAGTGGAAGAGGATGATGACTGAAAGACCCGGCAGAGACCGGGCGGAAATAGCATTTAAAAGGAATACGGATCATGATGACCGGCCCGGCACGATGGCAGCTCGTGCCGGGCTTTTTTTACAGACAGGCCGTATGGTTTTTGTTCCGCGGACGAGATACCTGTGGTTTTTGTTCCGCGGACGAGGTTGTCAGTTTACTCTGTTAGTGGTAGGATATTTTGAATATAATGAACATCGGCAGGGCCCCGGATCGTCCGGCAGCCTGATCGTCCGGCAGGGCTCTGCTGCAGGGCCGGTGATACGATGCAGGACAGGAGACTCAATGAAGATTTTGATTTTGAGTGATTCACATGGAAACCATGATCTGGTCCGGAGGGCGATCGGGCAGGAGGCCCCGATCGATCTGCTGATCCATGCAGGAGATGTCGAGGGTGACCTGGAAGAGGTCCTGGGACCGAAGAGGGAATATGAGATCTTCGCCGTGGCGGGAAATATGGACTGGTCGGACCGGCTTCCGGAAGAACTGTGCTTCTCCGCCGGCGGCCATTCCTTCTATCTCACCCATGGTCACAGGCTGGGCGTCTACAGCGGTACGGACAGGCTGCGTGCGTGCGCTAAGGAGAAGGGGGCGGATATCGCCGTCTATGGCCATATCCACATCCCTGTGTATGAGAAGGGGGAGGACGGGATCACGGTCATCAATCCCGGGAGCATCGCCAAACCGCGGCAGGAAGGCTGGAAAAAGACCTATGTCGTCATGACGATCGGGGAGGACGGGGACATGGATGTGCGTTTTAAGTATCTGCCCCGGAATCCCTTCCTGTGATTTTGACATTGTCAGAAAACAGTAGTATAGTACTTTTTATATCAGATAAAACCTATTAAAAAAGTAGGTGAATGCAAAGCCCCGGATGGAAACCTGCCGGAGTAAAGCCTCGTGCAGGGGCAGGGCATTGCAATGCAGGTGGCGGAAAATGGAATATCTTGTTGAAGTAAAAAATGTGCGCAAGGTCTTTGCGACCCGCGACGGGGAAGTGGAGGCGCTCAGCGGGATCAATCTGCAGGTGGAGGCCGGGGATATTTACGGGATCATCGGCATGTCCGGGGCGGGAAAGAGCACGCTCGTGCGGTGCCTGAATTATCTGGAGGTCCCGACAGAGGGCCAGGTCCTGATCGACGGGCAGGATCTGCGCGATCTGTCTCCGAAGGATCTGCGGAAGCTGCGCAGCAATATCGGAATGATCTTCCAGGGCTTCAATCTCCTGATGCAGAAATCGGTCATCGACAACATCTGCTTCCCGATACTGATCCAGGGGCAGAAAA
>JAFWDM010000102.1 GCA_017513005.1 Lachnospiraceae bacterium
AGCCGCCGTTTTATCAATGACCCCTGGCTTGTGCATGTGGCCTTTAAAATGGAAGATGAGGAAATGGGCATATATCTTAATCCGGGAAATACCGGCTTCAAAAGAATCCTGAACAGCGAATAATTGTTTGACAGGTGCAGGATCGCGCTGGATGACAGTTATGAAGAGCACCTCAATAAATATCATGTCATATAGAGACGTTCACCTGCAGGGATGACGTGCTGACACTCCTGGTCCACCTCGGATACCTGACATATGAAGAAGTGCCCGATTCCTATGACGATGATTACGACCAGGTCGTCGGTTTAGCCAGGATCCCGAATGAGGAGGTGCGTACATTATGGCGGGAAAGTGGTTTTAGTCGGGATCAACTACGACGAAAAGACAAAGGAGCATACGTGCAGGATCGATTTTGTCTGACGATCCGGGCATGATCACACAGCTTTTAAGGGAGGTTTTTTATGAAAGGTATCGTTCTCGCCGGCGGGTCCGGCACCAGACTCTATCCGCTGACCATGGTCACTTCGAAGCAGCTGCTGCCGATCTACGACAAGCCGATGATCTACTATCCGATCTCCATCCTGATGAGCGCCGGGATCCGCGAGATCCTGATCATCTCCACACCGCAGGACCTGCCACGCTTTGAGATCCTTCTGGGCGACGGGCACCAGTTCGGCCTGCATCTTAGCTACAAGGCCCAGCCCTCCCCCGACGGTCTGGCGCAGGCCTTCGTGATCGGTGAAGAATTCATCGGAGATGACTCCGTCGCCATGGTCCTTGGAGACAACATCTTTTCCGGGCACGGCCTCAAAAAACGTCTCCGCGCAGCTGCACAGCGCGCAGAGAGCGGCGGGGGCGCCACGGTCTTTGGATACTACGTCGACGACCCCGAACGTTTCGGCATCGTGGAGTTTGACGACAGCGGCCGCGCGATCTCCATTGAGGAAAAACCGGAGCACCCCAAGAGCAACTACTGCGTGACCGGCCTCTATTTCTACGACAACCGCGTCGTCGATTATGCAAAAAAACTCTCTCCGTCCGCCCGGGGAGAATACGAGATCACCGACCTCAACCGGATCTACCTGGACAAGCAGGAGCTGCACGTCGAGCTCCTCGGCCAGGGATTCACCTGGCTCGACACCGGCACGCACGAGAGCCTGGTCGATGCCACGAATTTCGTCAAGACCATGGAACAGCATCAGCACCGCAAGATCGCCTGCCTCGAAGAGATCGCCTATCTGAACGGCTGGATCTCCCGCGATGATGTTCTGCAGACCTACGAGATCCTGAAAAAGAACCAGTACGGCCAGTATCTGAAGGACGTCCTGGACGGCAAGTACCTCGATCTGCAGTGAGGGCCTGTCGGCCCCTGTTCCATTGCGCCGTTTTGCGCCGTCTCTTTGCGCCGCTCGTACGTTTGCGCGCGCACATCAGAGCATTATCAGAAAATCGTTTTTTCGTCCGTTTTACCGCATCGGAAAGGCCCCGCTGCGGTTTTTTTGCAAAAAAGTATTACAGGACTGTCTATTCATTTTACCGCATCGGAAAAGCCCCGCTGCGGATCGCCTCGGACAGGAGCCTGGCAAAATACGGCTCGCCATCATCGGATGGATTCTCCGCTTTTTTCCTGCGTCCCATCAGGTGGCCCACCGCCTCCGTCGGGTCTGCGCCGCAGCGGATGACGCCGTCCATAAAGGCGACGATGGGCATCTCGACGCCGTACTGGACCGCCAGGCGCACCGCAGCCGGCAGGGCATTGATTCCCTCGACCACCATGCCGACCTGGTCTGCTGCTTCCGTCGGCGTACATCCCCTTCCGATCAGGTAGCCGGCCTTGTTATTGCGGCTGTGGCGGCTGGTCGCCGTGACGATCAGGTCGCCCATGCCCGCCAGGCCGTAGAAGGTCTGCTCCTTGCAGCCCATCTTCACGCCCAGACGCGTGATCTCCGCCAGTCCGCGCGTGATCAGCGCGGCGCGCGCATTGTCCCCGTAGCCCAGTCCTGTCGAGATGCCCGAAGCGAGGGCGATGACATTTTTCAGGGCACCGCAGAGCTCCACGCCCTTGATATCCGTGTTTGTATACACGCGCATACAGGTCGGCTGCTCCCGGGTCCCCATAAAGACATCCTGCACCAGCTCCGCCGCCTCTGCATCCTCACAGGCGGAAACGATCGTCGTGGGCAGATCCATGGCCACCTCTTCGGCGTGGGTGGGACCGGACAGGGCGACGATCCGCACCCCTTTCGGCCCTTTAGAAGCCTTCTGTCCTGCACAGGCAGCCGCCTCTCCAGAGGCCTCCATACCCGCGGAAGGGTTTCCCGCGGAGTCCGGCACACCTGCCGCAGAGGCGCTGCCGCCATCCGTTTTCTCTTTTTCCAGCTCGCTCCGGATCACCTCCGACATCGTCATCAGCGTGTCCGGCTCGATTCCCTTCGCGACATCCACGATGATCTGCCCGTCCGGGATCCAGGACCGCGCCGCCGCCGCGGTCGACCGCACATAGACAGACGGGACCGCAAACATGAGAATATCCTTTCCCGTGCATGCCTCTTCGATCGATTTTGTAAAACGGAGCGCATCCGGGATCTGCATCTCCGGCAGCTTCGGGTGCTTCCGCGTCGCGGACAGATCGTCGATCTCCTTCTCCAGAGCCGACCACACGACTACGTCATAGCCCGCATTACACAGCATCCGCGCCAGTGCCATGCCCCAGGTTCCCGCTCCCAATACTCCGATTTTCTTCATCTTTATCGCCTCCTGCGTTATGATTGCCCCGGCTTCCGGTCCTGCTCCCATGCTTTTTTCCATTTATTTTCCATTTTCCACCCGGCTTCTCGCAAGGTTTTCTCCCGGTTCCCCCTGCTTCCCGCAAGGTGTTCTCCTGTTTTCCCCCGCTTCCCGCAAGATTATCTCCTGCTTTTCCATGTTTTTACCACGGGATGTACTGTCAGCCGGACAATCCAATCTGTACAATCCTGTTACGATTTCCTAACCGGTGATTCTATTATATAATAAAAACACGGGAAAACACCTGAAATCATGGAAAAACTCCAAATTCATGGTAATCCCCGAAAAAATGTAAAATCCCTGAAACTTTGTAGATCCCTGCATTTGCGCCGGTATGAGGTCAAGGACCTGTCACTTACATACGCGGAAATATCCGCATGTCTGATCCGGATTTTTTCGTACAGTTCCTGATCCTGTGCAATCACAATAGAGACGGAGGGAGACTGCCATGGCTGCAAGGACGAGAGAAAAAACAAAAAAAGGCTATCAGGCTGCTGCCGGCCTGAACAGCCGGATCATCGACGGGCTCGCCCTGGGCATCTCCCTGGCGCTTCTCGCCGCTGCCGCTGCCGGGGCAGCCTATACAGGGACCGGCAAGACGGTCGCAGAGGACTTTGTGCGGATCCTCGTGACGCCCAGCCCGGCGGTCACGGACTACTTCAGCCTGGGGAGTCTGCCGGCCTGCCTGCTCAACGTCGGCCTCTGCGGACTCGCCATGTCCCTGTTCATGGTCCTTTTGCCGGGGCCCTCGCACGGCAATACGCTCGCGGGGTATTTCCTCGTGATCGCCCACTGCTTCTTCGGCCTGCACTTTCTCAATATCTGGCCCTGTTTTCTCACGCCCTTTCTGTATATGGCGGTCCGCCGGCTGGACTTTAAGGACAACCTCCACATCAATATGTTCGCGACCTGCTTCGGACCCTTCGTCAGTGAACTCCTCTTCCGCTATACGCTCGGCGCCCGCTATACAGACGGTGTGGTCCGTCTCACTGTCTCCGGCGTCCTGCTGACCCTCCTCTTTGCCCTCTTCGTCGGCTTTGCCGCCCCGGCGGCCCTGCCCGGCGCGAAATCCTGGCACAAGGGATACAACCTCTACAATGCGGGCATCGCCTGCGGCACCCTGGGCTTTTTCCTCTACAGCCTCCTCTACCGCACCACCGGCGCGGAGGCCCCGGTGGTCGCCGTCCGCGAAAATGCCGTCTATGAGAGCTTCGGACATTCCTACCAGCTGTTCGGCAACCTCTTTTTCCTGCTTTTGTCCGCCGTCTGCCTGGCCGCAGGCTGGTACCTGAACGGCAGAAGCTTTCGCGGGATCCGGCGCCTCTTCCGCGACACCGGCTATGAGAGCAATTTTGCAAAAAAATACGGCATGCCGCTCTGTCTGATCAACATCGGGCTCTACTGCCCCCTCGTCCTGGTCTACACCAATCTGGCCATTCTCCTCACAGAGGGCGTGGGCTTCACCGCCCCCATTTTCGGAGCCGTTTTTGCCGCGCTGACCTTCACAGCCATGGGCCAGCACCCCCGCAATGTCTGGCCGATCTTTGCCGGCTACCCCCTGCTCTACCTGCTGGCCCTCGGTGCCAGCCGTTTTCTTGGGACAGATATCCCCTGGACCGTCTCGTCCCAGGGCTACATGATGAGCGCCGCGTTCGCCACCGGCCTCTGCCCCCTCGTCGGCCGCTACGGCAGTGCCGCCGGCGTCATCGCCGGCATGCTCTGCGGCTCCATCTGCAGCTATACGGCCACCCTCCACGGCGGCCTCATGCTCTATAACAGCGGGTTTACGGCGGGCCTCGCCGCCCTCTTCCTCCTGCCGATCCTTGAACACTACGTAAAGGGCCCCAGAGCCCATATGAACCAGCGCGTCACCATCGACCCGGGCGACATGATCACGGTCGAGGACAGACCGGTCCGGCCGAAGAAGAAGACTGAAAAGCCTGCGCAGTCAGGGCGCAGCGCACAAAAAGACTCCCGGAAAACCTGATGGTCAGGCCGTTCGGCGCGGGCTCGATCGTCAGGGCGCAGCACACAAAAACCCCCGGAAAACCTTATGAAAGAATATATCCGCAAATTTCTCTCCATCTTTCGCAGCCCCGCGGCTGTCGATCTGGCGCGGTGGTCAAAATGTATACACGCAAACATCCTGCTGATCTGCATCCTCAATGCATGCAGCGCGGGATGCTCGCTTTGCGTGACGCTCGCCACCAAGGGCCTGATCGACGGGGCCGTCTCCTCCCACGCCGGCGCCCTCTGGCGCTACGGCCTGGTCCTGGTCCTGCTGATCCTCCTGCAGCGTGTACTCACAGTGGCAAACTCCCTGGTGCGGACGATCTCCTCGTCAAAGCTCCAGCGCTCCCTCCAGAACATGCTCACAGAGGGGATCCTGTCAAAGGAGTACGCCCGCCTGAAGGGCTACCACAGCGGCGAACTGGTCAACCGTGTCTTTTCCGACGTCAGCGTCATCCGGGACGGGATTATGAACATCCTCCCCAACCTGATCAGTATGACCGTCGGCTTCGTGGGAGCCGCCGCGATCCTGATCTCCATGGACTGGCGCTTTGTGATCCTCCTGGTCGTCGGCGGGATCTTCGGCCTGGCCATCATTGTCCTCTTCAAGGGCCCCATGAAAGCCCGCCACAGGAGGATGCAGGAGGCGGAGGGCGCCCTCCACGCCTCCACCCAGGAGACCCTGGAGAACATCCGCCTGATCAAGGCCAGCGTCTCGGAGGAACGGGCCACCCGCCAGATCGCCGCCCGCCGGGACCGGCTCCAGGGCGAGCAGATCCGCCAGGGCCGCTTTTCGGCCGCCATGAACAACAGCCTGGGCCTGGTCTTCAACCTCTCCTGGCTCTTCTGCATGCTCTGGGGCTGCGTGAACATCTACCACGGCAGGATGACCTACGGCTCCCTCGCCGCCATGATCCAGCTGATCGGCCGCATCCAGAGCCCCATCGCCGGCGCCGCCGGCCTGGCGGCCCAGACCTACGGCGTGATCTCCTCCGGAGAGCGCCTCCAGGAGCTGATGAACCTCCCGGCCGAGATCGAGGGCGAGGCCCTGGATGATTTCGACTCCATCCGCCTGGACCACGTCACCTTCCGCTACGACGACGGCATCGAGGATGTCCTGCAGGACATCAGCTGCACCGTCCGCAGGGGCGACTTCGTCGCCCTGACCGGCATCTCCGGCGGCGGAAAGACCTCCCTCTTCCAGCTTCTTTTAGGGATCTACAAGCCCACCAAAGGGCAGGTGCTCTTCTGCAGATCGGGGCAGCCCCAAAAGCCCGGGACAGAGTCCGCCGGAAAGACCGGCACGAATGCCGACACCGTTTTCGCCGCCTGCATCCCTGCGGACAACAATACCGCTGCCATGCCTGTTTCCGTTTCGGCTAAAAATAAAAATGTCAGCTGCACCAGTGCCGACGGCAATGCAGACAGTAATACAGACACTAATGAAAACAGCAATGCAGGCAGCACTACATCCACAGAGACTGCAGAAGTCTGTGTCCCCGCCACCAGGGGCACCCGCCATCTCTTTGCCTATGTTCCGCAGGGAAACACCCTCTTCTCGGGCACCCTCTACGACAACCTGACCATGTTCACGGACAAAGCCGACAGGGACGAGATCATGGCAGCCGCGCGGGCCGCCTGCATCGACACCCTCGTGGACGAGATCGGCCTCGGCGCCGTCCTGGGCGAACGCGGCATCGGCCTCTCCGAGGGACAGGCCCAGCGCGTCGCCATCGCCAGTGCCCTCCTGAGCAAGGCCCCCATCCTCCTCCTGGACGAATCCACCAGTGCACTGGATGAAGAGACCGAGGCGAAGCTTCTCGCAAACATCTCCACCATGCGCGACAAGACCTGCTTTATCGTGACCCACCGCAGAGCCGCCCTCGCCATCTGCGACTACAGGCTCCATATCAAAGGCGGCGAGATGACGAAGCAGAGATGACATAGGGGACGGTTCTTTTTGTCACTCTGGAACCTGCTCGGGTGTTGACAAAAAGAACCGTCCCTTTTGTCACTTTTTTATCGGTCCGGGGGCTGGTCAGTCTCCTTCCAGATTTGTGTGTCTGCTGACGTACAGGCCCTGCCAGCCATGTTCCCGGTAGTACTCGAGGCACTTCTGGGCGCCGGCCTGGGTGTTGATATACTCAATGCCCCGGACAAGGAGGCCCCTGTTCCTGCACCAGTCCAGATATTCCGTGTAGTACCTTCGCTCCGATGTGGGCTGGGCTTTATTATTGTTATAAAGCACCCCCTCCTGGTTGACCTCTCTGAGGACGCCGGGGTAATCCTGGACGAACTGCCTGACAAATACATCGCCTCCGTTGGGCATGACCGTAATGCCGATAGTGTTCTGGATCGTCTTCACCACATTGCAGAGGGCCTCGTAGACCGCTGCAGCGGAGGGAGCCGCCTTGAGCATCTTCGTGTTCTCTTCCGCAAATCCGCTCTGGACCATGTAGAGAATATCCGTGTTGTCGAGATAAACGCCTGTCGCGCCGGCCGCCTTCATTTTCTTTGCTTCCGCAATCAGGTGGTCTGTCCAGGCCCTGTCAGTGACGTCGACCCAATACTCTCCCGCCCAGCCGTCATATCCGGCGATCCGCAGGCCCTTATAGGTGTTGTAATAGCTCCGCTCCTGTTCGAGGGCGCCGGCGTTCAGGTAGCCGTAGACCTTTACGCCCCGGTTCACAGCGGCCTTGATCACGGACTGGCTGATGCCGTCCGTGTCGATAACAGCCAGGTCCCCTTTGGCAGAGCTGTTCAGCGTCCTGGAGACATATTGGGACTCAAAACAGTACCTGAGCCCGGTCTGGACAAGCGGCGAAGCGGACGAGGAGGAGCCGCCGGAACCGGTTCCCGTGGAGCCGGAGGATCCGGAAGAAGTCCCCGAGGCTGTGCCGGACCCTGTCTCACCGGAAGAGCCGGAGGAGGAGCTGGAGGTCCCTTTTCCGGACGACTTCGGCACCTCCCGGCGCACCTTCACGGTCCGCCCGATGGTACTGGTCCCGGTGGAGCCGGAAGCCACCACCTTATAGGTGTATTTTTTGTTTTTGACTGTCGCTTTCTTGTCCAGATAGGTCACTGTCGCCCCCTTACTGATGGTCGCGATCTTTTTTCCGTCCCGGTAAATAAAATAGCCGGTGGCACCCGCCACCTGTTTCCAGGTCAGGCGGATCCCTTTCTTCTCATTTTTGGCGGTCAGTTTCTTCGTCGCCGCCGGCACCACCTTGATCGTGACGGAAGCGGAAGCAGAGGTATAGTTTTTCGTCGCGGCGGCAGTGACCGTGATCCTGACGGTCCCGACCTTTCTGGCCGTCACTTTTCCGGAGGAGGAGACCGCCGCCACGCCCGTATTGGAGGACTTGTAGGTATACTTCGGAGACCCTTTCGCCCCGGAGACCTTCACGGCAGTCTTTTTGCCGGCCGCCACCCTGGCCGCGGAGGACTTGACCGTCAGCTTCTGCGCCGCCTTCGTGATCTGGAAGGTCAGCTTTACGGTGCCGGTATAGGCCCCCCTGCCCTTCACCTTCACGGTCGCCGTTCCGGCATTTTGATTGCTGCTGTAATGCACCGTGTAATCCGCATCCTTTTTCAGTTTTCTGCCCTCGTGGACTACGGTCACAGCGGGTGTCTGCTCCTTCCCCGTATAGACCACGCTCGTTTTTGCCAGGGTAATCTCCGCATCCCAGAGTTCCTTTTTCCAGCATGCGTACAGGGTCACGGATTCCTGCACGATGTAATCCTCGGAAGGGAGCAGGGCTCCGTCCGGCGTCAGGCTCCAGCCCAGAAAGCCTGCAGACCCGTACCTGCGCGGCCTGTAGTCATCCAGGTCGATCCTCTCCCCCTTCTCAAACACCTCCTGGAAGGTCGTCTCATGATGCCGGCCGTAATGGCCGCCGTTGGCGTCAAAAGTGATCGTACAGAGCTCGGGTTCCTTCTCTTCGCCGTCCCCGGAGCGCCCTCTCCGCCTTCTCGCAAAGCCACCATCATCATCCTCTTCGTCCGCATCCCGCCTGCCTGAAGCAGCCATGCTGTCCGCCGTGACCTGCTCGGCACCGGCATCGGCAGAGAGGACCTCGCCGTCTGTAGAGACAGCATCTGCCTCAGCTTGTGTTTCTGCAGAGACGATTCCCCCGTCCGCAGAAGTTCCCTCTGCGGCTTCTTCCCCGGCAGGATTCAGGTCCGCTGCGGCTTCTTTCTCAGCTTCTCCGGCAGGCTCCTGCTCCGCTGCCGCTTTTCCTGCAGAATCTTCCACCGGACCCTCTTCCGGGGGAACCTGCTCCTCTTCTACAGGATTCTCCCCAACAGGTTCCGCCCCGGCAGGATCCTCTCCGGCAGATTCAGCACCGGCAGGTTCCTCCCCGGCGGGATCCTCTTTAATAGACTCCTCCCCGCCAGATTCCGCTTCGTCAGATTCCGACCCTTCGAAGACTTCCTCCCAGACGGCATAAAGGACAAGGTCTTTCTCCACGCCCCCGGTTATTTCCACAGAACCATCGTCCCCGCCGGATCCGCCGGGCACAGTCCCGTCGATGCCTTCTTCCGGCATCGTCAGCCATTCTTCCGGCTTTTTTACCTCTTCTTTCAGACTCCAGCCCGCAAAGCGGAGATCGCCGTCTGTTTCCGGAACAGGCAGCAGGGTCATGAGCCCTGTACAGGCCTCTCCCCGCGGGACAGCCACCTCGACTGTCCGGGCCCTTTTCCCGTCAGGGAAAAGGCTGCCGTCAAACCAGCCGTTTTCCCCCGCATCGAGCGTCAGGGTACAGGTCTGTGCCCGGTCCGTTGCGGCCAGTTCTGCAGTCTCCTGCGCCAGCGCCGCCGACGCCGGTTCCGACAGACTTCCTGCCACGACCAGGGCCGCCAGCAGCAGCGCCAGACGTCCCCCTGCTTTTTTCATGAAACCTGTGCTGAATATCCTGCTCATTTTTTTCTCTCCCGAAGCATCTGATGTTTATCACTACTGTTACCATGCATCGCATCCATCCACCGTTTCATGAGTCAGTGTAACACGCCGTCTGTCAAAATCGGGAATCTATGTCCTTTCCGTTCACACGGTCCCTTCGAACAGGACTTTCTCCCCGATCTGCACTCTCTCTACGCCTGTTTTTTTCTTCTGATTGAAGTTGAAGCTCAGCATATACCCTGTGGAAAGACCAAAATAATCCAGGTATTCACTGATCTGTTTTTCCCCTTCCTGCTTGTATCTGTCGCCCCGCCATATCTTTAATTCGATAATGTATCTCCGCCCGAGATAGTGGATCACCAGGTCCATCCGCCTGTGATCCCGGGTCTGGGGCTCGATGTCATAGGTTCCGGTTCCATTGATGATAGGGGCAATATAGGTAATAAACCGCTCCCGGCCTTCCTCCTCGAGAAATTTTTCTGTCCGCCCCCCATGGATCCTGTTGTGGTCCCGGATAAAATGCGCCATGATCTTCGGGACATCCAGCCGGCCGTCTTCTTCTAAAAAAATGGACTTACTGGCTGCAGCCAGCTGTCTCAGATCCTCATTCCGGTCACTCTCCCCCAGAAACAGCGTATAAAGCAGCATCTCAAAGATCCGGTTCGACACAGCCACCGTATTGTGGTTGTTCCGGATCAGACCGTACATACCAAGCTGCTGCTGTGCCTCGTCATAGGGAAGCCATGCATAGGTATCCCCTCTCAGCAGGATGTTTCTGATCTGATTTTTCAGACCCGGATAGTTCACCAGTTTTCCTGTCAGAGAATCAAAAAGGGGATTTTTTTCCGAGAGCAGGACTCTCACGGCTTCATCCACGCCATATGCCGTCCAGGCCTTTGAAAGCGACTGAAATCCGATCAGATCATAGTTTTCATCGATCAGTTGGCAGATCCTGCTCACCAGATAAGGATATCCATTCGTATAATCCCTGATCTGTCCTGCGATCGCCCCTGCATCCATCCCTGTCTGATGATCTGCTTCATATCCTTCCAGCATACCCTTGATGCCGTCCGCAGAAAGACTCATATCGACCGTAAAGTCTGCTGCAATGTTCCAGGGACTGTTGACCTTGTGCTGCTCATCCTCCCGGATCTTTGCCTGAAGATGTCTTACATCTGTCACCCCGGCAAGCACCACAGACTGAAACGTCTTCGCGTTCAGATTTCTCTCCCGCTTCAAATACAGGGACCGAAGCCCTGCCAGAAAATCAAGAAACACCTGATTGTTTGTCGCACTGTCCACTTCGTCGATAATAAGTACAAGAGGCAGTTTCTCTTCTCTGAACCAGTACCTGAAGGTGCGGAACAGATCATCCATTTTTACATCTGCGGCGTCTCTTTCATCCAATTCCCGAAGTCTCCCCTCAATAGACACAGGCATTTGTAAACCATCGAACTCATGCGCGTCCAGAAGGATCCGGGCAAAGGCTTTTGAAAACTCTCCGCCGTCTTTAAAACTTCCATCCTCTATATCCTGAAAATCAAGGCTTATGACAACATGATCCGGCGCAAGGCTCTGGCATAGCAGATTGATCGTTGTTGTCTTTCCGAACTGTCTTGCACGGTTGATCGTAAAATACCTGCCTTCCTCAACCAGTCCCTTTATCTCTGCCACCCTTTCAGAGAGATTCACCATATAGTGTTTCGACGGCACACACACCGCCGTTGTATTAAACTTTTTCATCTCCCTCTCCTCTTTGACCATCCCGCCGGCATTCTCTTCGTTCCCCTGATTTCCTCCTATTATACACGCACAGCCCCGCGGTTTCCATACAGAAGCCGTTACAGGGCCCGCCCGCTGCATAGTCTGGTTATAGTTCACGCCCTATCGAGGGCGGAAGCAAAGCTTCGCATTGCTGTAACTTGCGTTCGCCCATGCTAAATTCGCTTCGCGAATGGGGCGAACGCCATTCCACTCGGGTTTTTCGCGAAAGATCCGCGAAAAACACCTCGAGACTTCAGATGGGTCTGTACTGTAACACTGTCTATACAAAAACCTGATTTTGTGGTACCTTATGGTCTCAGGGAAAAACGAACAAAAAATTGCAGCGGACAATAAAGGAGGGTCACAAGAAAGAAAAGAAAAGAAAAACAGACAGCTGCTCAACAGCTGACACAAAAAGGAGGATAATAATGCACGATTCTGCCGAATGCACCCGGGCCTTTCTTCGGGCGGCAAAACGGACAGCAGCCCTGCTGCTGACCTGTGCGCTCTGCCTGGCAGCGGCCTCGCCTTTTGCCAGCCTGCCCGCACATGCCGCTTTCTCGACGTCCTGGGGAATCATCATCGGAACTACCCTGCACGGAAATACCTCCCGAGTAAAAAACTACAAATCTATCGTCGTCGACGTCCAGTACTACTATCCGAATGAGATCAAAAAGCTCAAATCCGGCGGCCGGAAGGTCTACTCCTACATGAGCATCGGGAGCCTCGAGACCTATCGTCCCTACTACAAGCGGTTCAAAAAATACACCCTGGGGGGCTATGAAAACTGGTCCGACGAGCGCTGGATGGACGTCTCCCAAAAATCCTGGCAGGATTTTATCGTCAATGAACTCGTCGCCAGCGTCCGCAGAAAGGGCTGCGACGGCCTCTGGCTCGACAACACGGATGTCTACTACAAGTACCACCGCGAATCGATCTACAAGGGCCTGCTCAATATCATCACCAGGATCCACAACAAAAAGATCCCGATCTATATCAACGGGGGTGACGAATTCGTCACCAGACTGATCAACAGCGGAAAGGGCAGACTCATCAACGGCGTCTTCCAGGAGGAAGTCATCACCGCCATCTCCAGCTACGGCGGCAACCGGTTCAGCCGCCAGAACAGGAGCGACCGCGCCCACTACGAAGCCTATCTCCGCAAGGTGAAACGCGCAGGCCTCAAATCCGCCGTCCTCGAATATACCAGAAGCAGCTCCATGCGCAGCGAGATTATCAAATTCTGCAAAAAGAACGGATACGACTACTACATTGCAAAAGGGATAACTCCTGAAACAAAATCCTGGGCAAAGGTGAAATAAGAATCATCGGCACGATAACCAATAATATTTTCTCTGTCACAGGTCACAGATCCTTTTCCATTCTGATGCACCGGAAGGTATCTCCGTCCACGGCTCCTCCGCGGACTTCATAGAGCATCTGCTCGTAGAACCCGACCTTATTCTCCCGGCTCTCGACCACAGCCCTGCTGTAACCAAGCTCCTCTGCCCAGTCCTCACATTCGGAAACGACCATCGTTCCGATCCCCTGCCGCCTGTACTCCGGAAGAACAACCACTCTTCCGATCATCACGCTCTGCCCATCCAGCGGATACATCCTCGCCGTCGCGATCGGAAAGTCATTGTCGGTGATCACGATGTACTTCGTGTCCGGACCGTCATGTTCGTCAAACTCCTGCCGAAGCGTGATATGGTGCTTCTTTGCCATCGCCTGGATCCGCACATAATAGGCCCCCGCCTGCTGCCAGGTCTCCGCGGCACGGATCACGGAGAAGGCCGGCAGCTCCCTGATCTCCGCTATGTCAGATTCGAAAAGCTGATAGTCTCCAAGCTTGACGCTCTCCTCATCCCGGTTGAATTCGTGGAAACCGTAAGCAGCAGGAAAGGATATGGCCACACCTGTGAAGGCGCGGCCATCTGTATCGATCACACGGACGATTTTATGATCAAATCTGAAAAGGTTCATTCTGCTTCCTCCACATGGATTGTACCCCCTGTTCAGAAAACCGGTATCATTACACTGCGGGGCGGCCCTCCCGCGGCTGCAATGATACCGGCTGCTGTTTATGACGTTAAAAAGCTGCAGACAGTACGTTTTCGAAATCTTTATAAGGTCCCCTCGTATAAGACCTTATCTCCTATCCGCACCAGCTTAACACCCTGTTCTTTTTTCTTATTAAAGTTGAAACTCAGCATGTAGCCGGTATTCAGGCCAAAATGATCCAGATATTCACAGATCTGTTTCTCGCCCTCTGCGTTATATCTGGGCCTGCGCCAGATCTTCAGCTCTATGATATACTGCCGGCCCAGATAATCCACGATCACATCCGTCCGCGTCTGATCCCGGGTCTGCGCTTCGATATAATAATTCCCGGTACCGTTAATAACGGGCTTCAGATAAAGCAGAAACAGTTCCCGCCCATCCTTCTCCTTAAACCTGTCCGTAAGCGGACCGCAGATCTCTGTGTAAGTCTGTATAAACCTTTCGAAAATCAGGCGCATATTAAGCTTCCCGTCCTGCACAAACTGATTTCCGGCCAGATCTCCTTCCCGGAAGAATGCATTACTTTTCAGTTCTTCCTCTGAGAGGAAAAGATTATAAAGCATCGTCTCAAATATTCTGTTGGATATGCGGACCGTGCCCCGATCATTACGAATCAGCCCATACATCTGCATCTGAACGATCTCATCCTGCTGTGCGTTCCATGTCAGCCTCGTCCCTTCCATCAAAATACTGCGGATCGAAGCCTTCAGCTCCGGATAGTTGTTGAGATTTTTTGTCAGTGATTGGAAAAGCGAGTTGTTTTCCGCAAGAAGCAGCTTCACGGCCTCGCCCACCCCAAACGTTGACCACGCATCCGTAAGATCCATCGTTTTGCTGACCCGTTCATCAATCAGCTGGCAGACCCGGCTCACCAGAAACGGATACCCGCTTGTGTACTCTCTGATCTGTTTCGCAATTTCAGCCGTATTCATGCCGGTGGTATGATCCATCTCATATTCATCCAGCATACCTTTTATACCTTCCTCCGAAAGGCTCATATCAACGGTGAAATCCGCAGCGATATTCCAGGGACTGTTTTCCTTATGTTCGTCTTCAGATCTGATTCTGCTCCTCAAATGCTTTACATCCGTTACCCCGGTGAGAATAACAGACTGGAAGGTTTTATAATTGCTGTTCTTTCTTCTCTTAAGATAGGAAGATCGCAGCTTCCCCAGGAAATCCAGAAAAACCTGATTATTTGCTGCGCTGTCAACCTCATCGATCATTAATACGACCGGTTTTTCATTTTCTTTGCACCAGCAGTCAAAGATCCTGAAAAGATCATTCAGAACTGCCGGCCTGGTCATCCCGCCAAGAGCTGACAACCGGTCATAAACACCCTCAGCCATGGGAAGCCCCATAGCATTCCTGCTGTCACATAACACCTGCGCCAGCCCCTTTGTAAACGAGGACTCATCCGCAAACATGGCATCAGTCACATCCTGAAAATCGATCCCGATAAAGTCGTACTCCCCCGACATCCGTTCTTCCAGCAGCATGAGCGTCGTTGTCTTTCCATATTGCCGGGCTCTGTTGATGGTAAAGTACTTTTTCTGCTCTATCAACTCCGCAATCTGCCGGAGTTTATCCGAGATGTCAACCATGTAATTTTCAGAAGGAATGCATACCGCAGTGGTATTAAACACTTTCATGTACTATTCCTCTTTTCACTTTCTATCTGCCCGCTGATCAAGACGCTCGATCCGGCAGGTATGCTTCCTCCTGCCTGCCGGGGCATTCCTGTCATAGCTGATCCCTGCCAGAAGGATCTCACATTCAAGGCCCCTGATGGCATCCGGGTAGTTTTTTTCGCGGATCTGGTCGATGGCTCCCTTCGCTGTCCGGTTCCATTTCAGCTCGATGACAAGGGCCGGCCAGTCAGAATCGCGGCGGGGAATATAGGCGATATCGGCATATCCCTCCCCGGCCGGAAGTTCTTCAAACTGCAGATAGTGGTCCCGGTAGGTATAGTAGGCGAGCTTGATCACACTGCGGAGGCTGTCCTCTTTATTATAATGGAGCGGAGCCGTCTCCTCCCGGTGGATCTTTTCGATCTGCCGGGCAACTGCCTCCTCTTCTCCATGGATGGTATCCAGAAAGAGCTGCTCACTCTCTTCCAGGCGCTTTTTCGTCTCCTCGTGCTGCACATCCCGGACCGCTTTCTGAAATTCCAGTTTGATCTCCTCGTTTGGAATGTGGACTGTTTTTGTCTCAGCGTTGTAGGCCAGATAGCCCAGATGGATCATCAGCGTCAGGACATCGTCCTTTCCCCGGAATGTCCTCAAATCATTTGCAAACCCCATCGTGTCGACTTTGACGCTTACACCCCCGATGAGTTCCGCAATTGTTTTCGTCAGGCCGTTGTAGGGCTTGCTGATATACTCCATCAGGCCCTCTGCGGCGGATGTCTCTGTCCAGTAGGAATCAAAATCATCGTTTTCAATTGCCTGCATGACAGAATTCGGATTATAGACAGGACCGACATCTCTGAATTCATAGCCGTCATACCACTGCTTCATGGCGTCAAAGCTGACGGCATGTTTTGCGCAAAGATCGGTTACCTCCCTTTCCGTAAAGCCGACGTATTCCCCGAATTTCCGGGGCTTGACCATCGTGAATTCTTTAAAATCCGAAATAGCTGACTGAGACCCATCCTTCTTGACCGGCAGGATCCCCGTCATATAGGCAGCCGCAAAGATTCTGGAGGTCGTCCCGCTGCTCTTAAAGAGCATACGCAGGAATTTCAGATAGGCATCCTGGATCCCCGGGGCCTCACGAACAGGCGCATCCCACTCATCTATGATCATGATGAACTTGTTTCCGGTATGTTCCACGCATCTCAACAAGGTCTGGTCAAAAGTTTTTCCGGCCTCCACTTCAGGAAAGGCTTCCAGGAGCTCCCGGGTCACATTCTCCGCAATAAAGGCGATCAGGTCTTTCTCGTCGGCATTTCCCAGAATGTTGGTCATATCCAGATAGATCACATCGAACCGATTGAGATAGTCTCTGAAGGCAGGATCCCCGGATATTTTAAGACCTGCAAACAGGTCGGAAGAATCACATGACCTGTCATAATAGGCACAGAGCATCTGCGCCGCATAGGACTTCCCGAATCGCCGCGGACGGCTGATACAGGTCAGCTTATTATTCGTCCCGATCGTGCGATTGATCAGACTGATGAGGCCTGTCTTATCTACGTAGTCGGTATTCAGTTTTTCAGCGAAACCGCTGTTTCCGGGATTCAAATACGTCCCCACTCCCTCAGACCTCCTTTCTGCCGCAGATTCCGGGCCAGGCGGCGATCCGGAGCCCATATCCAGCAGGGTATCTGCCCCGGTCAGGTCCAGACAGTCACCTCGAGGGAACCCCATATTCAGCTAGGGGCAATTTAATGAAGAGTTAACACTTCATAAAACGACCGGACAGGAATCCGTTTTATACTGTCCCTTCGTAGAGCAATCTGTCACCTATGGTCACCGGCTTTACTCCGGTCTCCTTTTTCTTATTGAAATTGAAGCTGAGCATATACCCTGTCTTCAGTCCAAAATAATCCAGATACTGGCAGATCTGTCTTTCACCGTCTTCTTTATATCTTTCTCCCCGCCAGATCTTCAGCTCAATGATGTACTGCTGCCCGAGATAATCGATGATCACATCCGTGCGCTTCTGGTCTCTGGTCTGGGCCTCAATATAATAGTTTCCTGTCCCGTTGATGATCGGTTTCAGGTACAAAAGAAACTGCTCCCGGCCGTCCTTCTCTCTGAATCTGTCTTCCAGGGGTCCACAGACTTGATGATAGGTCGAAATGAAATGTTCCAGGATCAGGCGCACGTTCAGTTTTCCGTCTGTCACGAAAATATTTTTCGCCAGCTCGCCTTCCCGGGCAAAAACATTGACCTTCAATTCCTCATCTGACAAAAACAGGTTATACAGCAATGTCTCAAATATTCTGTTTGCGATCCTCACGGAATTATGCTCGTTCCGGATCAGGCCGTACATCTGCATCTGGCGGATCGATTCCTGCTGCGCATTCCAGGTCAGCTTTGTACCTTCCATGAGGATGCTGCGTATAGAGGCTTTCAGCTCCGGATAATTGGTGAGCTTACCGGTAAGCGACTGGAACAGGGTGTTGTCTTCTGACAAGAGCAGTTTGACCGCTTCCTGCAGTCCTGTTTTTGTCCATGCCCCGGAGAGGTCTCCGCAGGTTTCTGCAACATTTCCATCTATAAGCTGACAAAGCCTGCTGACCAGAAAAGGGTAGCCGTTTGTGTACTCCCTGATCTGATGAGCCATCTCTGCCGCGTTCATACCTGTATGATGATCCGCCTCGTATTCTTCCAGCATTCCCTGAATACCGCTTTCTGAAAGACTCATGTCGATATCAAAGTCCGACGCAATGTTCCATGGACTGTTGACCTTGTGCTGGTCTCCCGGTCTGATCTTATTTTTCAGGTGCTTCACATCGGTGACTCCGGCCAGGATCACGGACTGAAATGTTTTTGCGTTCCGATTTTTTTCGCGCTTCAGGTACAAGGACCGGAGCCCTGCGAGAAAATCAAGAAAAACCTGATTGTTAGTGGCACTGTCTACTTCATCAATGATGAGAACAAGGGGCCTTGTCTCCTCCCTGAACCAGTATCTGAATATGCGGAACAGATCATCCATTTTCACTTCCTGGGAGGCTTTTTCATCCAGTTCCCGGAATCGACCCTCAATGGACGCAGGAAGGACCAGGCCGTCAAACTCCTGTGCATCCAGAATGATTCGCGCGAAGGCTTTTGAGAATTCACCGCCATCCGCAAAGCTCCCGTCCTCTATATCCTGAAAATCAAGGCTTACGACAATATGATCCGGCTCCAGGCTCTGGCATAACAAATTGATCGTTGTCGTCTTTCCATACTGCCTTGCGCGGTTAATTGCAAAATACCTGCCTTCCTCTACGAGCTTCCTGATCTCGGCCACACGCTCGGAGAGATCGACCATGTAGTGCCTGGACGGTACACATACAGCAGTTG
>JAFWDM010000103.1 GCA_017513005.1 Lachnospiraceae bacterium
CAGGAGGACCTTCCGTTTCCTTTGCCCCTTCGAACCCGCACGCAGTTAACAAAAAAGATAAGGCGACCGCAACAATAAGCAATGTCTTTTTCATAGCTGAGCTCCTGTACATATTGCCTGTGCTGTTTTATACTACCTGGAGTTCTGCCCACTGTCACACGCTGGTGCCTGACACCCTAAACTATCTGACTTCCTCTTCGGGTATATACATTCAGTCATAACGTGCTATAATCTGTTTTAACGAACAAAAACAGTAGTTTTTAGCGGAGACGGCGCCTGCGTTGTTTCCGTATTTTTTTTGCAAAAATCTTCTGACTATTCTGCTGAATCACTGTTCCTTTAGAAACCCCTATTTTGTCCCTGTCGCAGGCAGGTTCAGCCACGCTTGAGATCCTCCAATTTCTGTTTATATTTCTGAAGTCTTGTATACAGGTCAAACCGCTTCTTGGGCTGTGTTTCCTTCCAGGCCGCAGCCTCGGTCTTTGCGACCTGCTGGTCCAGTTTCATAATCTTTTTCTCGCAAAAGCTTTGCAGGGAATCCGTATCTTTCGGCGCGGACAGGAACTCGACCGCATGGCTGCATTCCCACAGGGAGAGTTTTCCCTTCCCACTATAATAGCAGATTTCTATTTTGCGTATTTCCACCTTCCAGAGGCAAAAATATGTTTGCTTATTGATCCATAATGCCTGATCGACCTGCCCCCTGCGGTCTTCCCCTGCGGTCCTTTTTGGGTCCTTGTCCTGCGGCCGAGTCTGAAGGCAAGGATCCCCGCGAGGGCCAGCCGGGCGGCAGTGTTGACTGCCAGATACTTCAGATATCTGTGCATGGTCCCGGTCTGGTCGTGGTTGCCGTTATACCGGTAGGACAAAAGCGGCTCGATCAGGACCCGGTTCTCAGCCCCGGGGTCTGACACCATGCGGACCTCATCGCCCAGCAGCATGGTCATTCTGGAGCCCCTTTCGTATTTGTCCCAGGGGCAGGCCTCAGTTCCGGGTTTTCCTGACACTGCAAAGCGGATCCACATGTCCTGGACGATGGCGGAAAGCTTTTTGTCCGCCTGCTTTCCCGTATAGATGGTCTCTTCGGTATTGCCGAACACATAGGCCAGCTCCACCGCATGGCAGGCGCCGAAGTGGGGGATCGTGGACTTCTTGGTCCAGTAATACATATAGGTGCTACCGCCTCTGTCGGAGTGGAGGACAGCCTGGACGATCGACGGGACGCGGAAGATCAGCTCATTGAAAAATTCCGTGGCCCTGTGGACCGCGCCGCCCTTCTGCAGCTTTATAAACGCCTCCGTGCGGGCTCTGTCCTCTTTTTTGAAGCTGTGGATAATGCTCTGTACAAGGACCGGGGCCATGCACTGGTACACAAACCAGCTGCCCACTTCGCCGATCCAGTATCTGGCCTCATCGGCGTTCGTGCCGATCAGCATGTCCACGCCGGATCCCCTGCCCGTCCGGTAGGCTTCGTAGAGGTCCTCCGGAAGGATGATCCCGTCCCGCACAGGGAAAATATTGTGGTCATTGAGCTCTTCATTGACAGCGCGGATCTGATCTTCGTCCAGGGCCGCGAGCTCCTCCATGCAGGAGGCGCCGGTCTTCTCCAGGAGCCTGTCGGTCAGGGCCCCGGCCTCTTCCCTGCTGTAGGTAAAGGCGATCGACCCGCTCTGGGCGATCACTCTTTTGAAAAGGCCCCGGGCGGAGTCGATCAGGGGCAGGAGGGAGACGCTGGACGCTCCGGCCGATTCTCCGAAAATGGTCACATTCTCGGGGTCTCCGCCGAATCCGCTGATATTGCGGCGGATCCAGCCCAGGGCGCAGATCTGATCCAGAAGGCCCAGATTGCCGCTCTCCCGATAGGCCTCGCCTCCCCTGACACCGGAAAAATCGATAAAACCGAAGAGGCCGATGCGATAGTTGATGGTGACCAGAACGATATCTTTGGCCCTGTGGACAAAATTGTGTCCGTCGTAGAGGGGGTCAGCCGTTCCGCCCCAGCCGTAGGAACCTCCGTGTATAAAAACCATGACCGGCTTTTTTTCTTTCCCGGGACAGGTCCAGATATTCAGGGTCAGGCAGTCCTCGCCCTGTACGTACAGAGAAGCCCTTTCCGAGGCCTCCTCGGTCTGGATGCAGGATTTTCCGAAATACCGCGCCTCATAGACACCGTCTCCGTCGGGAGCCGACTCCGGTGCCTTCCAGCGGCGGGCTCCCACGGGAGGGACCGCATAGGGGATCCCCTTGTAGAACCGGACCCTGTCCGTCTCAGTCCCCACAAAGGTCCCGTTGCTGCACTTTACCGCCAGGGCGGCGTCATAGGCTCTGCCGGTGAGTTCTCTGTTGATTCCGGCAAGCTCCTGCATGCGTTTTCTTGATTTTTCAATATTGTAAACTGACATAGAACGTTTCCCTGTCCCCGGCGTGAGCCGCCGTCAGACACTTTTTCACCTGAGGTATGACTGCCCCGTTTCCCATCCAAGATCCACGGCGTAAGCCTTTTCAGGCCCGGTTGCGGCCGCCATCAGCCTTTTCATGCCCGGTTGCAGCCGCCGTCAGCCTTTGCATGCCCGGTTGCGGCCGCCGTCAACGTTTTCTTCTGATTTTAACGGAAAAGTTCCTGAGCAGGTCTTCGCTCTCTCTGACTTTTTCCCTGAGGGAGCCGAGCCTGCCCTCGCCCTCCTTCACCTTTTCTTTGACGGAATCAAGGCGGGTCTCAGGGCCGTCGGGAGCCGTCCCGCCTGCATTTTTGTGTATGTGCGGAACTTCTTTGATCTTATCCCCGATCTTTTCACTGATCTCTTTGAGCTTTCTGCGGCCGTCCGTGGCATCCTCGGCGATCGTCTCCCTGAGGACCTCCCTCCGGATCCTGCGGATGACCTCACCGACCGTGAGGTCGGTCTGACCGTCATGCCCGGCGATCAGCTCTGCCGCGCCCGCGAAGATGCGGGCGAACTTCTGGATACTCTTCTCCTCATACCAGCTGGCGGAGAAGTCGATCATGACCTGGAGGCCGTCGGAGCCGTCCAGGATCTCGATATCGAGGATCGTCTGCGAGGCCGCCTGATTCTGACGGATGTCGATGACCTCGATCCCCTCGTTCTCAAGATACTCCGTATCGCGCAGGTCCTGCTGATACAGGAGATAGGCCGACTCGCCGGTCGCCACCTCCCCGGTGAAGTCCACATAGGGATAACAGCAGTGCTCGATGCCCTTTCTCACCTGGTCCTGGACATCCGAAAAGACATCCCTGACCGTCATGTCCTGTTCGAACCGGATCCCCACCGGCAGTTCCCGGAACAAAAGCCCGACCGATGTCATGTACTCGATGCTCTCACGGCCGTTGTAGTTCCAGGAGACCTTGATATCATTGCGCTTGTTGTAAATGGAGATCGAAAGCGCCAGGATCGCGATAAAAAATTCATTGCGGCTGATGCGGTAGTTCTTCTCGATCTCCCGGAGCTGGGCCTGTTCGATGTCCAGCTCCGCAAAGATCTCTCCCGTCTCATTGCTCCTGGCCCTGTGGTCGATAAAGGGATACTCCGACCACTCGATCCCGCCGTAGCGGTCTTCAAAATACCTGCGGCTCTCCTCGTAGAAGTCCGTGCGGATATCGTTCTCCCGGTCAGCCAGCATCATATAGTAATAATCCGGCTCCGGCGCCTGGCCCGTAAAGGCCTTCTCGATACCGTCCATGAAGACCTTGAAGGACGTACCGTCAAAAATCGAGTGATGGACATCAAAGAAGACATAGCCGGCCTTCTCCGTCTCAAAGACCCTGCAGCGGAAGAGGCGGCCGCCTATGATCTTGAAGGGGTAGACGAGGGTGTCCTTGACATATTTGAATTCGAACTCCGTCAGGTGCTCGACCCGCAGGTCGTCAAAGCTCTCGGGGGAGTATTTCTGCATCAGCGTGCCGTCCTCGCCCCAGTAGTAGGTGGTCAGTAGGGCCGGATGGGTCATGATGACCTGTTTCATGACCTCGCAGGTCTTATCGATATCGTAGATCTCCTTGTCGAACTTCATCATGGTGAAGAGGTTGTACATGGTGGAAAAGGGCGTGTAGAGCTGGTAGTTCACCATGTAGCACTGCTCTGCTGTCAGAGGATGAGCCTTGGCAAGTGCTTCCTCGTTCCGTTCCCGGGCGGACTTTCCCCCGCTCTGCGCGAGCTTCTGTTCATAGAGGTCTGCAACCTTCTCCGGAGTCCTGCCCAGGAAGAGCTCCGAGGTACTCAAGTCGGGAAGGCCGCACTCGGAGATCAGCGAAATGGCCGTCAGGGAATCGCCGCCGAGCTCATAAAAATCATCGTGGATGCCGACCCGGTCAAGGCCCAGGGATACTGCAAAGGCCTCACAGAGTTTTTTCTGCAGGTCTGTCTTTGGCGCGACATAGGTGCTCTGAAAGCTTCCGGCCTCCGGACGGGGAAGGGCCTTGCGGTCCAGCTTGCCATTGGGCCTCAAGGGGATCTCCTCCACCTTGAGGAAATATGCCGGGATCATGTAGTAGGGCAGCCTTCTGCCCAGCTCGGTCCGGAGCGCTTCGGCATCAAAGGAGACGTCCGACCTGACATAGGCGCACAGGAAACTCTTGCCTCCCTCGTCAAATCCCCTGACGGCTGCCCAGTCAATGCCCAGAACGGACCTGACCGCCGCCTCGATCTCGGCGGGCTCGATCCGGTTTCCGTTGATCTTCATCATGTCGTCTATGCGGCCAAAGATCACATAGCTGCCCGACGCGTCCTTTTTCGCCAGGTCCCCGGTATGAAAATATCCGTCTATGAAAGCCTTCTGCGTCTGTTCCGGCAGGTTGATGTAGCCCCGCACATAGGGATCCTCGAAGCAGAGCTCCCCTTCCTCCCCGTCGGCCGCCTCCTTCCCGTCCTCGTCCAGCAGGAAGATCTTTGTGTCCACCTGCGGGCGGCCGACCGGGCAGGCCGCGTAGGGCTTATCGATCCTGAAAAAGCCCACAGCGAACCCGCTCTCCGAGCAGGCATAGATATTGATCAGGTCCAGGCCCTCGACATAGGTGTTGTTGGCGGGTTCGCTCCCGACGAAGAGCATCCTCAGGAAGGGGGACTTCCGGCCTCCCAACAACCGCACATAGGAGGGCGTGAGGAAGGTGATGGAGATCTTTTTTGTCAAAAAGAATCTGGCCAGAGCCGTCGTATTCTTGATGGTCTCATAGGACGCGATATAGTTCCTGCCCCTGAACACATTCAGCGCCGCAAGGATCACGATGATGGAGGCCACAAAGTTCAGGGGAGAAAGGGTCGCGAGGGCGTCCTTTTCATTGAACAGAAACTGTCCGTCCTCCCGGATCGACAGAATGGCCCTCTCCAGATTTCCGTATTCGTGCAGGACGCCCTTGGGATTTCCGGTCGTGCCTGACGTATAGACCGCAAAAGCCACGTCATGGGGATCCGCCTGAACATGACCCTCCAGCGGCTCCATGCACATGACTTCCTCCCAGTTGGCCTTGCTCAGCTCCGTTTTGCACCCGCAATCCCTCCGGATAAAGTCGATCCTCTCCGCGGGATAAGTATCCTCGACCAGCGCCCAGGCCGCCCCGGCCTTCCAGACACCGATCATGGCGATGACCGGGAGCACACCCCGGGGCAGATCGATCAGGACAAAATCCTCCCTCCCGATCCCCGCCTGCTGCAGCCAGGCATAGACCCTGCCGGACATCTCATCCAGCTGGTGATAGGTGATCCCCTTTGTATAGGTCTCATCAAACAGGATGGGAGCAAGCGGATCCTTCTGCGTATATTCCTCCAGACGATCAAGTATTGTTCCTGCCATAGACTGCATGTACTCCTTTCGCCATTTCCGATCTCTGTCATCCAGGTTTTTATCACATTTTCACAAATTAATTATGGAGTTTTCCGTGGAAAAAGTCAATTTTTAACAAAAAACTATGAATGTAAATTTTCACCATAAAAGTCGCTCCGTGGTGACAAAAAGGGGACAAAGAGGGTGGCAAAGGGTGACAAAGGGGACGGTTCTTCTTTGATGCCGAGCATCCGTCTGGTGGCATTGTCCCGCATTTTGACGACTCGTTCTGTCTGCGGGGTCCCTGCAAGGGAGTCATAGGAGTGAGGTACGCCAGGCTCAACGTAGAGTTCCGTAAAGACGCCGGCCTGCATCAGTTTCTGTTCGTGATCCATGACCTCATCACAAAACAGACCAAGGCTGCTGCCCCCAGTGCGGTAGAAATGAGGATCTCGAAGCACCTTCGGTCTTGTCAGATCCCGCTGTCATTGCCGCCATCAGATCGACAGACTTATCTTCTTTTTTCATACTGCACCTCCTGTTGGTTTATGATGTCAGGGCCCGACGATTTCATTAAACTTCATTGTCGGCAGCCTGTCCAGGCCCCCAGTCCTGCCCGGCGGATTTCTCCATGCGCGTGACACACCAGGGAAAGAGAAAAGCCACGTAGAACATCTGCAAAAAACAGGATGCAACTGTACCGGCCGCCCCCGGAATGCCGTTTTTCAGCAGCGGCAAAAGAATAAGACTGAGAGCGTAATAGCTCAGAAGCCCGGTGACAAGGCGTGTAAACCGGGCCATCATGGGGATGTCTGTAGAGAAGCGTACAATGCGGCGTTCCAGAATCCAGCCAAGCAGAAAGCCGGCACACCAGCCGACCCCCTTGAAGGTGTCGTTGGCCATTTTCATGCCGTCCACCAGCAGATTTCCCGCCGCATCATAGTCTGCGGGATAGGGCTTGACTGCGGCAAACAAGGCTACCGCTACAGATATCGCAATGCCGATGCAGGCCACCTGGATATCCTTTTCCGGATGGTTCCCGATCCATATGAGCAGTCTGAAGGTCAGCCACATTACCAGGACTCCCGTTCCGGTACCCACCAGGATGTCCTGTGGCGTGTGGACTCCCAGAAAGTTCCGGCTGAGGGCAATCAGTATACAGATCAACCCCGTCGCGATCCGCAGCACCCTGGGCAGGTCCCGGCGTATCGCGCAGCCGCCGAACAGTGATGCGCCGTTCATGCGTTTTGTATTGACAATGTTCTAGAATAATATACTTACGAGTAGACTACCTATGACTCGCCTAATCCAATATCTTCGGAGGTACAATTGTGTTTCCAGATATTTTCGGCGTCCTCCTTCATTTCAAAGCTCGATGGCATTTCCGCAATCATGTCAAACAGGTCAACCGGTACGACAAACGATTCAGAAAAGGCATTGATCACGATTCCCTTGACCTTTTTCTCATTGTTCCGAGCCAGATTTGCTGCCTCCAGAAAATGCTTCTCAATCTTAGAGAAGCCCTGACCGTAGTCACCCATTTCTTCTGCCGTTGTGAAGACCGGGAAGAAGAAATCCTCACCGTTTTGCAGGATGTTCGGTATCATGCGGATATTGTCCTGATTGCTCAGCGTCTTTCCGACAAGTGAGTCAAGGCCGCCGTTCTGCTCCGCATCTTTTACGACCTTCTCCAGCGCAGCGTAATCGGCATCGCTCATGATGGCATTGCAGGGAATCCAGATCCAGCTGTCCCGCAGAATCTTCATCAGCTTGACCATGTTCAGCTGGGTGCTGTTCCGGTTGCAGATTTCGATTGCACGTTTCAGGAACGATCCATCCTCCAGCAACTCCGGTGTGATTGCATCATCCGGTACATGGTACTCTACGCCGCCGTCCGCTTTGAGGATCATGTCGATCAGTTCTGCGGTCAGCATGAATGACTCTCCCCAAGGATTGATGATGAAGCCGTTGTTTTCAGTGTCGATGCAGGCCTTCAGCATGGCGTCGATGAAGTTGGAAATGATCTGGCTCGACTGTCCCTTCTCGTATTCCGAAGGAGAAGTGAAAGCCACCAGCCATTCTTTTCCGTCCTTTGTCTGCACGGTGCGGAAGGTAAACTCCGTACCGTCCTCCGATGCGATGACCGGGATCATGAAGTGCCCATCCTCGTGCATCCGCTGCCGGATTGCCTCCAGCACGGCAGACAGCCGTTCCTTTGTAGCCTCCGCGTGGAAAGCACTGATGACCTGCTCAATCAGCTCGTTCCCGTCCAGAAATGGATCGTGGAACTCAGGCCCCGCTGACAGTTTCTGTTCTGCAAACCGGTCAAGCACCGTCAGCATGTCCTTGGGCAGCCGTTTCCTGCACTCGGTGATCATCTCATCAGGAATGCCGTAGAATGCTTCCGCGATGCTCCCGGCGATACAGGTCAGCGTATCGCAATCGCCGCCAAGGGAAACCGCCGTCCGGATCACATCCTCAAAATCCGCTCCCTCAAGGAATGCGGTGATGGCCTCCGGCACCGTTTTCTGGCAGCTCTCCACGTGGTAGTAGGTGGGTCGGATTTCATCACAGGAACGGGAAAGGTCATAGCCAAACTCCCTGATGATATAATCCTTGATCTCATCCTTTCCGTGTCCCGTCCGGGCAAGGAAGATGGCACTGGCCGTCGCCTCCGCACCTTTGATGCCTTCCGGATGGTTATGGGTGACCTCTGCCGTCAGCCGAGCGATCCGTCTCGTCTCATCCAACGTACCGTACAGCCAGCCAGCGGAAGATACCCGCATAGCCGAGCCGTTCCCGTAGCTGCCGTAAGGCTTGGGGGTGCTTGAGCGGAGCCAGCCGCTAAACCTCCCGCCATATCCTGCATGTGGATACTTTTGCCCCCAGCGTCTCATGGAACTGATGATATCATCACAGATGACTTCATCCGGTACTTCAGAGGATACCCCAAGCAGCGCCTCTGCCACTGCGATGGTCATAACGGAATCGTCGGTAAACTCTGTTCCCTTACTGAAAAGCGGAAACTCCTTTGTTTTCGGGCTCCTGTCGAACTCAAAGGGAGCTCCGATCATATCTCCAAGAATAGCTCCGTACATTGTAATTCCTCCTTTTTTGTTTCTTGATGAAACCAGTATAGCCGAGGTAAAAAGAAAAGTGGTCGCTTGCCAAACGACAAATGACCACTCCGGATTATTTTCCCAAGATCGGCTGGCTTTTTCTCCATCTGTGTCGCTTTATGAATTATCCGGCGACAAACACTCGTCGGCACGTTGGTGCCTGACACTATAAAAGATGGATAAAAATCGCACCATGCATTTTAGAAAAACTTTATGGTGTCAGGTACTGCATCCCGGCATCAGATGATCAGGAAGAAGAGCCTGTAAAAGACTTTGACTCCGACAATTATTATAGCAGATTATTGGGATGTGTTGATCAAATCAGAGCAAGAACCGATTTCGAACCGGACGTTGCCCTGTTCCTTGACAGCGGGCTGGGAAAATATGCGAAAAAGCTCAACATCGTCGCTGCACTTTCAAAGCCCTTCTCCGTGATCAGTTTCCTTGCTGCTGCAACTATCTTTCTTCCGGTTTCAGGAGTACAGGTATATGCCCCTCTGACGTCTGATACCGGTGGCAATGATATTTTACATAATCCTATTGACATAGTAGTCTTGTAGGTTATATTGTAGTAAACATATACAATCAACCAGCAGCAGAGGGAAAAGCAGATGAGAAATTCAAACGAAACTGCGGCGCAGTTCACCGCCAGACTCGGGAAGGATGGGCTGCATGCTGCCTTTGGCGGCGGCATGGGGCTGGAAAGGGAAAGCCTCCGCATCACAAAGGCGGATGGAAGGATCGCGCAGACGGGTCATCCCTTTGGAGACGATCCGCATTTTTCAAGAGATTTTGCAGAGAGCCAGCTGGAGATCATCACACCTGTGGCAGACAGCACGGAGGAACTGTTTCAGATTCTC
>JAFWDM010000104.1 GCA_017513005.1 Lachnospiraceae bacterium
CATGCGCTCGTTCAGATAGCGGTTCGTCATCAGGATCGCATAATCGACGGTCGCTCCCAGCTGGATCGTACCGATGACAATGCTTGCGACAAAAGCCAGGCTGATGTGCTGGAAATAGGGCACAGCCATATTGACGTTGATCGCGAATTCAATGACCAGGACCAGCAGAAAGGGGAGCGAGACCGACTTGAATACCAGCAGGATGATCAAGAAGATCGCCGCCATGGACAGAAAATTAACGCGCTGTATGTCCACATTGGTCGTGTCCTCCAGGTCCTTCATCATGGGAGCTTCGCCGATGACCAGGGCGCCAGGATCCCGTTTCTTGACGATCTCGTTTATCTGCGCGATCTGCCTGTTGGCTTCCGGCGTCGCCTCCGTATAGCGGGAGATCACAAGTCCCATTTCATGATCGTCGCTCTGCAGCATCTCCAGCACCGCTGAAGGGATCATCTCCTCCGGAAACAGCGGCCCGGACAGGGAAGGCATACTGAGTGTGTACCGGACGCCTTCCACCTTGTCGATCTCGGAAAAGATCTCCCGTTTCGCGCCCCTGTCCAGGTCCTTGTCCATAAGGATCATGTGGGTCGTGTTCATGTTGAAGGTGTCGTGCAGCTTGTCATTGGCGATATTGCTCAGGATATCGTCCGGAAGGGACTGGGCGATATTGTAGTAGACGCTGACATGCTTGCTGCCGTAAAGAGCCGGCAGCGCCAGAAGGGCGAAAACGACCACCCAGATCCGGTAGTGGCGCAGGATAAAGTCACTGACCCTGTCCAGGCTCGGAACAAGCCGTTTATGGCTTGTCTTTTCGATCAGCCCGTCAAAGCACAGGATCAAGGCGGGGAGGATCGTGACGCAGCACAGAACCCCGATCAGGACCCCCTTTGACATGACGATCCCGATATCGCGGCCGAGCGCAAAGGTCATAACGCACAGGGCCAGAAATCCTGCCACCGTGGTCACAGAGCTCCCGACGACCGAGCGGAAGGTCTGGGCGATCGCCTCTCCCATTGCCTTCTCTCTGTCCTCCGGATGCCGGTCCTTGTTCTCCTCATAGCTCTCCAGCAGAAAGATCGAGTAGTCTGTTGTGACGGCCAGCTGCAGGACCGCCGTCAGGGCCTGGGTGACATAGGAGATCGATCCCAGAAAAACATTACTGCCCAGGTTGTACAGAATGGAGACCCCTATTCCCAGCAGAAAGAAGACCGGCACAACATAGGATTCCGTGGCCAGTGTCAGGATCAGAAAGCTCAGTATCCCGGCGATAACGACGTAGACCGGCAGTTCCTGCATACACAGATCCTTGATATCCGTGACAATACCCGTCATACCCCCGATGAAACAGCGCTCATCGGCGATCTTCCGCATGGTCGTCAGGGCCTCCATGGACTCGTCGGAAGACGTCGTGTCATCATAAAACACGACCATGAGCTGGGTGTCCCCGTTTATGAATTTGTCCCTGATATGGTCCGGCAGCAGTTCCGTCGGAACACTGATATCGAGGACCTCTCCATACCAGAGGACATTCTTTACATGGTCGATCTCCTTGAACTCTTCGGCGAGCTTCTGCACCTCTTTCATCGGCATGCCTTCGATGACACACATGGAAAAGGCACCCGCCCCGAACTCGTCCACCATGATATTCTGGCCCTCCACCGTCTCCAGTGAATCCGGCAGATAACTCAGCAGGTCATAATTGACACGCGTCTTTACGATCCCGATCAGAGAGGGGACCAGAAGCAATGCCCCGATCAGCAGGATCAGGATCCTGCGCCTTGCGATCCATTCGCCCAGTTTCAAAACTGCTCACTTCCTTTCAAAGCGGCTCCGGGGCCCGGTTTTTCCCCGCCGCCGTCAAAACAGTAAGAAGCTGTCACAAAAAGGCATTTGTGACAGCTCCTATGTACTATAACAGAGTCGGTTTTTTCATGGAATAAACAATCGCCGGAAAATGTCTACCGGGACGCCTGTCCGTTCAGCGCCAGTCCGTTCAGCGCCAGTCAGTCCAGCACAATCCGTTCTGCGCCAGTCAGTCCAGCGCCAGTCAGTCCAGCACCAGGCGGACAGCCCCGTACATGCCCGCGTCATTTCCCAGGACCGCCAGCTTGAAATCCGTGTCCCGGCAGGCATGGAAGGCGGCCGGACGGTAGTATTTCTCGATCGCGTCGAGCAGGATCTGTCCCGCCTTCGACACGCCCCCGCCGACGACGATGACGTCCGGATCCACAACGGCTGTGATATGGGCCAGGGCACTGCCCAGCATCTCTCCGAGGGTGTCGACCAGGTTCAGGGCTACGGCATCGCCGGTCTTCGCGGCGTCAAAGATATCCTTGCTGGTGATCTCCGTCAGCCTGCGCAGCGAGGTCTCCTTTTTCTCATTCGCGAGGGCGAGCTTTGACATGCGGACGATGCCGGTCGCGGAGGCATACTGCTCCAGACAGCCTTTTTTGCCGCATCCGCAGACCGCCGTCTCATTTTTGCGCATCTGCATATGGCCGATCTCTCCGGCCGCGCCGTGGCCGCCGCCCAGGATCTTTCCGCCGACGATGATCCCGCCGCCGACACCTGTCCCCAGCGTCACCATGACGACATTTTTAAAACCTTTTCCGCCGCCCCGCCACTGCTCTCCGAGCGCAGCCACGTTTGCGTCATTGGCGGCCTTGACCGGAACACCGTCCAGAAGTCCGGACAGCTTTTCCGCCACGTTGAATACGCCCCAGCCCAGGTTTACGCAACCGTCGACCACACCGTCATCCAGGACAGGGCCGGGAACTCCGATCCCGACGCCTTCCACATCGCCCAGGCCGACCCCGTGCTCCCGCAGTTTCCCCAGGATCGCATCCGCGATGTCCGGGAGGATCATTCCGCCGGCATTCTCCGTCCTGGTCGGGATCTCCCATTTTTCCACAAAAGTCCCGTCATTTTTAAAAAATCCGCATTTTACAGTCGTACCGCCGATATCGATCCCGAATGCATAAGGTTTCATTTTCTGCCTCCTTTCAAAAAACCGGAGAGTTGCAAAAAAACTCTCCGGCACATAATAGTCAATTTTGAAGTGCAGCTTTACCGGCCGACCGCAGGCATCACACGTTCGCCTTCGCCATCTCCGCCAGGGAAGTGAACCCTGCAGCGTCGTTGACAGCGAGCTCAGCGAGCATCTTGCGGTTGATATCGACACCGGCGACCTTGAGGCCGTGCATCATCTGGCTGTAGGAGATCCCGTTCAGTCTCGCCGCAGCGTTGATACGGGTGATCCAGAGCCTGCGCATATCTCTCTTGCGCTGTTTGCGGCCGGCGAACTGGGATGCCAGCGCGCGCATGACGGACTGCTTCGCGATCCTGTACTGCTTGGAGCGTGCTCCCCTGTATCCCTTTGCCAGCTTTAATACTCTCTTATGTCTCTTCTTCGCGTTTACCGCGCCTTTAATCCTTGCCATATTCTATACCTCTCATTTCTCATTTATCGTCCTGTGTGCCTGTACGCCTGTGTTCCCGATCAGCGATCAGAGATAAGGCATGACCTTCCTCATGTTCTTGACGTTGGTCTCATCCAGGATCGTGGACTGACGGAGATCTCTCTTCCTCTTGGTGGATTTCTTGGTCAGAATGTGGCGCTTGTACGCTTTGAACCTTTTGATCTTGCCGGTGCCGGTCGCTTTGAAACGCTTTGCAGCGGCTCTCTTTGTCTTCATTTTAGGCATAATATTTTCCTCCTTGCTCTGTCATTTGTTGCTGTACACGCCCCCCGCAGGGCGTGTACAGCAACTTGCGAAAATCCCATTCCAAATCGCTTACGCGATGGGATTTTCGCCGTTGGACTCCGGTTTATGTGTGCCTAAGCGCACATTAACACGTCGAATTCGGTGCCCCGTGAACTGTAACTGTCATTTCCACACAGGTCACATCCGCGGGTGATCCGCCGCGCGTCCTGCGCTTCAGCGCTTTTCAACCAGAAACATGGTCATGGAGCGGCCCTCGACGCGGGGCGCCTTCTCTACGACCGCACAGTCCGTCAGCTGATTCGCAAAATCCGTCAGGATATGGGCACTGTTGGACATGTGCGCCATCTCACGGCCGCGGAAGCGAAGTGTGATCTTGACGCGGTTGCCTTTGGTCAGGAACTTCCGGGCTGCATTGACCTTGGTCGCCAGGTCATTGGTGTCAATGTTGGGAGAAAGCCGGATCTCCTTGATCTCAACAGTATGCTGTCTGCGCTTGGCATCCTTCTCCTTGCGCGTCTTTTCATACTTGTACTTTCCGTAGTCAATGATCTTGCAGACAGGCGGTTTCGCATTGGGTGAGATCTTGACCAGGTCAAGATTCGCCTCCTCCGCGAGCCGGAGCGCGTCCCTCGAGGACATGATGCCCAGCTGTTCGCCATCAGCGGAAATCACGCGCACTTCCCTGTCGCGAATCCTCTCATTGATGAACAAATTGTCTCTGTCCCTGTTATCTCTGTTATTAACTCTCATAGCCTCCCAAGCGCCCTGGCGCAAAAAAACAGTGGCGCAAAGCACCACTGTCCATTCATCGTTCAATCATCCGCAACGTGACAGGATCCCGGTGATCCCGTCTGCCATTTATGAACGCCAGAAGCTCTGCTGCCGCTGGGTGAGAGTGTTGCTCTGCTTGTTTGTATCTATATGTCCCGCGCACACAAAAAGAGATGTGCCCTGAACACAAAAGTTATCCTATCATTCCGGCAGCCGCTTGTCAACCGGTTTTTTTCTGCCTTTTTTCTTTTCCTTCGCGGCCATTTCATTTGCAACGGCCTCCTCCATCCTGCGCCGCTCTTCGGGATCGGAATCCAGGATCCGGAGACTGGCGATGCTCCCCCTGCGGCGGAAAAAGCCGACGCACCAGATCACTACCCAGAGAAAGAGCGGAAGAAAGATCGTCAGTCCGAAGCACAGGCGCAGAAGCCCGGCGCTCCGGGCATCGCCGAAAATGCCCAGGATAAAAGTCACGAGATAGAGACCCGCCAGAAGGACGATGCCGGCAGCAGCGGCGGTCCGGCGCAAAATCCGCGTTCCGGAGGCCCTGCCATCCGTTTTCTGTCTGTTCATACCGCTTTTCCTCCTCCCTGCGGCAGACTTCCGCCGCAGATGCCTGACGCACCGGTGCCCCGCAGAGCGCTGTATTCTGTCCTGTATGACAGATCTGCCGCCGCGGTCTTCTCACGATCAGACGTTGATCTGCGCCTGCACGCCGAGTATATCGCGGTTCGCATCCAGGATCGGACGGATCACCTCCTGCAGGTAGCGGTCCACCTGGTGGGGGGCGCAGCCCACATACTTTGCGGGATCCATGGTCTTCTCCAGATCTTCCGGGGACATACCGAAAGCGGGATCCGCCGCGATAAGTTCCAGCAGGTTGTTGTCCAGGCCCTCTTCCTTCACGCGCCGTCCGGCCTGCATGGAGAGGGTGCGGATCCGCTCGTGCAGCTCCTGCCTGTCGCCGCCGGCCTTGACCGCGTCCATCATGATATTTTCGGTCGCCATAAAGGGAAGCTC
The DNA here is from genome assembly GCA_017513005.1 of Lachnospiraceae bacterium. Taxonomy (GTDB): domain Bacteria; phylum Bacillota; class Clostridia; order Lachnospirales; family Lachnospiraceae; genus CAG-791. The sequence continues at coordinate 5,517 of JAFWDM010000104.1, forward strand.
GCTCCGCAGGCGCTTCTCGATGACTTTCGGATAGACCTTCAGGCCGTCCGTGACATTCAGGCAAAGGTCCAGGATCCCGTCGACCGCAAGGAAGCCTTCCGGTATGGACAGGCGTTTGTTGGCGGAGTCATCCAGCGTGCGCTCGAACCACTGGGTCCCTGCCGTCACAGCGGGATTGATCACATCCGCCATCACATAACGGGCCAGAGAGCAGATCCGCTCGCTGCGCATGGGATTGCGCTTATATGCCATCGCGGAGGATCCGATCTGGGTCTTTTCAAAGGGCTCCTCCACTTCCTTGAGATGCTGGAGCAGACGGATGTCCGTCCCCATCTTCATGGCGGCGGAGGCAGTGATTGCCAGCGCATTCAGAACGATGGTATCCAGAAGACGGGGGTAGGTCTGACCGGAGACGGAAAAACAGCTCTCGAAGCCCATTTTTTCCGCCAGCATCGGATCCAGCCGGTCCACCTTGTCCAGGTCCCCGTCAAAGAGCTCCAGGAAGGAGGCCTGCGTGCCGGTCGTTCCCTTGCTGCCCAGAAGCCGCAGGCTTTTTGCCGCATGCTCGATCTCCGCCAGGGCCAGTTCGAACTCCTGCATCCAGAGTGTCGCGCGCTTGCCGACCGTCGTGGGCTGGGCAGGCTGGAAATGGGTGAACCCCAGTGTCGGAAGGGACTTGTACTCCTGCGCAAAATCCGCCAGCTTCGCCAGGACATTGATCAGCTTTCTGCGCACCAGGACAAGGGCTTCGCGCATAATGATGATATCGGTATTGTCTCCGACGTAGCAGCTGGTCGCTCCCAGATGAATGATCCCTTTAGCGGACGGACACTGCAGGCCATAGGCATAGACGTGGCTCATGACATCGTGGCGCACGATCTTCTCGCGGGCACGCGCCTCTTCATAGTTGATATCCTCCGCGTGGGCCTTCAGCTCGGCGATCTGCTCGTCCGTGATCTCCAGCCCCAGTTCCTGTTCGATCTCCGCCAGGGCGATCCAGAGCCTGCGCCAGGTTCGAAACTTCATGTCCTGTGAAAAAATATACTGCATTTCCCTGCTTGCGTACCGCTCGGAGAGCGGGCTTACATATCTGTCTGTCGTCATGATGATCGTCCTTTCAGATGCTGGTGTTCACGGATTCCCGATACATACTGTGGCTACCGGGATCTGTGCGGCTGCAGGCACACAGGTGCTCCTGCCGTACAGTCAAAAATAACTTCTACAGAATAAGGCACTTGCATCCTTCCGTCAAGAAATGAATGATAAGTAACCGTCCGCCTTCCCGCGAAGGGCGTGGACTGTAAGGGAGAATTCTCAGACAGACGCCGTCACGCGCTGCCGGTAGTCCTCCTGCAGGCCTTTCAGGGTATGGCCCAGGCGGGAGGTAAAGGCCTCCTCCTGCTTTTCCCTGTGGAGCTGACGGAGCCTTCTGAGCTGGCGGCTCTCACTGCCTGCCCTGAACCGGCTCTGCGCCGCGGCCGCGCGCTGCTCGACCTGGTAGGCGCTCTCATAGAAGGCCGGATTCTCCTCCAGAAACTTTCTGTAGGCATCTCCGTCCAGATACATATACAAGGAAGCGACATACCAGAAGGCGTGCTCCGGGAGCGGGGAGAGCGCATAGGCTTCGCGAAAGCAGTCCGCAGCACGCTCGAAGAGAAAGCTGTCCGCATAGTGCAGCCCTTTTTCCTTCCAGATCTGCGCCCGCGTCCCCCGCTCCATTGCCGGGAGCTTCCCCAAAAGCTCCGTATACGTGTTCTGCGCCTGCCGCATATACCCGCGCACAGCCAGAGACTGGGCCCTGGCCAGGTCCCTGGAGATGGACGCCATGCCATTCCCGTGCTCCATGCGCTCCAGGACCTTCGCCGTCTCCCCGGCAGGGAGATATCCGCATTCACGCAGGATCGTTCCTACAAACTCCCTCGTCGTATGGCGGCCCCGCAGCTGGCTGCGCAGAAGTCTTGCAAGTTCATGCAGGCCGCAGGACTCGGAGAGCCAGTCTGCCAGTGCGGGATCCATGATCTCCTCATCCATGAAATCCGCGCACTGGGCCAGCGAGTAGCACAGTTCCTCCGCAGAATATACATTGCGTTCAATCTTCCTGATCCTGTACGGCGTGTCGGCCAGCCTGCCTGCCGCGGTCAGTACTTTTCCCATAGTTTCCCTCACTCATACTCAAAAGTGCTGCTCACACCTGAAAGTCCTGGTCCCAGATCCCGCCGTCCGCGGGAAAGATCTCGCCGAATCCCATGTCCGTGATCTGTATATGCAGGCGGTCCGGGGCCGGCATGGTCAGGACCACGCGGAGTCTCGTCGTCCTGTCAGGACGCTCCGGCAGGCCGTCCAGCCGCACTGCCAGCTGCTGCGGATCGCCGCCGGTGACCGGGGTCCTGAGCAGGGTAAACTCCTCTCCGCTCTCGAGGATAAAATCCTCCTCCACTTCTGCGTTGTACCATTTCGTCCCTGCATCCAAAAGGACATGGTAGCCTGTCTGTTCCCGCATCAGGACCTCGATCCCGATATTGGAGCGCAGTGCATCCCGGGACAGAAAGATACTGTCCGGGATTCCGGACGGTCTGTCTGCGTGAAGGAGCGCGCTGTATGCGGCGCCCTTGCTGAAAAGGTTCTCCCCCATAAAGACCCTGCGCCCGCGGCACAAAAAGGCGGCGGCGTCCCTGAGCCACCCGCCCGCAAAGCCCTCTCCGGTCAGATAGACCGCGGAGGCCTCATGTTTGAGCAGTACTTCCTGCGCGGCTGCGGCAAAAGCCCGGTCCCTGGCCGGTCCGGTGACTGCAGGGGGGATCTCCTTCACCTCCGTCTCCGCCCAGTAGACGACAGGACTGGTCCGCCGGTTGTAAAGCAGCGTGGAGAATGTCAGTTCTCCTCCCCCGCCGTACTCACACAAAAGCATCCCGGCGCGGCGCTGCTCCGCATCCTGCATAAGCATATAGCTGTAGAAGGACTCCGCATGACTCTCACAGACGACCTGCTGCGCACCGGTTCCGAGACGGGCAAAAGCCCTGGTCAGTGCCTGCTCCGTTTCGTAATCCATCACCGGGGCCGTAACGGCCGCTGCGGCGATCTGCTCCGGCGCTATGGCAGGCTCCAGCATGGACAGACAGCGGCGGAGGAACAGGGCAAGCAGAGAGCCTGCCCGGTATTCCTCTCCCTCTATGACGACTGCCTCATCCCTGCGCGCCTTCTCCAGAAGATGGTCCACGAGCGTGCCGTCCTCCTCCTGTGCGGCGTCGACCGCCGCCTGTCCGGCTGTCCATGCGGGTGCGCCCTTTCCCTTAAAAAGGGCGACGGGGATGTCATACTCCTCCCCTCCGTTATCCCGGGAAAAGGTCACCGGTTCCCGGGCGACGCCTCCGGTAGCGGCATTGACAAAGCCCCTGCCGAATCTGGCCTTCTTATTGAAAAGCCAGGAGATCTGACAGTATGTATCAGTAAAATCAATACCGAGCATATATCTGCCCGCCGGTGACTTTGAAATGATCATGTTCGATAACTACCCTTACTATACCTGTTAATTGTTTACCGGCCCATCGGGAACTGCAGCATAATAATCTGTACAGTCCCTTATCTGCGGAAGAGTTCCTCTTCCAGATAGCTTCTCCGGTAATAATCCGACAAAAGAGACAGCGCCCCGTCGTAGTCGCGCAGGGCCGCCGCCCGGGTCGTTCTGTTGATCAGGCCGAAACGGCCGGATGAGCTGTCCGCGATCCTGGCATCCTGGCTGATCATACCGCTCTGGACCACGTGTTTTTGTGCCGCATCGTCCGTAATATAATAGTGCATCTGCTCGCCGTAAAAGAGCAGAAATCCCGAGACAAAAAACCCCCGGTACATCTCCTTCATAGGTCTGGCGCGATAGTTGCCGGCCTCTCCCCTGCGCGAAGTCGTGTAGTGGAAGACGATCTGACCGCCGGTCTCCCCGGCGGGATGATACTGGACCAGCGTCTCCTCCGCGTACAGATCCAGGCGGTCGTCGTATCCGGGAAACTGCCTGTAAAAAGGAAAAATGATCCCTTTGGAGAGCAGCACGGAAAGTCCGGCCTTTGCCGCCGCCCGTTCCCGCTCCGAGATCTCCCCCTGCCGCATGGACAGCTCCTTCAGAAATGCGATCCTGCAGATGTCCTCCGCCTCCTGCTGTCCGTCCGCAAGCACACCGGTCAGAAGATCCGTCATGCGTTCTCCCATCATGACGCCTCCGGAAAAGGAAAAGTCCGCATACTGCGCGGCGGCAGGCAGAAATGCCTCCTGCAGGTCCCGTCCCGCGTCGGCGATGATCTGCGCATGTTCTTTCGTGACAGCTCCTGTATAGAGCGTCTGGCGGATGATCCGCCGGTCCAGATCCGCAGTCGGCACGCCGGTATTCACGCAGGCGGCGCGGAGGCGGACCAGTTCCGCAGAGAATCCGCAGAAAGAGGAGGACAACCTTTTGAGAAGTTCCTCCCCTGTGTTCTCCTTCAGAAAGGCTTCCCAGCCGAGCGGAACGACTGTGGGCAGATATCCCCCCTCCCAGGGAACTCCGAGACAGATCCTGCCCAGAAGGGCGCTGTCAATGCCCTCCGGCCCGTAGCTGATCAGCCAGCGCAGGGCCCTCTCGTATTCCCCCGCCTGCTCCAGCCATCCCAGGATCGCGGCACGGGATCGGTCCGTTCCCTGCGCGGGGTCGGCCTTTTTCAGGAAAAAGCGGAGCCACTCCCGGTTCTGCTGCGACCCGCACGCCGTGAGGCACTCCAGAAGAAGGCGGGTGTGCGCTGTATTTGTCAGCTCCCTGCTGTCGAGAAGCCTGCCCGCAGCAGTCACTGTTTCCGGCGTGCATGTGTATCCGTCGTCCGCCGCCCGATCGCCGAAGCCGATCCGCGCAGCGAGGGCATGCAGGTCCTCCGACTGCCTTTTCTCCGCGCTCCCTTTTGCGGATGCAGATCCCTCCGCAGCCGCCGCACCCTGTATTATTCCCGGAACCTGTTTCTGCAAGTCCAGCGTGTAGGGGAGGCTCTGCGCATAGCGGTTTCCTTCTGCGTCCTCGAGAAAGATCTCATTGGCATCTCCGAAGACCGGCAGGAAGGCGACACCGTTTTTGACCGGGAAGGATTCCTCTGTGCGGAAGCGGTCGTAGAGCAGAACTGCCCGCACCACACGCGGCACAGTCGTGCGGAGAATGGCATTTCTTCCTGACGGGAGACGGAAGGAGGCATCATCGGAAGGCATGCTCTGCTGCCAGCTCTCGGCCAGTCTCGTGATCGCGATCCCTTCCCCCATGGCCATGTCATACCATCTGTGTGCCTGCGGGGACACATCCTGTCCTCGCACCAGCAGGATACAGACAGCCCGCAGGAGCATCTTCCTGATCTTCGAGGACTGCGGCGGGGCATCCCCTGTTTCCGCCGTCCCGGCATCCACCCGCTGCGACCCGCCGGCATAGCGTTCCATCCCACAGGCGGCGCACAACCCCCTGTAGAGGACCCCGGAAAAAGTCTTCTTTTTTTCCGCGAGCGCCGCCATCACCTCCGCCGCCCGGTCTGTGAGGGCATTATTTCTGGCGGCGTACCAGAGTACGTGCAGTCCGAAGTCATCCCGGGCCCACCGCTCCTGCACAGAGCTGCCGGGCAAAAGGATCTGCGGATCTGCGCGGACCATCTCCCAGGCCTCGATCCAGATCATGGGGCTGCTGCATCCGTTCTCGAACTGATGCCGGAGAAAGTTCCAGCGGGCTGCTGTGCCGGGCGCGTAATCCTGCGCCAGATCCAGCAGCATCCAGGCTGTGCGCCAGTCTCCTCCCGCCCGGTAGACGCCCTTCAAAAAACGTACGACCCTGCCCTGCAGGCGGCCATCCTCCGGACAACAGCGGGCATAGAGGTACTGCCTGTAACAATAGGCTTCCTCCCCTTCCCCGGTAAAGCGGGCGGAGAGATTTCCCTCCGTATCCTCTCCCGCGTACTGGACCGCAATACGGCCGAGCGCCCGCAGAGCCTCCGTCCTCTGTCCGCGCAGAAGAAGCAGATGTACCCCGTACAGCCGGGGCAGCAGATCTCCATGGCTGCGGGTCGACAGCATGTCGATGATCCGGTCGGCCTGCCGGAACCATTCTCCCCGCTGAAGCGCCTGTCCGTCCTCTTTCTCCGGATCCTCCTCCATCCCGGTGAGCCGGAAATCGACGTACAGCCGCATGAGCTGCAGTTCCATCAGCTGCAGTTCACGCTCCTGTCTGCGGCGGACCGGTGCCACGGAGGAAGTGCAGTGCACCTCCACAGGTACTTCCGCATCGTTAAAAGGCCCCTGCAGAAGAAGGCGCCCGAAGTTTTTTCCTGCATGCAATGCTGCCCGGTTCACGGGGATCCTGACCGTAAAGACTGACACAGACTGTGCCTGTTCGTCCGGATCTGTCTCCGCGCGCATATTTTTCACCGGAACACGGAAAGGCGCAGTCGGAAGGAAGCTCCCTTCCGCCTGGAGCACCAGGTCGGAGAACCCGGTCCCGGTCCGCCGGATATGAAGAGGGAGGTAGAGCAGATCCTCCGTTTCCGATCCCGGGGTATTTCCGGCTCCGGAAGCTTCCTCCTCCCGTGCCCCGCTGATTTTTGTGCGGGCGGTAGACTGCGCCATCGTGCTGTTGCGGACCCTCTGCCGGTGGGCCTCCAGCGCCCTCTGCGCACGGCTCCCCGCCATGCGGCCCTCAGCCCTGCCCCGCTGTACCGCCACCTGCAGAGCCAGTTCCTTTTCCACCGGCTCATAGACGGTTTTTTCCATTCCGCAGGCCGCGATCAGGAACTCCTCGACATTCTGCAGATTTCCCTCTGTCATGGACAGGCCTCTGTAAAGTGTCCGGTCCTTCTCGTCTGTCAGGATCTTCTCAAAACGGGAACTGTAGAAAAAAGCCGCCGCACGCACGAGATCCTTTCCCGCGAGAGCGAGAAAGCCGGCTTTCGAATCCGCCCCGTCCCCGGAAGCGGCCTTAGCCCTGTCAGCTCCTGCAGCCGCGCCTTTTCCGCGGATCCTCACCGTATAGGGGATCCTGTATTCACCGCAAGGAGAAAGTACACGAAAAAAGCCCTGCAGGACCCTGCCCGGTGCGATTCCCCGGCCGTCAAACTGCCAGCGTATATAGCCGGTTCCGTCCGCAGAAGGCGCGAACTGCTCGCGCACCCCCCGCATACAGCGTCCGGAGGGATAGACATACCCCCTTGCCGGTCTGCCGTCCCTGTGCAGAACACGGATGACGCCCTCCCGGCCTGAATCCGCTTCCGCTTCAAAGGACAGTTCTGCCGGTTCGAAATACAGGCCGCCATCCGGCACATGAAACGTCTCCGCCTGCATATTTTCTTTCGTGTAAAAGTCTCTCATACCTGTGGCAATGACCTTCTGTTCGCAAACTTCTATGACAAAAAATCTATGACAAAAAATCTCCCTGGGCGGGACCGGCGGACCGGCCCCGTCAAAGGAGATTATAACACATCACAATAAATCTTTTGCAGACCTGAATGAATCTTTCCAAAGTCCTGCATTATTTACCGTTATTCCTGTACGCATCCTCCGCGGAGACGTGTACAGGAACCGTTTACCGGCGGAGCGCCGGGGGGCAGGTGCCTGTGTCATGCCTTTTCTTCATTCTCCCCGACGAGGAGCATCAGGATCTTGTTGCTCCTGCTGACAAATTCCGCCATCTCGTCCCCGGTCAGCGGTTCATTCTGCAGGACAGCCAGATCATAGAGCTGCTCGCAGACAAGCTTCGTGTTGTCTCCTTCCTCGTGCTCCAGGACATATTTCACCAGCGGATGGACGGCATTCAGGATGAGGGTGCGGCCCTCATTTCCCAGGCCGGCAGAGCCGAATCCCAGGCCGTCTCCGGCATAGACCTTCATCATATCCATATAGCGGCGGGTCTGCTCGTCCACGGTGAGCATGGAAGAGATATTCGCGTCCTTCAGGGTCTCGAGCCGCACGGTGAGCTTGTCGTCCTCCAGCGCCTTCTGCACGATCTTCGCGATCTTTTCCTCGTTTTCCTTATTCTTCTCCCTTGTCCCCTCTGCATCCGCTTCTGCATCCGCCCGCAGGGCATCCTGTACATCCGCGTCAATGCGGGCAAAGTGGATCCCCTCGTTCTTGGACTCCAGATGGGCGATAAAAGGTGTGTCGATCGGCTGATCCAGCACGAATGCCTGCATGCCGTTCTCGCGGAACATGCGGATATACTGGTTCTGCTGGTCCGGATTGGTCACATAATAGATCGTGCGTTCCCTGTCTTCCTCTTTGTCAGCGCCGTCTTCCCCGGCCGGGGCCTCCCCGCCGACTACGTCCGCCTCGACAGCATTGCCGTTTTCATCCGTCGCTGTCCCGGCAGTGTCTTCCCCTGCAGGAGCAGCCGCAGCGCTGCCGTCTGCCGCGTCCTCCTCTGCCTTGTCCGCATCCTTCGTGTTGATCTCCAGCGCGTCGGGCATGGTGTGATATTTGCCGTCCAGATCCTTGAAAAGAATGTAGTCCGTCATCTTCTCGCAGAACTTCTCGTCCTTCAGGCAGCCGTACTTGATGAAGGGACTGATATCATCCCAGTATTTGTCATAGTTTTCCTTGTCGGTCTTGCACATGCCCGCCAGCTTCTCGGCGACCTTTTTGGAGATATAATCGGAGATCTTCTGGGCGAAGCCGTCGTTCTGCAGGGCACTTCTGGATACGTTCAGAGGCAGGTCCGGGCAGTCGATGACGCCCTTGAGCAGCATCAGGAACTCCGGGATGACCTCCCTGATATTGTCCGCGATAAAGACCTGGCTGTTGTAGAGCTTGATCACGCCCTCGGCGGACTCATACTCCAGGTTCAGGCGGGGGAAGTAGAGGATGCCCTTGAGGTTAAAGGGATAGTCCATGTTCAGATGGATCCAGAACAGGGGCTCCCTGTAATCGTTGAAGACCTTCCTGTAAAACTCCTTGTACTCCTCGTCCGTGCAGTCCTTCGGGGTCTTTGCCCACAGGGGCGACGGGTCGTTGCAGAGCATCGGGCGGCGGCGGATCTTCAGCCGCTTCTCCTCGGGCTTCTCCTCCTTCTTTTCCCCGTCTTTCTCTTCAGTCTGCGCCGCATCGGCCTCTTTCTTCGGCGCTTCCGGCTTTTTCTCCGGCTCGATCACTTCGATGACCACGTCGTCGGGCCTGCGCTCCGACTCTTTGATCGTCTCCGTCATCTTGGTATCATGCTCGGACAGATAGATCTCGACGGGCATGAAGGCACAGTATTTCTCGATGACCTCCTGCGCGCGGTAGTAGTTGGAGAACTCCACGCAGTCCTCGGACAGGTGCAGGGTGACCGTCGTCCCGGTCTCCTTCCTGGAGCCGTCGTCCATCGCATAGGTGCTGCCGCCGTCACATTCCCAGTGCACCGGCTTTGCGCCGTCCTGATAGGAGAGCGTGTCGATCTCGACCAGCTCCGCGACCATGAACGCACTGTAAAAGCCAAGGCCGAAGTGCCCGATGATCTGGTCGTCGCTGGCCTTATCCTTGTACTTTTCGAGGAAGGCCTCCGCACCGGAAAAGGCGATATTGTTGATATATTCCTTTACTTCTTCCGCCGTCATGCCCAGGCCGTTGTCCGTGACCCGGATCGTCTTCTCCTGCGGATCCACTTCGATGTCGATCCTGGGCTTATATCCCTCCGGCAGTTCATAATCTCCCATCATATCCAGCTTTTTCAGCTTGGTGATCGCGTCACAGCCGTTGGAGATCAGTTCCCTGTAGAAAATATCGTGGTCGGAGTACAGCCACTTCTTGATGATCGGGAACATATTTTCACTGTTGATCGATAAAGGTCCTCTTTCCATTGCCATGTATATGCCTCCTGTTTCCTTTTGCCGCGCAGATCCCGCAGCCAAAGCCGCGGACCATGCGCGATGAAGAATAAATACAGTTTGTTTACAAAAATCGTCCGGCGGCATTTCCGCCTCTGCAACAAAAAAGATTGTAGTCTCCCTTTTCTGAAATGTCAATAAAAAATTAGCACTCGTTTAAAACGAGTGCTAACAAATCGTTACTGTCCACGCCCCCTCGAAGGGCGGTAGCAAAGCTTCGCATTGCTGTAACGTTGCGCGCACCGATTCCAATACGCTTCGCGTGCGGCGCGCGCCGTTCCACTCGGGTTTTTCGCAAAAAAGCCGCGAAAAACACCTCGGGACTTCAGGCGGGTCTGTACTGTAACAACAAATCACAAAAGAAGCTGGTAGAGCAATCCGTAGAGCTCCCGCACATAGAAGGTGGGAAACAGCCACCAGGGGGTCCGTGAGACGACAGACCCCGCCTGCAGCCCGAGCTTTTTTGCAATGAGATGGGCGCGGCAGGCGTGGAATTCATTGGTCACGACAGCGATCCTGCGGTTGTCCCCGGCTCCCGCCTCCTCCAGCTTTCTCATGGAAAAAAGGAGGTTCTCCCTGGTGGAAACAGACCGGTCCTCCAGCAGGATCCTCGCAGGTTCGATCCCCTGCGCCGTCATAAACCGGTACATGCACTCCGCCTCGGAGATTTTCTCCCCCTCTCCCGTGCCGCCGGAGACCACGCACAGAGCGCCCGGATGCCTCTGCAGGTAGTGCACGGCTGCATCGATCCTCCCGGACAGCATCAGACTGGGCTTTTCTCCCTTTACCTCACAGCCCAGTACGATGACATTGGCATCCTCCGCCGGTTCCTTCAGGGCCGCTCGCACCATCATGCAGGTCAGAAGGAGCGCTGTCAGCGCGATCCCGGCACAGAGGATGCCTGCTGCCGCCAGAGCGATACGCGCAGGAAGGGGGCCCTCCGTCCGGATCCTGCCCAGGGCTTCGTGGACCGGCGCCTGCCGCAAACCATAAAAAAGAAGACAGGTACTGATCACGAGCCCTGTCACATTTCCTATATCCAGGATTCTCCCTGTAAATACCGGGAGCAGGAAACATATGAGCAGGCCTGTACCCGCAGCGGCACAGACCGCTCCTGACATTCCCATTTTCAAACAGATCCCCTTCCCGCTTTTTTGCTTTTATTTCCGCTCTTTCTCTGCCCTTTTGAGACTTTAACTTTGCCCTTCCTCTGTCCGTTCAGACTGTAGTTACTGCCCTTCCTCTGTCTGTTCCCCGTCCGCCTTCTCTTCCTCTGTCTGCTCTGCTTCCCGGTCTTCTTCGGGAAACATTGCGCGGTAACACTGCGCGAACCCCGGCGCATCCGGATCGCCCTCCTGCTTTTTCAGAGAAACCTTCTGCCAGAGCTTTGTATTCAGATCACACTGGGTATTCTGATAAAACTCTTCAAAGACTTCCTCTGCGGAATCCCCCAGGCTCCTCCAGGTCTTCTCCGCCAGGGCATACTCCTGAAACATGCGCTGCAGGTTATGTTCATCCAGGCCGATATATTTTTTTTCTTCCTCGGAGAGGGCGGCGTAATATTCGTGCTCCGCATTCACCGCGCGATCCGTCTCATCTTTGGACAGCATGACGTTCCGGCTGACCCCGATCCGGTTCAGGGCCTTGACCCTGGTGATCTGCGCCAGGGCCTGGTCTTTCACTGCCTGCTGGATCTCCTCCCTGTCCCCGCTGTCCCAGATCGCGGTCCCGTAAAGGGTCTCGTTCTGCTTCTGCAGATCCAGCAGATAGACCCGCACCTCCGCGAGCCTGCATCTGTTCTTTCCCAGGCGGAACACCTCATTTCTGCCAAACCCGGTCGTGATAACGAGGGACCGCCCGCAGCCGCTCAGCAGCGCTGCCAGACAGAGCAGTACACATATGATATACACAGGATTCTTCCTATTTTCCAATTCAAATTCCTCCGGACCTCATAAATCTCCAGACCGGCCCCCGGTCCCTTCTCTGCTCCCTCAAAAAGGCCGGGCTGCCCCTGTCCTGTGGATCTGCGGAAGAGACGAAACCGCGGCGTCCCCGCTCTGCGCGCCCTTTCCTGTCCTGTGGACCTGCGGGAGAGACAGTAATAAGAGGCCCTGTCATTTTCTCTCGTATTTCAAAAACCGGTACGTGATATTAAAATAGGTCTGTTCATCACTGTCCGCAGTGATCTCCCAGTCCGGATCCTGGTCCAGGTTCGGGAACCATGCGTCCGCCTCATAGGCATAGTCGATCTTTGTGATGTGGGCAGTGTCGCAATAAGGCAGGAGCTGCCTGTAGACACTCTCGCCGCCGATCACATAGACGTCCTCCGGGGGATAGCTGCTGCAGACTTCCAGCAGTTCTCCGATGCTGTGGACGACCCTGGCACCGCGCACTTCAAGCTCCCGGTTTGTCGACAGGACGATATTTTCCCGCCCGTCCAGAGGCTGCGAGAGCGGAAAGGTCTCCAGTGTCTTCCTTCCGTAGACAACGACCCTGCCCAGGGTCTCCTGCCGGAACATCCTGTGGTCATTGGGGATGCGGACCAGGAGCTGGCCCTTATTGCCGATGGCCCAGTTGCTGTCCACTGCTGCGATCAGATTCATGCGTACACTCCATTTCTCAGACTAAACCGCCGATTTCTGCATTCCGCAGGCCAAACCGCCGGTTCCTGCATTCCGCAGGCCGGACCGCATGCCCGGCGGTCCCTACCTTCTGTACTTTTCCAGGAGCTTCTCCAGCTCCGCCGTGAACTTGTCGAGATCCTTGTTCGGGAGTCCCGTACTCTCGTCGATGAGGTCCTGCAGACGCTTCGACGTGAGCTTGAGCTTCGTATAGGAATCGGAGACGGTGCGGGCTTTCGCGGCCTTCGTCCGCGGTATGCCCTTTGTCACTTCAATAAACTTTCCTGCCGCCAGGTCGTAGCGGGTGCCGCTGAACGGCGCCATGGCATTGCAGCCCTGATCCCTCAAAAACATGGCGAACCCCTCCGCCACTTCGTCATCCCCGTGGACAACGAAAACCTGGCGGGGTTTTTCCTTAAAGCCGCCCAGCCAGTCCAGAAGACCCTTCCGGTCCGCATGGCCCGACAGACTCTTGAGGCTCTCGATCTTTGCCCGGACCGCCACCGGTTCACCGAAAATGTTGATCTCCTCTGCGCCGTCCAGGATCCGTCTGCCGGGGGATCCGGCCGCCTGGTAGCCCACAAACAGGATCGTGCTCTCCGGCTTCCACAGATTGTGTTTCAAATGATGCTTGATGCGGCCGGCATCACACATGCCGGAAGCACTGATGATGACCTTGGGTTCATAGTCGTCCAGGATGGCCTTGGACTCCTCCGTGGAGATCGTCAGGCGCAGGCCCGGAAAGGTGATGGGATTGATCCCGCGCCGGAGCAGGTCCAGGGCCTCCTCATCATAGCAGTTTTCCTCGTTGGCCAGAAAGATCTCCGTTGCATCGACCGCGAGGGGACTGTCCACATAGACGGGGAAATTTTTATACTCCGGCACCATATCGTTCTGCTTGATGTGGCGCAGATAATAGAGCATGACCTGGGTCCTTCCCACGGCGAAGGAGGGGATCACGACGTTTCCGCCCCTCCGGAAGGTCTGCCGCAGAATATCCGCAAGCTCCTCCACCGGCGGTGCCCAGTCTCCCTCATGCAGGCGGTCTCCATAGGTCGACTCCATCACCACATAATCCGCCTCATCCGTTTTCGCCGGATCCTTCAGAAGC